>SVQH01000032.1:0-31440 GCA_015065425.1 Oscillospiraceae bacterium
CATAAGAACTGCCGTTTTTCGTTTATTCAAGCTCGAATGCACCTGTATAGAGTTTATAGTAAGTGCCTTTCTGGGCTATGAGGTCGTTGTGGTCGCCTCTTTCTATTATTCTGCCGTGGTCAAGCACCATAATTGCATCGGAATTTCTGACTGTTGAGAGACGGTGAGCAATAACAAATACGGTTCTGTCCTTCATGAGAGCGTCCATACCTCTTTGTACAAGAAGCTCTGTTCTTGTATCTATTGATGATGTTGCTTCATCAAGAATCATAACGGGCGGGTCGGCAACTGCGGCACGGGCAATGGAGAGAAGCTGACGCTGGCCCTGAGAAAGATTTGCACCGTTGGAGGTAAGCTCTGTATTATATCCGTCGGGAAGTCTCATTATAAAATCATGGGCATTTGCAAGTTTTGCCGCTTTTATACATTCTTCATCCGTTGCATCCAGCTTTCCGTAACGGATATTGTCCATGACAGTACCGGTAAAAAGGTTGGTATCCTGCAGAACAATGCCGAGGCTTCGTCTGAGATCTGCTTTTTTTATCTTATTGATATTTATTCCGTCATATCTTATTTTACCGTCTGCAATATCATAAAAACGGTTAATAAGATTTGTAATGGTGGTCTTACCTGCACCGGTAGCACCGACAAAAGCAACCTTCTGACCGGGCTTTGCATAAAGTGAAACATCATGAAGTACGGGCTTTCCTTCTTCATACTGAAAATCCACACCGTCAAGCACCACATCACCCTTAAGCTCAGTATAAGTAACAGAGCCGTCGGCAGAGTGAGGATGACGCCAAGCCCAATGACCCGTATGCTCCTCGCAGGGAATTATTTCGCCGTTTTCTATTTTTGCATTTACAAGAGTTACATACCCGTCATCAATCTCTTTTTCGCGGTCAATAAGAGAGAAAACTCTGCCTGCACCCGCCATTGCCATTGCAATGGAGTTTATCTGCTGTGATGCCTGATTCACCATACCCGTAAACTGTTTTGTCATACCGAGATATGAAGCAACAACGGAAATTGCAAGAGGTGCCACAATACTGCCGTGTGCAAAAATATTTTCTATGGACACATTAAGAAGAAGTCCGTCGGAAACAATGAGAATACCGCCTGCAAAAGCAGTTACGACATAAAGAATGTTACCGATGTTATTCATTATAGGTCCGAATACATTAGCGAAGATATGTGCCTTTTCAACATTTTGAAAAAGTTCTTCATTTACTTTGTCAAAGTCCTTCTTTGCGGCTTCTTCGTGGTTAAATACCTTCACGACCTTCTGTCCGTTCATCATTTCTTCAACAAAGCCTTCCATTTTACCGACAGCCTTCTGCTGCTGCATAAAATATTTTGCGGAATTTCCGCCGACAAACTTTGTCACCCTGAACATGGCGATAACACCGACAATTACAACCACCATCAGAGAAACACTGAAGTACATCATGACACATACAAGGAACATGAGTGTTACGACAGCAGATATGATACTGGGAATACCCTGAGAAATAAGCTGGCGGAGAGTATCTATATCATTTGTATAATAGCTCATTATATCGCCGTGATTGTTTGCATCAAAGAATTTTACGGGAAGATCCTGCATTTTTTCAAACATTCTTTTACGCATCTTGTCAAGAAAGCCCTGAGTTGCAATGGCGACAAGCTGCTGCTGAAGAGTGGATGCAATGAGCCCCACGGCATAAATACATATCATTGTTACAAGTGCCGATATGACCTCGGGAATAACTGCCTGCCATGCATCAGAAAAGGATGCGGTCTTTGCAATTTCAAGTCCGTCAACAATAATAGATGTGATGTTTTCAATATAAATTGCAGGCATAACGCCTACTACCGCAGAAACAATTATACAGACAACGGCGATAATAATATGCACGGGGTAATCGTGTATAAGAAGTTTAATAAGTCTTAAAAGAATCTTAGGGTCAATCCCCCTTACGGGAGGACCACCCGCACCCATTTCGGGTCTTTTACTCTTTTTACTCACCGTCGTCACCTGCCTTTGTCTGTATAGTATATGCCTCTTTATAAATATCATTGGTTTTCAGCAGCTCTTCATGAGTACCCATACCATCAATAAATCCGTTGTTCATAACGATTATTTTATCAGCTTCTTCTACCGAAGAAATTCTCTGAGCAATTATTATCTTGGTAGTACCTGGAATCTCCTCACGGAATGCCTTTCTGATAAGAGCATCTGTCTTGGTATCAACTGCCGAGGTGGAGTCATCAAGGATGAGTATTTTCGGCTTTTTGAGAAGTGCTCTTGCGATACAAAGTCTCTGCTTCTGACCGCCCGAAACATTGGCACCGCCCTGTTCAATGAAAGTATCATACTTGTCGGGGAAGCTTTCAATAAATTCACTTGCCTGAGACAGCTTACATATTCTTTCAATTTCCTCATCGGTAGCATCGGGGTCCCCCCAGCGAAGATTTTCCTTAATGGTTCCCGAAAAAAGAACATTTTTCTGAAGCACCACGGAAACGGCATCTCTGAGTTCTTTTATACCGTAATCACGTACATCCACACCGCCTACGAGAACCTCGCCTTCACTTACATCATAAAGACGGGAAATAAGCTGTATAAGACTGGTCTTACTTGAACCCGTTCCGCCGATTATACCAACGGTCTCACCTGCACCGATATGAACATTAATATCCTGAAGTGCAAAGCTGCCTGCAGTTTTTGAATATTTGAAGCTTACATTATTGAAATCAATGCTGCCGTCCTTTACTTCGCGTACAGGGTCGGCTTTTTCCCTGATATCGGGCACATCCGTCAGAACTTCCGTAATTCTCTTGGTAGATGCTATAGCCATGGTTATCATAACAAAAATCATGGAAAGCATCATCAGTGACATGAGAACCTGCATGGAATAGGTTATCATACTTGAAAGAGTGCCCACATCAAGATATGTACCGCCTGTGGAAACAACCAGTTTTGCCGTAAAGAAGGAAATCAGAAGCATTGAGGTATACATTGCAATCTGCATGAGAGGACCGTTGAGAACGACAATTCTTTCAACCCTTGTGAAGTCATTCCTTATGTCCTCGGAAGCGTCGGCAAATTTTTTCTTTTCATATTCTTCTCTTACAAAGCTCTTGACAACCCGCATTCCTTTGATGTTTTCCTGTACGGAATTGTTAAGCTTATCATATTTTTTGAATACCTTTCTGAATCTCGGCAATGCATCAAGTCCTATAGTCAGAAGTCCTATTGCAAGAGCAGGTGCGATGCAGACGAAAATGAGACTGAGTTTTTTTCCTACCACAGCAGACATAACCGTGGCAAAAATCAGCATAAGAGGGGCTCTTACTGCTGTTCTTATAATCATCATAAAAGCCATCTGCACATTCGTAATGTCTGTAGTAAGTCTTGTTACAAGCGATGATGTACTGAAACGGTCAATATTGGAAAAGGAAAAATCCTGAATTTTATAGAAAATATCGTGTCTCAGATTTTTCGCAAATCCTGCAGACGCAGTAGCCGCAGTTTTACCTGCAAGTACACCGAAGGCAAGTGAAGTAAACGCCATAAGAACAAGCAGAACACCGTATTTTACAATATCTGCCATTTCACAGCCTGCATTTATTGAATTGATAAGTCTTGCCGTTATCACGGGAATAATACATTCACAGACAACCTCTCCTATCATAAAAACAGGTGTAAGTATAGTCTGTTTTTTATATTCCCTGATACAGCCGAGAAGTAATTTTAACATTCTCATTCCTCCTTATTTCTGTCACATATATCAGCATCAATATTTACAAGAAGTCTCCTGATAAAATCAATAAGCTGTTCCTTTTCTTCAGATGAAAAGCCTTTTACCAGTTGTCGTTCATATTCCTCAATATGCATTTTCATTTCCTCTTCACAGCTTTTCGCCTTATCAGTTATGACAATACTCTTAAAACGTCTGTCATTCATATCTGAACAGCAGTCAATGAAACCCTTTGCCTGAAGACGGGAAATTATTCCCGATACGGTGGGGTGAGAAAGGTCGAACTGTTTTTCAATGTCACGCTGACAGATACTCTGTCCCTGATGCATTGCAATATAATGCATAACAAAAAGCTGTGCGGGAGTAAGTCCCATGCTCTTTGCTTTCTCAGCGTGCAGCTGTTCAAATTCTTTATTAAGAAGCTTTATCAGAGGTCCTAAATGCTTTTTATCCTGCATATTATCTCTCCTTAATATGTTGCATGCTACATATTAACACAAAAATAATTCCCGCACAATAGAAAAAAGTAAAAAATGGGCGGAAATTTATTTTTAATTTATTTTTTAATAATACCCCTGTGTGTTGCCCGTGTCTTTATACTCGATAAAAACCCTGACGTTGAATTTCAGTCCGCACTTCGGACATTTTGTTATGTGCTTACCTTTTATTCTTCTTAATCTGAGCTTTGCGGAACACTTGGGACATTTTTTATAGATATAATTTCTGTCTCTCATGCTCTTTGCTCGCTCCTCAAACATGGGGAACACCTTATCGCGTAAACGAAGATATCTTTCATTTTCAAGAGTTCTTTTTGAGATGTTTCTTGAAAGAATTCTGTAAAATGCAAAGACATAGAAAAATGTATTAAGAAATGAGCAGATATAATACGGAATATGGGTGGGAAGAAAACGCAGGAACATGCAAAGCACTGCCATTATAAGTCCTGCAAACATCAGAAAACGGCTCAGCTGATCAAACCCGTATCTGCCGTACATGAATCTGTAAATTTTACTTATAAATTTATCCATTTTTTACCTCTCTTTATATGCAAAAGAAATATGGTGAATAACCGTTACCGCAGCAACCGAAAAGCGAGCATAAGAAATCAGCAATACAGCACCACCAACAAAGCTTTGATATGCGGAAATGCGGTCTTCCGTAGGTACGGCTTTCTTCATAATAAGCATTTCCCGCACCGCTCATTCTATCATAAAGTTCTCTGTAATCATCATTGAAGGGTTCTTTTTCACAGGCTATCCTTGCATGTTCAAGAGCTGTCATCCTGTTTCCTGCACCGTAGTTTGCAACAGCACTGAAATAATACCAGCGTGCATTTCTTGTACCGATAACCGAAAGAATAGACAGAGCCTGCTGAAATCTGCCGTTATTGATAAGCACTCTGACAGATTCCATTCTTGCGGCATCATCCCCCGAAGAAGAGCCTGAAGCCCCTGTGTAAGTATACCATCTGAAACCGCCGAAGGGTTCTCCGCCTGAAAAGGGATTGCCCGTTCCATGTGAAGTACCGCCTGTTTGCCCGGGCTTATAACCGTTTTTAATCATATCATAAGCCGCATTAATTTCACTCATTTTCCGGGCGGCAGTCTCATCACCGGGATTGAGGTCGGGATGATATTTTTTTGCAAGACGCCTGTATGCTTTTGTTACCTCGTCCTCGGAAGCCGTCGGAGACACACCGAGAATTTTATAAGGATCGTTATTCACCGTCTGTTTCCTTTCTTTCCCGATTCATAAGATGTCCATATCCCCGAGAAAAGAATATTTTCTATTATCTCCCTGTCCTGCTTCACGGGTAAGGCTCTGTATTTTTCAACACATTCAGCCATTGTCATGTGAAGTATGGGTTCAATATCATTTATACTGTATCTGATAAAAGGATTATAACTCTTTTTTCTGATGTCACTTTTCAAATCCTCTGCCGCATCGAGAATATATATAAATTTTCCGAGTGCAAAACCGAAATCATAAAGATACGATTTCAAAGGGTCATCGGTACAGGCAAAAACTGAACCTAAAAGTTTCCCGAAAACAGCTGCAGGCACATCGGGAATAAGAACATTATTTTTTTCAATATCAGAAAGCTCTTTCAGGCATTTTTCCGTTACGGAACACTGGCGGGGATATTTCTCCGCAATTCTCTGTGTTTCTTTCTGCAGTTTTTTTGCCATCATCAATGCTTTATATGACCTGTCATCGTGCCAGTCATCAAGAAATTTATAATAAGCAAGGGCAATATTCATATCAGCAGCATAAGCCGTATACTTATTTCTGAGATATTTACGCTTTTTTGTGGGATAAACGGGACATTTCCCGATTCTTTCAGAATATTCCTCTCCCTCGGCTGCAGAAAGAACAATAGCAAGAAAAACAAGGTCATAAGTCAAAGCAAGACGATAAGAGAAACCTCTGTCATGCCCGAGGTCATCACAAAGTCCGCAATAAACTGCACGGTATCTTATTCTCTGTTCATCAGTAAGCTTTTCGGAATTTGCAACAACAAAGCCGAACACTTTCCCTCACCTCATTTTGCAGTATACTATAGTGTTACTCTTAAAATTAACTTTAATTTTACCATAAAACAGCAGTAATATGCAACAAATTTTATTATGCTGAAAATTACATTGAAAGTGTTATTATCTTATATTCAAAAAAAACTTGCATTTTCCTGAATTTACAGTATAATTATAATGTTATAATTTTAACGGAGGTTGAAAACAATGTTAGTATCAGCAAAAGAAATGCTCAACAAGGCAAAAGCCGGCAAATACGCAGTCGGTCAGTTCAACATCAACAATCTTGAATGGACAAAGGCAATCCTTCTCACTGCACAGGAACTGAACTCCCCTGTTATTCTCGGTGTATCCGAAGGTGCAGGTAAATATATGTGTGGTTACAACACCATCGTAGGTATGGTAAACGGAATGATTGAAACTCTCGGCATCACAGTTCCCGTTGCTCTTCACCTTGACCACGGCTCTTTCGACGGAGCTTATGCTGCAATGAATGCAGGTTTCTCATCCGTAATGTTCGACGGTTCTCACTATGCTATTGATGAAAATATAGAGAAGACAAAGCAGATCATCGCTGACGCTGAGGCTAAGGGTGTTTCCGTAGAAGCAGAAGTCGGTGCTATCGGCGGTGAAGAAGACGGCGTTGTAGGCAGCGGTGAAGTTGCTGACCCCATGGAGTGCAAGATGATTGCAGACCTCGGTGTTACAATGCTTGCTGCAGGTATCGGTAACATCCACGGCAAATATCCCGAAAACTGGGCAGGTCTTAATTTTGACGTACTTGCAAAGATTCAGGAACAGACAGGTACAATGCCCCTCGTTCTTCACGGCGGCACAGGTATCCCCGAAGAAATGATCAAGAAAGCTATTTCTCTCGGCGTTTCAAAAATAAATGTTAATACAGAATGTCAGCTCACATTTGCTGCAGCTACAAGAAAGTATATTGAAGACGGCAAAGACCTTCAGGGTAAGGGATTTGATCCCAGAAAGCTTCTTGCTCCCGGCGTTGATGCAATCAAGGCTACAGTAAAGGAAAAGATGGAACTCTTCGGTTCTGTAGGCAAGGCATAAGAAATGACTTTTCACGAGCAGAAGGCTGTTGAGCTTTTCCGTAACGGATGCAACTGTTCTCAGGCAGTATTCACTGCTTTTTCCGATGTTACGGGAATTGATGAAAAAACTGCCCTCAGAATGTCTTCTTCTTTCGGAGGAGGACTCGGACGGCTTCGTGAAGTATGCGGTGCCGTAAGCGGCATATCACTTGCAGCAGGCTGTCTTTGGGGTTATGACAACATCGAAGACAAGTCTTTCAAAACAGAGCATTATGCACTTGTGGCAGGCATGGCAAATAAATTTTCAGATATATTCGGCACTTATATATGCCGTGAGCTTCTGGGCATCGGAGATTATGAATATTCTCCCGTAGCAGAAGACCGAACTGCTGAATATTATGCCTCACGCCCCTGTGAAAAATGCATTGCCGCAGCGGCAAAAATACTCGATGAAGAAATTGAAAAACGCAATAGTTTATAATTTACGGGAAGCTGTCTTATGACGGCTTCTTGTATTTTATATAATATTGTGATAAACTGAACTTACAACGCTCAAAGGAGAATACCGATATGCTGATACTTACACCCGATGAAATCCGAAAAGAAGAAAACAGTGCAAATGAAAACGGGCTGCCTTATGAAGAAATGATGGAAAATGCAGGTATGGGCTGTGCAAAACACATATATAACAACTATCCTGACAGCAAAAGCATTGTCATCATCTGCGGTAAAGGAAAAAACGGCGGTGACGGCTTTGTAATTGCAAGAGGACTTTTTCAGGCAGGGAAAAATGTCAGCGTAATATGTGCATTCAACTCCCCCTCGGATAAATTATCGCAAAATAACAGAGAAAAAATTGAAGGTGAAGTTGAAATTTATGACGGAAGCACGGTAACAAAAAGCATTATCTCTGTTATAAACAATGCAGACATCATAGTTGATGCCGTTTTTGGTATCGGCTTTAAGGGTGTTTTACCCGAAAACATAAAAAAACTTTTCTTTTGTGCAAATTCCTCAGAAGCCGTAAGAATAGCGGTGGATATTCCTTCGGGGCTCAGTTTCGGAAATTCCGACACGGGGGACTGTTTCAGGGCAGACGAAACACTTTCAATGCTCTGTTATAAAAAAGAGCATATATATAAACCGTTTAGTGATATGTGCGGCAAAACCACCGTAATTCCCATAGGCTTTTCAGTCCAATCAAAAGGAATACAGGCAAAAACGAAAACAGAAATAAGAGATATGCTCCCCTGCCGTCCGTATGATTCCAACAAAGGCACCTTCGGGAAAGCACTTATTATTGCGGGAAGCTATAAAATGCCGGGGGCAGGTATAATTGCAGTAAAGGGCTGTCTTTCATCGGGAGCAGGACTTACATATTTTGCTTTTCCCGACAGAATATACTCTACCGTAACGGCACATCTTACGGAATGTGTTTTTCATCCGCTGTCTTCAGACAGAAACGGGGGCTTTTCAACCGACGCCTTTGAGGAAATAAAAAACAGTCTTGATAATTTCTCTGCCATTGCCATAGGTCCGGGACTGGGAACCGATGAGGGAGCTCAAAATCTTGTAAAAGAAATCATAAAAAATTACAAAGGCAGATTAATTATAGATGCGGACGGAATAAATATAATTTCCCGTAATATAGATATATTGAAAGAGTCACAGGCAGATATACTGCTGACACCTCATCCGGGAGAAATGTCAAGACTTACGGGAAAAAGCATAGCTGAAATCAACAGCGACCGCATTAACACTGCTCTCACTTTTGCAGAAACTTGCGGTGCTTCGGTGCTTCTCAAAGGGGCAAACACCGTTATAGCAACGGCAGACGGGCAGGTATTTATAAATCCCACAGGTTCATCTGCACTTTCAAGGGGCGGCAGCGGAGACCTTCTCACAGGTATTGCAGTTTCATTTGCCGCACAGGGACTTTGCAGCAGCGATGCAGGTATCCTGGCTTCCTACATACACGGACTTGCAGGCGAAACGGCAGAAAAGAAACATACAGCTTTTTCTGCAACAACGGCAAAAATAACCGATTGTATTTCAGAGGCTCTTTCGATAATTTTATCGGGAAAGTGATAATGTGAAAAAAACAAGCATTTCGGTATTTATTATAATTTTTATTCTCACAGGTCTTCTCAGTGCCTGCGAAAAGGAAGTACATACAAAAGAGTTTTTCCCTGAAAGGGCGTTTTCCGTTCACATGACGGCGACTAAAGGGGAAAAGAGTTTTGAAGCCGATATCATCTGCAGAACTTATGAAGATATCGAAATTGCTTTTACAAAACCAAAAGAGTTGTCCGGATTCTCCGTGAAAACCACAGAAAACGGATACAATATAAATGTTTTCGGTGTGCCGGATGAAATCCCCGACACACAGATAGAGGACACTTCCCTGCTGAATATTCTGACACGGACAATAAAGACGGCGGTATTTACAAATCACGGTTGTTTTACCGAAAAGGAAGACTGTTTTGAAGCTGAACTTACAATTGACGGCACTTCCGTCACAGTCTCCTTTACAAAAGACGGATATCTCAGAGATATGAATGCTCCTGAAATAGGTTTTTCTGCCATTTTTGAATATTCAGGTTGACAAAACAGAAAAAAAACAATATACTTTCATCTGTAATATAATTTGCTATGGTACAGATGAGTGTTAACAGTGACTTTTTCAGAGATGAAACGTGAGGTGCGAGTTTCAAAAGTCAGTCAACACCGTGCCCCTGTACGGCAACAGAGTGATGAATTCTGCGTAATTTCTGCGTTAAAGGATGTTGAGAGGTGCTTGGCACAATTCGGGTGGTACCGCGGCAACAGCCGTCCCGAAGAAGTGACAGGTATCTTTTTTTGTTTCGGTAAAAATATATTTTGATAAAAGGACAGTGAAAAAAATGGAATGGACAGGACTTAATGAGATAAGAGAAAAATATCTCAGATTTTTTGAATCAAAAGAACACATGAGACTTCCCAGTTTTTCTCTTATTCCCCAGGGAGACAAGAGTCTTCTTCTTATCAATGCAGGCATGGCACCTATGAAAAAATATTTTACGGGTGAAGTTACACCGCCCGCAAAAAGAGTCACCACCTGCCAGAAATGTATCAGAACACCCGACATTGAAAGAGTCGGAAAGACTTCCCGTCACGGTACATTCTTTGAAATGCTCGGCAACTTCTCCTTCGGTGATTATTTCAAGCACGAAGCAACAAAATGGGCATGGGAATTCTGTACAGAAGTTATGGAAATGCCTGTTGATAAATTATGGGTAAGCATTTTCCATGAAGATGACGAAGCTTTTGACATCTGGACAAAAGAAGTAGGAGTATCCCCCGACAGAATTGTAAGACTCGGAAAAGAGGACAATTTCTGGGAACACGGTGCAGGTCCCTGCGGTCCCTGTTCCGAAATATACTTTGACAGAGGCATTGAAAACGGCTGCGGCAGTCCCGACTGCAAGGTAGGCTGCGACTGCGACCGCTTCGTTGAATTCTGGAACCTTGTTTTCACTCAGTTTGAAAACGACGGCAACGGCAATTACACCCGTCTTAAAAATCCCAACATTGACACAGGTATGGGACTTGAAAGACTTGCCTGTATTTCTCAGGGCGTTGCAAATCTTTTTGAGGTTGACACCATTCAGAACATTATGAAGCACATAATGGAAATTGCAGGTGTAAAATATCACGAAAATGAAAAGAGCGACGTTTCTCTTCGCGTTGTAACAGACCATATCAGAAGCACGACCATGATGATTTCCGACGGTGTCATGCCCTCCAACGAAGGCAGAGGCTATGTTCTCAGAAGACTCCTGAGACGTGCTGCCCGTCACGGAAGACTTCTCGGCATTGAAAGACCCTTTCTCAGCGAGGTATGTGAAACAGTTATCAAGGAAAGCGGTTCTGCTTATCCTCAGCTTACGGAAAAGAAAGATTACATTCTTAAAATTATTGCCATTGAAGAAGAAAACTTCAACAGGACTATTGACTCGGGTCTGCGTCTTCTCGAAGATATGATTTCTTCCTGCGACGGTAAAGTATTAAGCGGTGACGATGCATTCAAGCTTTCCGATACCTTCGGCTTCCCTCTTGACCTGACAAGAGAAATTCTTGAAGAAAAGGGAATGAGCGTTGATGAGGAAAGATTCAATGCTCTTATAAAGATTCAGAAAGAAACTGCAAGAAATGCCCGTAAGGATGCCGGTGCAGATGCATGGAAAAATTCTTCTGCTTCACTTAAGGGAATCCCCGAGACGGTATTCACAGGCTATGAAAACACCGAAGGTAAGGGTAGAATTCTTGCAATCCTCACATCCGACGGCGAAACCGCAGACAATATCGGAGAAGGCGAAGAAGCTGTTCTTATTCTTGATTCCACCTCTTTTTATGCAGAAAGCGGCGGACAGTGCGGTGACCACGGTAAAATTACAAACGGCAATTTCACCTTTAAGGTAACAGACACAACAAAGAATAACGGCGGTATTTTCTTCCATAAGGGCACAGTTGAAGCAGGTATTGTCACAAAAGGAGAAGAAGCAGATACCCTCGTTTGCAGGAATTTCAGAGAAGCCGTAAAGAGAAATCACACCTCTGCCCATCTTCTTCAGGCAGCTCTGCGTAACGCTCTCGGCTCTCATGTTGAGCAGGCAGGTCAGCTTGTAAATGAAAGTGTAATGCGTTTTGACTTCACACATTTCTCCGCTCTTACAACAGAAGAAATTACAAAGATTGAAAATGAAGTAAACTCTGTAATTCTCTCTGCCCTTCCCGTAGAAAGTGCCGAAAAGACACTTGCTGAAGCTAAGGCAATGGGTGCTATGGCACTTTTCGGCGAGAAATACGGTGAAACCGTAAGAGTTGTCAATGCCGGCGGTTTCTCACTTGAGCTTTGCGGCGGTACACATACAGAAAACACAGGTAAAATCGGTATGTTCAAAATTATTTCCGAAAGCTCCGTAGCATCAGGTGTAAGAAGAATTGAAGCCGTAACAGGTCTTAATGCATTAAGCTATGTAAATGAAATTAACAATACACTTCTTAAGACTGCAGCTGTTCTCAAATGCTCCGCTTCAGCTGTTACCGATAAAGCAACTACCCTTTCAAACGAGCTTAAAGTAAAAGATAAGACTATAGAAAAGCTGAATGCCGAACTTGCTTCTGCAAAAGCGGCAGACTTATTTGCAACAGCAGGCGAATTCGCAGGTATAAAGGTACTTACCGCTGACCTTGGCGAATCAGATGCAAATGCACTGAGAACCATGCTTGACTCTTCAAAATCTGATGATACGGTTATCGTCGTTGCAGGCAAAAACAGCGAAAAAGGTACCTGTTCATTCGCTTGTGCCTGCGGCAAGAATGCAATTTCAAAGGGTGCACACGCAGGTAATATCGTAAGAGAAACTGCAAAATATGCCGGCGGTGCAGGCGGAGGAAAACCCGACTCAGCAATGGCAGGCGGCAAGGACATAACAAAAATCGGAGAAGCACTTGCTGCTGTTTCGGAAATTGTCGGTGCAATGATAAAATAATTAATTTACATACTGCAAAATTCAAGGAGGAAAAACAATGGATTGCATTTTCTGTAAAATTGCAAGCGGTGATATCCCCTCAACAAAGGTTTATGAGGACGAAAAAATCCTCGCCTTCAAGGACCTTGACCCGCAAGCTCCCGTTCATATTCTCGTAATTCCGAAGGAACACATAAAGTGGGCTTATGACATAACTGAAGAAAACAGCTCCGTTATCGCTCACATCTTTAAAAAAATCCCTGAAATAGCAAAATCTCAGGGACTTGAAAACGGCTTCAGGGTAGTAAACAACTGCGGTGAAAGTGCAGGACAGACTGTTCATCACATCCACTTCCACCTCCTCGGCGGAAGAGACTTCACCTGGCCTCCGGGATAAATTATAATTTGTCACTCTTTTCGTGTTCTCACATAGTATGTAATGGGAGGTGCGAAAGGAGGTCAGGCAAATGTTTTTTGGTAACAACGGATGCAACAGTTACTGGATTCTTTTCATCATCCTTATCCTCGTTCTTACAGGCGACAACAACGGATGCTGCAACCAGAACAACTGCGGATGCAATCAGAACAACTGCGGATGCGGCTGTAACTGACAACTGAAACAACAATAAACCATTCAATACTTAATATAAAGCTTTCATATTCATATAATTTTCATTAATTAACTCTTATCCCGAAAAAAAACCGTCACAGAACACTCTGCGACGGTTTTTTTGTCAATTAGATTATGCGGAGCTTTCGCTGTGACGAACATACCTTAAAGATTATAAGCACAACTCCCCGTGATGTGAAAAACATTTACGGGAAGTTGTGTTTCAAGACAAAACATCAGGATTTACTTTAATGTGGCAAGCATAACTGCCTTTATGGTATGCATACGGTTTTCTGCTTCCTGAAAAACTACCGATGCTTCACTTTCAAAGACATCATTTGTAACTTCAAAAGCCTCCATACCGAACTTTTCTCCCATTTCTTTGCCGACAGCGGTTTTGTGATCATGATATGAAGGAAGACAATGCATAAAGATGCAATCCTTACCTGCAATATCCATTTTTTCTTTATTTACCTGATAGGGAGTAAGCTCTTTTACTCTTTCCTCCCATACTTCTATAGGTTCACCCATGGATACCCATACATCAGTACAAATTACATCCGCACCTTTTACAGCTTCTGCCGGGTCTTCAACAAAATGAAGACCTGCACCGGTTTCCTTGGCAATGTCCTCGCACTTTTCTATAAGCTCTTTCGACGGAAAATACTTTGCAGGAGCACAGGCTGTAAAATCAAGTCCCATCTTAGCACAGCCTATCATAAGAGAATTTCCCATATTATAACGGGCATCCCCCATATACACAAACTTTATACCTTTAAGTCTGCCGAAATGCTCTCTTATGGTAAGAAGGTCTGCAAGTATCTGTGTGGGATGATATTCATTGGTAAGTCCGTTCCATACAGGCACATCTGAATAATCTGCAAGCTCTTCAACTATTTCCTGACCGTAACCTCTGTATTCAATACCGTCAAAAATACCAGCAAGAACCCTTGCGGTATCGGCAATACTTTCTTTTTTACCTATCTGAGAGCCTGAAGGGTCAAGATAAGTAGTTCCCATACCCAGATCATGTGCAGCTACTTCAAAGCTTGACCTTGTACGGGTGCTGGTCTTTTCAAAAATAAGAGCAACATTCTTTCCTCTTAATTCATCATGAAGAATTCCGTTTTTCTTTTTTTCCTTTAATTCTGCAGATAAATCAAGAAGATATTCTATTTCAGCGGGAGTAAAATCTAAAAGTGTTAAAAAATCTCTGCCTTTAAGAGTCATAATTATACCTCACAAGCTTTTTTTAATACTGCAACTGCTTTTTTAAGCAGCTCATCGGGAATGTTGAGTGCGGGAAGAAGTCTGACCTTTGTTTTTGCTTTAAGAACAAGCACACCGTTTGACATACATTCATTTATTACATCTGCAGCATTCTTTTCGGTTTCTATGCCTATCATAAGCCCCATACCGCTGACACTTTTTACTCCGGGGGCTCCTTCAAGTTCATTGAAAATATATTCTGACTTTGCTTTTACGCCTTCAAGAAGTTTTTCATCAATTCTTGAAAGAATACTGAGAGCACCTGCACAGCATACGGGATTTCCGCCGAAGGTAGAACCGTGATCGGAAGCACCGAGCACAGCTTTTGTTTTTTCGCCCATAAGTGTGGCACCGAGAGGAAGTCCTCCGCCAAGTCCCTTTGCGGTTGAGACGATGTCGGGAGTGATACCGTAATTCATATAACAGTAAAGCTCACCGCATCTTCCGTTGCCGCACTGAACCTCATCACATATAAGTATGATATCTTCCTTTTCACAGATATCTGCTACTGTCTTTACAAATTCCTTATTGAGTGCAGCTACTCCGCCTTCCCCCTGAACACATTCAATCATAATGGCAGCGACCTTGTTTTCGGCAACCATGTTTTTTATACCGTCACAGTCATTGACGTCAGCATATAAAAAGCCTTCTGTAAGGGGAAGAAAATCCTTATGAAAAACCTCCTGTCCCGTTGCGGCAAGAGTTGTAACGGTTCTTCCGTGGAAGCTGTTTTTAAGGGTAATTATATTGAAGTATTCAGAACCTTTTTTTTCAAAAGCATATTTTCTTGCGGTTTTAATAGCACATTCATTTGCCTCTGCACCTGAATTTGAGAAAAAGACTTTTTTCATTCCCGTTTTTTCGCAAAGCATCTGTGCAAGTTTTACACAAGGGGAAGAATAATAGAGATTGGATGTGTGCTGCAATGTACCTGCCTGAAGAGAAACAGCATTTGCCCATTCATCATCAGCGATGCCGAAAGCCGTAACAGCAATACCCGAACCGAGATCAATATACTCCCCTCCGTTTTCATCATAGACAAGAGAACCCTTTCCTTTGACGATTTCAAGGGGAAATCTCGCATAAGTATTTGCTATATATTCTTTATCAAGTGCTTTTATATCACTCATCAATATCACCTGCCGTAAACATCGTTCCCATGCCTTCATTTGTAAGAGTTTCGATAAGGATGGAATGAGGAACTCTGCCGTCGATTATAAATACTTTTTTTACACCCCAGTTTATTGCATCAATGCAGCACTGAGTTTTCGGTATCATACCGTCTTTTATAGTGCCGTCAGCCATAAGTGCTTCGGCTTCCTTTATACTTAATGCGGATATGAGAGATGAAGGGTCATTTTTATCCTTCAGTATACCGCTGATATCCGTCATGGAAATAAGACTTTCCGCACCGAGAGCACCCGCAATTTTTGCCGCAGCAGTATCTGCGTTAATATTATATATATTCCCCTCTTTATCACAACCGACCGTTGAAATTATGGGGATATATCCTTTTTCAAGAGCATCACAGATTATTTCGGGATTTACATTCGTTATATTGCCGACAAAACCGAGTTTTTCGTTTTTCTTTTCAGCTTCTATCATGTGTCCGTCGACACCTGAAAGACCGATAGCCTTGCCGCCTTTTTGTTCAATGAGGTTCACAAGACCTTTGTTTATCTTACCTGCAAGTACCATGAGTACTATCTGTGCTGTTTCTTCATCGGTAACACGAAGTCCGTCCACAAAAAGAGTTTCCTTGCCGACCTTTGCGAGCATTTCCGTAATTTCGGGACCGCCTCCGTGAACAAGAACGACTTTTACGCCAATGAGATTGAGAAGTACCATATCTCTCATAACGGAATCCTTCAGTTCACCGTTTATCATAGCATTTCCGCCGTATTTTACAACAAGAACCTTTCCTGTATATTTAAGAATATAAGGAAGTGCCTCTACAAGAACCTCTGCACGGCTTGAATTTGAAATATCCATATCATATTCCTTTCTTATGTTCTGTAATCGCCGTTTATTTTAACATAATCATAAGTAAGATCACAACCCCATGCAGTTGACTCAAAATCACCGTCATTGAGTTTTACATTTATTTCAATCTCTTTCTGGAGAAGAATTTCTTTTGCTATTTCTTCCGAGAAAGGAATGCCTGCACCGTCTTTACATACATCTACAGTTCCCTTGGGAGACGTAAATGAAACATCGATTTTATTTACATCCACATCCGCACCGGAATAACCTATAGCACAGAGAACTCTGCCCCAGTTTGCATCTGCACCGAACATGGCGGCCTTTGTAAGAGATGAGCATATTACACTCTTTGCCACGGTTTTAGCTGTTTCCTTTGTTTTTGCACCGCTGACTTTACATTCAAGAAGCTTTGTTGCACCTTCACCGTCTCCTGCAATACATCTGCAAAGATATACCGTAACAGTGTTAAGTGCCTTCATAAATGCTGTAAAATCATCGCCTTCAGCGGTTATTTCATCATTTTCCGCCATTCCGTTTGCAAGAACACAGACCATATCATTTGTAGAGGTATCACCGTCAACACTTACCATATTGAATGTGTCGCTGATATCACTTTTAAGTGCCTTTTCAAGCATTTCACTGCTGATTGCACAGTCAGTAGTAATAAACACAAGCATTGTTGCCATGTTGGGGTGTATCATACCCGAGCCCTTTGCAATACCGCCTATTGTGCATTTTTTTCCGCCGGCAGTAAATTCGACGGCTATTTCCTTAAGAACAGTATCGGTTGTCATAATACCTTCTGCAGCTTCCTCCGAATTGTTTCCGAGAGCGGAAACAAGCGAATCCATGCCGTTTTCTATAGGTGTGATATCAAGAGTCTGTCCGATAACACCTGTGGATGCAACAACAACATCTTTTTCGGAAATACCGAGTTTATCCCCAAGAAGCTTACACATAGCCTCTGCCTTTTCAATGCCGTCTGCATTGCAGGTGTTTGCATTTCCTGAATTACAGATAACAGCCTGAGCCTTACCGTCAGCAATATTATTTTTAGTAACGGTAAGAGGTGCACCTTTTACAAGATTTGTAGTATAAACGGCCGCTGCATTTGCTCTGACCTCACTTACAATAAGTGCAAGGTCTCTTTTTGTTTTATTCTTGCGGATACCGCAATGTATGCCGCTTGCTTTATATCCTTTTGCGGCACAAACGCCGCCTTCTACTGTTTTTATCATAGTTTATCACTCCGTAAGTCCTGAGGAGGGGGCATTTCCGAGAACTATATTCATACACTCTATAGCAGCACCTGATGCACCTTTTCCGAGATTATCATATACAGCTTCAAGAGTAAATCTTTCCCCGTTGCCGTAAACACCGACCGTCATTGTATCTTTACAGGAAAATGTTCCTGCGGATAAGAATCCGTTTTCAGCAATATTCTCCTTGAAAGAAACCATTCCCCATGTATATTTTTCTTCATAAATTTTTCTGATTTCATTGATGTCTGCACTTACCTGTGAAGCAAATAAGGGTATGCTTACTGCCATTCCCGAATAAAAGGGGGCAACAACAGGCATAAACACGGGAAATTCATTTATCCCGGTAACAGCTTTCATTTCCTTCAGATGCTTGTGTGTCTGGGTAAGTCCGTATATTCTCGGAGCATCGAGAAGCACATCTCTGTCCCCGTTTTCATACTCACCTATCATCTTTTTTCCGCCGCCCGAATAACCTGTAAGGGAAAAGCATGAAAGAAGAGTTTCCGGAGACAGCACACCTTTTTCCACAAGAGGATATACAAGTGCTATAAATCCGCTGGCATGACAGCCGGGTACTGCAATTCTCTTAGATGATTTTATTTTTTCAAGATGCTCTTCTGAAAGTTCGGGAAAACCGTAAGCCCAATAAGGCTCTGTCCTGTGTGCAGTAGAGGTATCTATTACTACCGTGTTTTCATTTTCGATAAAACTTACAGCTTCTCTTGCCGCATCATCGGGAAGACACAAAAAAGCTATATCAGCACTGTTTATGGCTTCTTTACGGCACAATGGGTCTTTTCTTTTTTCATCTGAAAGAGTTATTACCGATATATCATCTCTCGCGGAGAGTCTTTCATGAATACGCAGTCCCGTCGTACCCGCAGAACCGTCAATGAATACCTTTTTCATTTTCAATAAATTCCTTAACCTGTGATATCTGTGTTTTTACACTTTCAATTCCCGTACCGCCTGCAGAAATTCTGAGATTCACGCAGTTGGTAAGGTCAATGGCATTATAGAGGTCTTCTTCAAAATGCCCGTCAAATTCTTTATATTTTTCAAGAGGTATATCTTCAAGTATTGTTTTATTCTGTACACAGAAGCCTACTATCTGACCTACTATTTTGTAAGCAGCTCTGAAAGGAAGTCCTTTTCCTACAAGATAGTCAGCAAGGTCAGTGGCATTTATAAAGCCGTTCTGAGCAGCCTTTTTCATATTTTCGGGGATAGGCTTCATGGTATCTATCATGGGAATAAATATTGAAAGACACTTTTTGACTGTCTCTATACTGTCAAATACAGCTTCTTTGTCTTCCTGCATATCCTTGTTGTATGCAAGAGGAAGTCCCTTGAGAGTCGTCAGAAGAGCAAAAAGGTCACCGTAAACTCTGCCCGTCTTACCTCTTACAAGTTCAGCCATATCGGGATTCTTTTTCTGAGGCATTATGCTTGAACCTGTGGTATAGGCATCATCAAGCTCTACGAATTTGAACTCCCAGCTGGACCAGAGTATGACCTCCTCCGAAAAACGGGAAAGGTGCATCATAATTGTTGAAAATGCACTCATAAGCTCAATACAGTAATCTCTGTCTGAAACACCGTCAAGAGAATTGAGCATAATACCGTCAAATCCGAGAGCCTTTGCAGTCATCATTCTGTCTGTGGAATATGTCGTTCCGGCAAGAGCACAGCAGCCGAGAGGTGAATAATTCATTCTTGAAAGAGCATCCTTTACTCTGCCTACATCTCTCATGAACATCATGGCATAAGCAAGTAAATGCTGACCGAAGGTTATCGGCTGAGCACGCTGCAGATGAGTATAACCCGGCATTATAACACCGGAATTCTCCTCTGCTTTTTTCGTAACGGTTTCTATAAGAGAATACAGAAGCTTCAGTACACCGTCCGTCTCATCACGAAGATAAAGCCTCAGATCAAGTGCAACCTGGTCATTTCTGCTTCTTGCAGTATGAAGTTTTTTACCTACATCTCCTATACGGGATGTGAGAACTGCTTCTACAAACATGTGAATATCTTCCGCATTTTCGTCAATGGGAAGTTTGCCGCTTCCTATATCATCAAGAACAGTCTGCAAACCGTCTATGATCTGCAGACTTTCTTCTTCGGTGATAATATTACAAGCGGCAAGCATGGCTGCGTGTTCCATGGAACCCTTAATGTCCTGTCTGTACATTTTGCAGTCGAAATGTATCGACGAATTAAAATCGTCAGCCTCTTTGTTGAGAGCTTTTTCAAATCTGCCTGCCCACATTTTTTCCATTTGTTTTATCTCCCGATTATTTAATGTTGTTCTTAGCCTTCATTTTTGCATAAACCTTTGTGGGAAGACCGTAAAGATTGATAAATCCTGCAGAATCTGCCTGATTGTAAACTTCATCTTCATCAAATGTTGCAATTTCGGGATCATAAAGTGAATAAGGAGATGTAACCCCTGCATTTATCATATTACCCTTATAAAGCTTGAGAGTAACATCACCTGTAACTGTCTTCTGAGTGCTCTTGACAAAAGCAAGTATAGCTTCGGTAAGAGGAGTAAACCACTGGGCATTGTATACAAGCTCGGCAAGCTTCTGTGCAACAAGTGCCTTGTAGTGAGCAGTTTCCTTGTCGAGTGTAAGAGTTTCAAGAACTTCATGAGCCTTATAAATGATAGCTCCGCCGGGAGTTTCATATACGCCGCGGCATTTCATGCCGACGAGTCTGTTTTCAACTATGTCAAGAAGACCTATTCCGTTTGCACCGCCCAGCTCATTGAGCTTTGCAACAAGGGAAACGGCATCCATCTGAACACCGTCAACTGCAGTGGGAACACCCTGTTCAAAGTGAATCTTTACATAAGTGGGCTTATCGGGAGCCATTTCGGGAGAAACACCCATTTCAAGGAAACCGGGCTTATTGTAAAGAGGTTCGTTTGCAGGGTCTTCAAGGTCAAGTCCCTCATGTGAAAGATGCCAGATATTCTTATCCTTGGAATAGTTTGTCTCACGGCTTATTTTAAGAGGAACATTATGAGCCTCTGCATAAGCTATCTCTTCTTCTCTGCCCTTTATTTCCCATTCTCTCCAGGGAGCTATAATAGGCATATCGGGTGCAAAAGCCTTGATTGCAAGTTCAAATCTTACCTGGTCATTACCCTTACCTGTGCAACCGTGACAAACAGCATCAGCACCTTCTTTAAGTGCTATCTCGGCAATTCTCTTTGCAATGGGAGGACGGGCAAATGCTGTACCGAGGAGATAATCTTCATATTTTGCTCCTGCCTGAACACAGGGGAAAACATAGTCTTCAATAAATTCTTTCGTAAGGTCTTCAATATAAATCTTTGAAGCACCTGTCTTTATTGCTTTTTCCTCAAGTCCTTCAAGCTCATCAGCCTGTCCGACATTGCCTGAAACGGCAATAATTTCGCAGTTGTTATAATTTTCCTTAAGCCAGGGGATGATAACAGATGTATCAAGACCGCCTGAATATGCAAGTACTACCTTTTTAATTTTTGACTTATCCATTGTATTTTCCTCCGAACGCGAATTAATATTCATGTGATGTGCATAACTATACATCATTATTCATATTTTGTCAATAGCAGTGATAAATATTTTTATTTTATGTTCGTTTGCACAATTTCTGACAGTTTCACTGAAAAATTATATCAATTTCACACAACGCCAACAGATGAATCACTATATGCCATTTGTGTATATATTCAGATTTTATGCATAAATATTCCAATATGCATTTTTTAATTTATCTATGGAAATTCGCTTATATATATGTTAAAATATAAATAATTATCACCCCTGTCTTCAATTTAAGGGGAAATAACGACAGTATATAAGGAGATTTGATATGTGCGAAAACTGCTGTAACAGCGACCTCGGACTTCTCAGTGAAGTTTTCCGTGATATGAAAAACAACGGAGATAACCTGATAACGGTGCTTCAGAAGGCACAGGATATATACGGATATCTTCCCACAGATGTTCTGTATGAAATTGCTGAAAAAACAGGGAATTCCCCTGCAAAGGTTCTCGGAGTTGCAACATTTTATACTCAGTTCAGACTCAAAAAAGTCGGAAAATATCTGATACTTCTGTGTAAGGGCACGGCTTGTCATGTCAACGGAGCAGACGGAATAGAAAAAGCGATTTGCGAAGAGCTCGGAATAAAGGACGGAGATACCACCGATGACGGGCTGTTCTCCCTGAAAACCGTCGCCTGTCTCGGTTGCTGCAGTCTCTCCCCCGTTATGATGATAAACGAAGAAACTTACGGTTCTCTCACCCCGTCAAAAACAGTGGAAATTCTGAGAGAAATAAGAGGGAGGGAAACTGAATGAGAGTAGTTATAGGAGAAGGCTCCTGCGGAATAGCGGCAGGTGCAGCAAAGGTACATTCAAAGCTTCACGAACTTCTTGAAGGAACGGATATTTCCGTCGGCATAGCAGGCTGTATAGGCATGTGCTTTCTTGAACCCATAATTGACATTTATGACGAGAAAACACTTCTGAAAAGACTTGTTAAAGTAAAGGAAGCCGATGCTGAAACTATTGCCGATGCATTAAATAAAAACGATTTCGAAGCACTTAAGAAATATGAAATATCAGAAGATGACAGTGTATTTCTTTCAAAGCAGACAAGAATAGCACTCAGACGCTGCGGTCTTATTGACCCTGAAAGCATTGATGCGTATACAGATGACGGCGGCTATTCCGCACTGAAGCAGGTTCTCACTTCAATGACACCCGAAGAAGTCATAGAAGAAATCAAAGCATCGGGACTTGCAGGCAGAGGCGGAGCAGGCTTCCCCACATGGTTCAAGTGGAATGCGGCAAGAAAGTCAGAAGGAACCGAAAAATATCTCATCTGTAACGCTGACGAGGGAGATCCCGGTGCCTTCATGGACAGAGCAGTTATTGAAAGTGACCCGCATACTCTTATTGAAGGAATGCTTATTGGTGCTTATGCCATAGGTGCGTCTCATGCTTTTGTCTATGTAAGAGCAGAATATCCTCTTGCAATAGTAAGACTTCAGAAAGCAATAAATGAAGCCATGGAAAAAGGATATCTCGGAGAAAATATTCTCGGCACGGGTTTTTCATGCTTTCTTAAAATCAAAGCAGGTGCAGGTGCCTTTGTATGCGGAGAAGAAACGGCACTTATAGAATCCCTTGAAGGAAAAAGAGGTATGCCGAGACTCAAGCCTCCCTTCCCTGCAGAAAAAGGATATGAAAACAAGCCGTCAAATATCAACAATGTTGAGACCTTTGCAAATGTCGCATGGATAATTGAAAACGGCGGTGAGGCATTCTCTGCATTGGGAACAGAAAACAGTAAAGGTACAAAAGTTTTCGCCCTTACGGGAAAAATCAAAAGAGGCGGTCTTGTAGAAATACCCATGGGGCTCACTCTCAAAGAAGTTATTTATGACATAGGCGGAGGAATCCGTGATAACAGAGAATTCAAAGCCGTTCAGTTGGGCGGACCTTCCGGCGGATGTATCCCCAAAGAGCTTCTTGACACCGTCATTGACTATAAGGCTCTTTCAGCAACGGGAGCCATTATGGGTTCAGGCGGCATGGTCGTAATGGATGAAGGCACATGCATGGTAAACATGGCACGTTTCTTCCTTGATTTCACAACAAAAGAGTCCTGCGGAAAATGCGTCCACTGCAGAATAGGCACAAAGAGAATGTTTGAAATTCTCACAAGAATTACCGAAGGAAACGGCAAAGAAGGAGATGTCGAACTTCTTGAAGAGTTGTGTGACGGCATACGCTCGGGTGCTCTGTGCGGTCTCGGACAGACAGCTCCGAACCCCGTTCTTACCACAATAAAATATTTCAGAAATGAATATGAAGCACACATAAATGAAAAGAGATGTCCTGCAGGTGAATGTGCGACACTGAGAACATACAGCATTGACGCCGAAAAATGTAAGGGCTGTACCCTGTGCTCAAAAAAATGTCCCGTAAATGCAATTTCAGGGGTACTTAAAGAGGCTCACGCAATAGATACAGAAAAATGCATCAAATGCGGACAGTGCAAAGAAGTCTGCAAATTCGATGCAGTTGAAGTAAAGTAAGGAGGGAACAGAATGTCAGATATTATCAATCTTATTATAGACGGTAAGAGTATTACTGCAAAAAGCGGAGATACGATACTTACTGCTGCAGAAAAAAACGGCATAGAAATCCCGAATCTTTGCTACATAAAAGAGATGTCTCCCTACGGTGCATGCGGAATGTGTGTTGTTGAAGCAGAAGGAATGCCCAAGCTTCTTCGTGCCTGTTCAGCGAAAGTTTCCGAAGGAATGATAATAAACACAAAGGGAGAAAGAGCATTAAAAGCCAGAAGAATCGCACTTGAACTTTTAATGGGAGACCACAAGGGCGATTGCATAGGCCCTTGCTCACTCAACTGTCCTGCACACACTGACTGCCAGAAATATGTAAAAGAAATCGGCGAAGGAAGATTTGAAGACGCCGTAAAAACCGTAAAGGAAGTTATCGCACTCCCAGCATCTATCGGCAGAGTCTGCCCTCATCCCTGTGAGACTGCCTGCAGAAGACAGCATGTGGAAGAACCCATATCCATAGCATACTTAAAGGCATTTGCGGCAGATGAGGTTCTGAAAAGCGGAAAACATATACTCCCCGAAAAGAAAGCATCGACAGGTAAGAGTGTCGGTATCATCGGCGGCGGTCCTGCAGGTCTTTCAGCCGCATTCAGGCTTATCGGAAACGGTCATTCTGTTACAATTTATGATAAAATGCCGAAAATGGGCGGAATGCTCCGTTACGGCATTCCCGAATACAGACTCCCGAAAGCTGTTCTTGATACAGAAATTGAAGAAATCCGTTCCCTTGGTGTTGAAATGATAAACAGCTTCACTCTGGGGGAAGATGCATCTCTTAAAGATCTCAGCAAAAAGCATGATGCCATTCTTGTTGCCAACGGTGCATGGAAGAGCAGCTCCATAAGATGTCCCGGTGAAGAACTGGACGGAGTTTTCGGCGGAATTGACTTTTTAAGAGCTGTAGCTCTCGGTGAAAAACCCGATATCGGGAAAAAAACCGCTGTAGTCGGTGGCGGTAATACAGCAATGGATGCCTGTCGTACTGCAGTAAGACTGGGTGCAGAAGAAGTCAGCATCATATACAGACGTACAAGAGACGAAATGCCTGCCGAAGACATTGAAATTGAAGAAGCAATGGAAGAAGGCGTAATTTTCCGTTTTCTTACAAATCCTTCTGAAATCATCGGAGAAAACGGTAAAGTAACTGCAGTAAAGCTTCAGGTAATGAAGCTCGGAGAGCCCGACGAAAAAGGCAGACGCTCCCCCGTTCCCGTTGAAGGTGAATTTATAACACTTCCCCTTGATTCAATAATTATTGCGGCAGGACAGAAAAACGACCCCTCGGGCTTTGAAGAAATAGAAACAACCAAGTGGGGCACCATTCTTGCCGATGAAATAACCTATACTACTTCAATTCCCGGTGTTTTTGCTGCAGGTGACACCACCAATTCA
Source organism: Oscillospiraceae bacterium (assembly GCA_015065425.1). Classification (GTDB taxonomy): domain Bacteria; phylum Bacillota; class Clostridia; order Oscillospirales; family Acutalibacteraceae; genus RUG806. The sequence goes on from SVQH01000032.1 coordinate 25,511, forward strand.
GGTGCCTCAATAGCAATAAAAGCCATTGCAGAAGCAAATGAAGCAGCAAAATATATTGACGCTTACCTTGACGGAATTGAAATACCTTATAAAAAGCCCGTACTCTCCGAGAGAACCGTCACAGATGATATGTTCACGGAATATGAAAAGCATCCGAGAATAAAAATGCCTCAGCGTGCTCCCGAGGACAGAAGAAACGACTTTACGGAAATTAACCTCGGTTTTAATGAAGAGGAAGCAATGCAGGAAGCAAAACGCTGTCTCTCCTGCGGCTGTCACGATTACGGTCACTGCAAACTTATAAAATATGCAGACGAATACTGTACTGACTGCAAGAAGTTTTCAGGCGAATATCACAAGGGCTTTATTGAATCAAAACTTGAGATTATCACCCGTGACCAGAACAAGTGTATACTTTGCTCCTTGTGCGTAAGAACATGCGAAGAAACAGCAAAAAAAGGCATTTTAGGACTTGTAGGCAGAGGCTTCGATACAATAATCAGTCCCGAATTCAGAAATACGGACATACGCTCAATATGTGCCGATTGCAAAAAATGTGTCGAAGTATGCCCGACAGGTGCATTAAAAATAACAGAATAACACAGGTTATCAATATTATTATTTTGTGGAGGTATAAATATATGTATTGTCCAAGTTGCGGAACACAGTTGCCCGATTCTGCAGCATTCTGCGGTAAATGCGGACAGAAGCTTACAAAAACTTCTCAGAAAATCGAGGATTTCAACGGCGATGAAACAGTCAAAGTAAATCCCGCAGTAAATGCTCCCCGTCCCCAACAGCCCCCTTCTTTTCAGCAAGTACCACAGCAGACCGCTCCCATAAATTCAATACCATATCAGGGAAATAACCAAAACAGAGGCATACCGCCTCAGGGAAATCAAAACAGAAATATACCGCATCAGAGAGGACCTGTAAATTACGGCGGAGGAAATCCCGACATTCCCCCGACAAACGGCTACAATCAAGTAAAGGCAAATCCCATGCAGGCACCGCCGTCAGAAAAGAAAAAAGGCGGTGCAGGTAAGATAGCACTTATTATTATAATCGCTGTTCTTGTTGCCGCCATTGTAGGAATTTCTGCATTCGGAATAACACTTTTATTAGGTGCCCGAAACAAAATTGCAACAACGGAAGAAACCACAGTATCATATTCAGACGAAACAGAGATAAACGAACTCATATATTCCGATCCCATTCAGTATTTCAACACTCAGACCAATACATATTATAAAGTTTCAAATAATCCCGATGCAGATAAACGTATCTTTGCTTCTTATGAAGCAAAGACTTCACTCGGTGATACACTTACGGAAAATGACCTTATATATGTATACGGTACAGAAAACGGTTGGGCATGTTTTTCGTATACAGAAAACGGAAAAAAATATGCATGGTGCAAAGCTGACGCTGTTTTCAAAACCGATGAAGTTCCGAGTGAAACAGAAACTGTTCCCTCAGCATCAAAATATGATGACCCGATAGCATATTTCGCAAATCAGCCTGATGCTTATTACAGAGTTTATAACACAGGTTCACAGGGACTCAATCTCAGAACTGCCGACAATACAGATGCAGAAGTAACACGTATCCTTCAGGAAACAGAAATAGTTCTTGTATACGGAATTGAAGACGGCTGGGCTTATGTCGTTACAGCCGATTCAAGAACAGCAAGCGGCTCCTACGGCTGGTGCTCAGCAGAGTTCCTCAATTTTTATAAAGAATACTGAACAGAAAACGGTCGCCATACACCTACGGCGGCCGTTTTCGTTTTATTCATCTCCGAAAAAGTAAATTATTATTGGTTAAAAAGCACAGTTGTCAATGCCTGCTTCTGCTTTTCTGAAGGCAAGATTAATTTGCCGTTCTTAACAAGTTCTTTAAGGCAATGCAAGATAAACCACGCATCACTGTAAAAGATATATTGCAAACCGTACATTCTCATTTTATGCAGATGCTTCGGTGTATTTTCAAGTATAGCCTTGATATAAGGTGCTTTGAGCTTTTCAAATTCTTCCTTATGATTTTCTTTTATCCTATCTCCGACAGAAAGAAGTTTTTTTCTTGTCTCTTCATCTCTGAGATAAACGATCCTTAAAGCGGTTTTGAATAATTCATCAGGCTTACCGCACACGGATATATATCCTTTTTCAGCAAGATAAGCATAATCATCTTCACTTAAAATTGAATCATTTAGATAATTATTAAGCAAAGTCAAATCACGTGTAACGGTAAGCTGATAATTTTCAACCATACGTTCATCTGACCATTCTGAATCAATCGTCCAGAGTGTGATTTTATCCGTAAGTCCGTTCCAAAACGGACCTTTGAATTTTTTCATTTCTTCAATATACATCTGCGGTTTTATATCAGATGCAGAAACAGAAGCATAACAAATATTTTTACCGCCGTCAGGCCGTATAGTGTAAACATCAGAAAAATCAATGCTTTTATCCATTATGTTTTCGCCGCTGAATGCAGCAATAAACGGAATGAGTGCCCATATAAGAAAATTAACATCTCTCGTGTCGTTATACCCACCTAAAATACCTTTACTATTTAATAATTCTGATTTTATCAGTTCATCATACAATTCATTTGCAAAAATCCTTGCCGCCTGCATATACATATTATCGTGCAAACGGTTCAGGTCTTCTGTCGGCTCAAATATAAGAATATTGCAAAGATACTTATCTGTCTGCTTCAACAAAAAGCCGTATTTTTCAAGATATTCTGCTTCACTTTCAACATAAACGGGTGAAACACCTAATTCATCAGCAATTTCATTTATTGTCTTGGCTTCATTTCTCACAGCATACACAATATTCTGCGAAATTGCAGAGCGAAAGAAATTTGATATATCTCCCTTCGTGCCGATTTTTCCGCTGAAGCTGCACATATCAAATCTTATGGGATTAAACTTTAATTCGCCATGGTTTCTCATAATTTCCATACCTCTCTTCAGTTCTTTTCTGGCTTCAAACAGATGCCACTTAACTGTGCCTACAGGAATATTCAACTCTTCTGCTATCTTCTTTTGCTTTTTGTTTTCATAGTAATACATAATTACTATCCGGCGTTGTAACCTTGAAAGGTATGCAATTTCGGAATGCAGTCTTGCTATTACTTCTTGCTTAGTTATTATTGCTTCAGCATCAGCAGTATCGTCAAAAAGATAGTCTGCAACATCATCAATCGGCACCCCGGAAAAGCTGTGATTATTATCACGGTAATAATTACTCAGGCTGTTGTGTGCGACAGTCCATATAAATTTTGAAACATCGTCAATATCATCCCGTTTGATAAGTGTAAGAAAAACTTTTACCATAATATTCTGCGATAAATCTTCTGCATCCACTGAGTTTTTACAACGCTTCAAAGCAAACCCGAAAACAGGCTTCAAATACTCAGTTGTTATTCTTTCAGCATCAATTCTGTTCATTTTTGTTCTCCCTGAAATCTGCTTTCTCTTACATAGACACGGCAGATTGAAAAAGGTTGGAATTTTTAATACGAAAAATAAAAATATCCTATTCACGGAAATATTTGCAGAATAAATTATGATTTATAGAATGCCACCATTTTCCGTGCATAAGCTTTTTATTCACCAACAACAACTCCCCTTCGTTATTCACGAAGAGGAGTTGTTTTATTATGCGTTACTTATGCAATTCCGAAAAGGTTTTTGAAGAAGTTAACTATCTTTCTCAGAAGTGCTAAAAGCCACTCCCAGAAGTTGAACTTGCTTGCTGAGCCTGTTCCGTCATCGTCATATACGGCACCTGCGATGGTTACCATTATGTTGCCTTCATTTGCGGGCACTGTGTAATATCCGTCTTCATCGGGCTCTACAACCTGACCGTTAACATATACGATGTATGTTTCAAACGGGAAGCTCTGATATGTATGAACTCTGAAACGAATTGTGTAATCATCTGACCAGCGAAGTGTTGCACCGTTGAAGATTGCAAAATAATCTTCTACTATGAAGTGCATGTTATCAATAGCTGTAAACTTAACTGCTCTTGCATTTCCGCCTTCAACTATTGTTACGGTCTTTGTTGCCGTAAGAAGTCCGCTTATTGCTGTAAGTGTTACTGTTCCTGTTCCGATTGCAAAGAGTCTTCCGTTTGAGAAGAATACTATGTCATCATCGGAGGATACCCATGTAACGTCTGAAGCTTCCATATCGACAAATTCATTTACCTTGAATGCCTTGAGGTCAAGTACTGTACCTACATAGAAGGTAGAGGCACCTCTGATTTCAAGGGTCAAGCCTGAGTCGGGATATACTTCACTTATTACATTTCTGATATCGTCAAGAACTGCATCTACCATATCCTGCTCACTTGCAATAAGGTTTTCGGGTATGTCATTGTTTGCGAGAACTTCCTCGAGCTTCTCTCTATCTTCTTCAGGAATATCGAGACCGAGTATCTTGTCTGCATTTTCAATGAGCTTATCATATTCACTGTAGTCTGCACGCTTGACAGCTTCTGTCTTTGTATGAGCGAAATCATTGGTACAGGTGTAGGTATAATATCCGTCTGCCCATACGCCGCCAACCTTTGCGGGTCTTGTGAGAACACCGGATGTCATATCAAAGCTGTGTCCTGTTGCTGCTACTTCTTCAGTGTATGTATGACTATTGTCATTCTTACAGGTAAATGTCTTTACACCCTTACCTTCGCAAGTGGGTTCTGTTGTAATCACACCGCTGTCATAGTTATGACCGGTTGCGGGAATTTCAACGTAAGTATTATAAGTATCACAAACTGAACAGTATTCATAAGCTTCCCAGCCTGTTGCTTCACACTTGGGAGCCTTGTAATCTACTTTTACGATCGTATGTGCCTTTAGGGCAATTTCTTCCTCGTATGTATGACTTTCATCATGTGTACATGTATAAGTCATAACACCCTTTTCTGTACAGGTTGCTTCCTTTGTAACTTCACCGACATATTTATGTCCGTGTGCACCTGTTACAGTCTGAGCTACAAGTATATCACCGCATACTGAACACTTCTTACCTGCTGTAAGACCTGTCGCAGTACAGGTTGCATCTACTGCAGGAAGTACTTCTTCTGTATGTCCCGTCTTAGGAATAGCTTCTTCATAGGTGTGTGTACTGTCATTAGCACAGGTGTATGTCATTATACCGTCAACATCACATTCAGCTGCTTTTGTTACAATACCCTTGTAATCGTGTCCTGTTGCAGGAACTTCTGTCTGGGCAACAATAACAGTATCACAAGCTTCACAGTGGGAGCCTTCTGTAAGACCTGTTTCTTCACAAGTGGGCTCTGTTGCCTTATCTGTTACTACATTTGTATGTTCAGCAGGAACTACATTTCTGTGTTCATAAGCATCACATCTTGAACAGTCATAAAGGTCATATCCGTCTGTGTCACAAGTGTGAGCAACTGTCTTTGTATACTGATAATCGTGTCCGAGAGCATCAATACTTTCTGTGTAAGTATGATTTGCATCATTCTTACAGGTAAATGTCTTTTCTCCCTCTGTAAGGCATCCGGGTTCAGTTGTTACAATGCCTTCATATTCGTGACCGAGCTCTGTGCCGTCTGTTTCACCACAGACTGAGCAGGTTCTGGGTGTTGTGCAGGTTGCAGCTACCCATACGTGCTCGGAAACATCTTCCTTGTTACAGATATCACAGTTGTGGTTATTGTCATCGCCGTCTGCACATTCTTCAAGAGTCACACCGCAACCGTAGTCACATACATGATCGTTATCGGTAGCAGAATCTTTGTGCTCACCGTAAACCTTGTCACAACCGTAATCACAAGCGTGATCAAAGTCTGTATCTTCGCAAGTACCGATTGTTTCTTTACAACCATAGTCACAAGCGTGATCCTTATCTCCGTCTGCGTGGTCGCCGTAAACCTTGTCAC
>SVQH01000032.1:31540-35124 GCA_015065425.1 Oscillospiraceae bacterium
ACCGATTGTTTCTTTACAACCATAGTCACAAGCGTGATCCTTATCTCCGTCTGCGTGGTCGCCGTAAACCTTGTCACAACCGTAATCACAATCATGATCAAGATCCTTATCTTCACAATCACCGATTGTTTCTTTGCAACCGTAGTCACAAGCATGGTCGAAATCTGTATCTTCATGTGTTCCGTGATATACATCACAACCGTTGTCACACTTGTGATCCTTATCTGCGTCTACACATTCTTCAAGAACTGCTCCACAGCCGTAATCACATACATGATCCTTATCTTCTGCAGAATCTGTGCATTCACCTATAGATTCCTTACAACCGTAATCACAAACGTGATCCTTATTTCCGTCTAAATGATCACCGTAAACCTTGTCACAACCGTAATCACAATCATGATCAAGGTCCTTGTCTTCACAATCACCGATTGTTTCTTTACAACCATAGTCACAAGTGTGATCCTTATCTCCGTCTGCGTGGTCGCCGTAAACCTTGTCACAACCGTAATCACAATCATGGTCAAGATCCTTGTCTTCACAATCACCGATTGTTTCTTTGCAACCGTAGTCACAAGCATGGTCGAAATCTGTATCTTCATGTGTTCCGTGATATACATCACAACCGTTGTCACACTTGTGATCCTTATCTGCGTCTACACATTCTTCAAGAACTGCTCCACAGCCGTAATCACATACATGATCCTTATCTTCTGCAGAATCTGTGCATTCGCCTATAGTTTCCTTACAACCGTAATCACAAATGTGATCTTTATTGCCGTCTAAGTGTTCACCGTAAACCTTGTCACAACCGTAATCACAATCATGGTCATTATCAGCATCTTCGCAAGTGCCGATAGCTTCTGAACATCCATAATCACAAACATGGTCCTTGTTCGTATCATCGTGTATGCCCTGATACATACCGCAACCGTTTTCGCAAATATGGTCCTTGTTCTCATCTTTGTGTCCGAGAGCTTCGCCTGATACAGCACCACAGACTGAGCAGGTTGAGGGGCTTGTGCAGGTCACATCTTCCCAGACATGTTCGGAAACATCTTCCTTTTCACAGATGTCACAGTTATGGTTATTGTCTTCACCGTCTACACATTCTTCAAGAGTTTCACCACAACCGTAGTCACATACATGGTCTTTATCGGTAGCAGAATCTTTGTGCTCACCGTAAACCTTGCTACAACCGTAATCACAAGCGTGATCAAAGTCTGTATCTTCGCAAGTACCGATTGTTTCTTTACAACCGTAGTCACAAGCGTGATCCTTATTTTTGTCTGCGTGATCGCCGTAAACCTTGTCACAACCGTAGTCACAATCATGATCAAGATCCTTATCTTCACAAGTTCCGAGTGTTTCTTTACAACCGTAGTCACAATTATGGTCGAAATCTGTATCTTCATGTGTTCCGTGATATACATCACAACCGTTGTCACACTTGTGATCCTTATCTGCATCTACACATTCTTCAAGAACTGCTCCACAGCCGTAATCACATACATGATCTTTATCTTCGGCGGAATCTGCATGTATTCCGAAGTACTTATCGCATCCGTAATCACAATCGTGATCTTTGTCTGTATCTGCACATTCTTCAAGAACTGCTCCGCAGCCGTAGTCACATACATGATCTTTATCTTCTGCGGAATCTGCGTGTATGCCGAAGTACTTATCGCATCCATAATCACAATCGTGATCTTTGTCTGTATCCTCACAAGTTCCGAATGTTATGTTACATCCGTTGTCACAAGCATGATCCTTATCCGCGTCCACGCATTCTTCAAGAACTGCTCCGCAACCGTAGTCGCACGCATGATCTTTATCATCGGCGGAATCTGCATGTATTCCGAAGTACTTATCGCATCCATAATCACAATCGTGATCTTTGTCTGTATCCTCACAAGTTCCGAATGTTATGTTACATCCGTTGTCACAAGCATGATCCTTATCCGTGTCCATGCATTCTTCAAGAACTACTCCGCAACCGTAGTCACATACATGATCTTTATCTTCGGAGGAATCCTTGTGTTCGCCGATTGCATCTGTACAACCATAATCACAAGCATGATTAAAGTCTGTATCCTTGTGTTCGCCCTGATATTCTTCACAACCGTTGTCACAAATGTGATCCTTGTCCTCGTCCTTATGTCCGAGCTTTGTAATAACAGTACCGGTCTTGGTTGTTACCTTACAGCAAGACCACTGCATATCACCTGTATAACCGTTTTCTGTACAGGTTGCTTCACTGTAGTTTACAAGCTGTTCTGTACCGGTATGGTTATCGACATCCTTTTCAATAACTCTTGTAGTTGTATAAGTACAAGCTTCGTATTCATCAGAACCTGCGTGGTTACACTTCTGATTCATAATACCCGTATCAGTACAGGTTGCTTCTGTTTCAACAGTTGTGTCAACGATATTATGAGTTCTCTGAGCAATAACAACTGCAGATTCTGCATTGATTGTATTGCAGTATTCACAGTGGTAACTCTTCTGTCCTGCAACATCACAGGAAGCCTTCTTATCTACTGTATATACAGTTTCCCACTTATGAGCGTCGGGAGCTTCGTCCACAACTTCTGTCTTTGTACCGGAGCAGAGTGAACAGGTAAATGTCTTTTCACCCTTATCGGAACATGTGGGAGCAGTTGTTATAAAGCCGCCATTGTAGCTGTGCTCTACATCGGTTTCATATCCGCAAGCACACTTATCTGTATGATATGTATCGTCCTTATCGGTATGAGTAAATGTATGAGCCTCTGATTCAAACTCGGCTGTTACTGTTGTATCGGCTGTAATATTTGTAAATACATTATTCCAACCGGAGAATGAATAGTGATTATCAGCATCTGCTGCCTTAGTGGGCTCTGCGGGAGCAGTTGCACCCATACCACTTACAACTGTTTCTGTCTTGACTGTTTTACCGTCAACAACGAATGTTACGGTGTAAGTCTTAAGAGCGGAAGCATAATCATCAAATGCTTCTGTAAGTTTGTCTGCTGCCGCTGTGAGAGTAGCCTGCTCTGTTTCAATGAGATTGTCTGCCATATTCTCGTACTCATTGAGTACTTCCTGAATTGCAGCCTTTGCTTCATCTGTAAGGTCAGTATCAAGGAGCTCTTTAAGTTTCTTTTCTGCCTCCTCGAATACAGTATAATCTGCTCTCTTAACAGTTTCAGTCATTGTGTGCTTTCTGTCATTATTACAAGTGTAAGTGTAGTAACCTTCGGTCCATGTTCCGTCAGAATTCTGAACGGGTCTTGTAAGGTTAGCTTCACTCTTAGTCTTGTCATAATCATGACCTGTTGCAGAAGTCTCAGCATCCGTATAAGTATGCTTACATTCAGCATTCTTACAAGTATGAGTTGTATAACCGCCTGCTTCACAGGTGGGAGTTGTTACAACGACCTCATAATCATGCTCTGTCTTTGTCTCAATTTCCTTATAAGTTACATCACCTGTAACATCAGAAATCTCAGGCCATGTGTATGCGAAGTGACCTTCAGCATTATACTTGTTTGCAGTATTAACGGGAACAGAAATATCTTCTGCTGTTGTGCCGTAATCATACT
>SVQH01000005.1 GCA_015065425.1 Oscillospiraceae bacterium
CTCCTAAGACTTAGATATCGGTTCGATTCCGGTAGAGGGTGCCATAAAACGGGGCTGCATCAAAACATCGTAAGCAGATGTTTTTGATGCAGCCCCGTTTTTTCATTGCAAATAAAAGGATACTAAATAATAGTGGAAAAATGATTTTTTGAATAGTATTCTCTTAAATCACGGTTTATCTTGTCAAGTTTTTTGACATAGTATTTACTTCTGCCTGATTCAAGTTTTGCCTTATCCCATTCGTTTTTAAATATGTCAGCAAATGCAGTTCTTATCCCCGGAATATTTTTTTTGATTTCTTCAAATGATAAATTCTCTAAGTAAAGGCGAATAACGACATCATTTTCATACTTTTTGTCTGTATTGAGATTTAACAAAAGAAGATTTTTAAGTCTGAAAAATTCCTGTTTACTATCCTCATCAATTGATTCATGGGATTCACAAAACGCAATAAAGTCTGCGGCAATTTTTCTGGTTACTTTGATCCAAGCCATTCGTTCTTTTGAAATTGTTGTTGAATAATGCTTCTGTTTATTCTGACTGTAAACCAGAAGATTCAAAACCATTGAAACTATTGTTGATACTGATAAACTTATTAATGCCACAGTTATTTCATCCATATAAAAACAACTCCTTTTTAATTATTCTTTATTCTGATAACAGCTTGTCTAAAAATGCTTTAAGGAAGCTTTTGTATTCCAGGAAAATTTCGCAATCGGCTTCCGTTCCTGAGCAGCTTCGGCTGTTCTTTTTGCAGGTACTGTACTTATTTATGTGATTAATGAGAGTACGATTCCTTTCCAGCCATTTTTCGGGGAAGTGATTATTCAGCACATTGTCAATATTACTTTTTTGTCCTTTACATTCAAGAACCATTCGTTCCACGTCAAAAAGATTTAACGGGGAAATAATATAGCTGTTGAATTTAATTATTTCTTCGTGCTCAATTCCATGGATAAGCTTTGATACCACGACTTTTTCAAACTCGGATTTTGAGGGAAATACTAATCTGAACTGCCGTTTTTTGTTTTCATCATTTTTGCAATTTCTCAATGCCGCCTTGTATAACTGAACGCAGAGTGTCCAGAAATCTTTTTCATCTGAACGTACAATACTTCCGTTTCGTCTGCAGATTTTATAAACTATAACGGGTTCATACCAGCCGGTGATAATTATTATCTTAAAGGTACCGGCAGCGAACTGCGAATAATTATAATAATAATCTTCAAGAATAAACAGCAAATCATCCGCATTAAGGTTTCTGCAATATTGCAGCGACACATCATTTTTCGGAAGTGCATTATTAGCTGCAAAATAAATATTCTCTGCGTTATTTTTTAACACATCAAAAAATGCTGTATATTCATTTGCTTTTTCTATAGTGTACCGCCTTAAAAAATTGCTGTACGGCACATAATAAGAAATAATATTACATACGGAAATAATATTATTTAAGAAAATTCTGTCAGAATTTATAAAGTAATTTCTCAAAATAATATCAGGGATATCCATATTAGAAATAAGGAACATCATTATTGCAAAATATATTTTTGCTGCCTGCATAATTCCGAACTCATTTTCTGCTGTTTTATACTGCCAGATACTGTTTAATTCTTCTTTGTAGCGTTCAAGATTGTCACTGTTGAATATAAACTTTAAACAATTAAAATGAACTCTATGAATGTCAGCAGCAATTTCATTTACTTTTTCGACTAAAAAATCCTCTCTGTTTATTTCAAGAATTGCACTTGCATATTCAGAAAAAATATGTATTTCCACATCAAAGAAGGGAATATGAATTAAATCTTTAATTTTTATACTGTTAATTCTTATACCCTTATAATAAATAACAAAAGAACTTCTGCTGCCGGTTACATCACCGTTAGTTTTATATTTTATGAGGATGCCATATTCACCGTTCCAACAGGAAAAACCATCTGATAAATTATCGCTAAACCTTTTTATAAGGTTGTACTCAGTTAAAATGCAAAAACTACCAAAAGTATCCTCAAAACTAATATATCTATGAAGTGGTAATCTTTCAAATTCTTCACATCTCCATTTTGCATGTTGATTAATTGTTTCCTTTTTTACAATCGGAATAATAAAATTGGAAATATATGCCATAAGATGATTTGTGTAACTATGGCATATCTGTATCAAACTATCACTAAAAATATCGAAGTATGGTTTTTTTCTCCGTTCTCTATCATTAGCAAATAGTATAAATTTATCTTTATTGTCATTAAAATCTATTACAATTTCAACTTCAGTTCCGTATCCAAATTCCTCAGCTCTTTTATTATCACATACAGTTACTTCAATTTCTCCGCCCATTCGTGCTGAATAAAATACCATTTCACGAAGCGGCGGTTTTGCATGCTCGGGTTCAAAATAAGGTCGGGAATATATCTTAAATGATTTTGCCACATAGAATATTGACTGCAAACCGATACCGAAGCTGCCTGTAGGCTTAAGCCAATCAGGCATTTTTTCATATTCTCTGTTATATTCAGTTTTATTGGAATTACCGATTTTCAGCATTCCCGTTAAATCACGGTATGTTATTCCCACACCGTAATCCCTGATAGAGACAACCACTGTTTTATCTTCTTCATTAGCATGAATATCGTATTCTATTCTGTAAAAATTAATATTATTTTTAATTTTTTCAGCAAAGCATGCGGGGGTCAATTTCTTTACGGCCTCAGGAGCAAACTTTCCTGTTTCATCATAAAACTCGGGGTAATGTCCTGACATAATATCACGGAACATTTTAAGCTTTGTAGCATCCAGTGCGTTTTGCAAAACTTCTCTGATAAAAGTATATTGCGGTTCTTTATACAAGCTTGAACCTTCAATTATTTCTGCAGAACGCTTTGTTGTGATTTCATAGCTTAAGCCGAGCTCATGCTTATTTATAATTCTTCCGTCAATTCTCAGTTCGGGTTCATCAAAATTGGGGCAGGAGCCTTCAAATTTTCTCGGAACAATATTAAGCCAGTTTTTTGCAAAAAATTCAAGCTCTTCTCTGAGCATTTCCAGCCACTCAAAAAGTGATTTACAAGCCTTCATGCAAAGCTGTATCTTTTCCCTATCATCAATTTTACTTGTTTTACCGCTTGTATTTCTGAGCCTTATCAGCGTTTCAGCGGTTTTACGGGTAAAATTCGCCTTAATACTTATTTCAAGCGGGGTCACCAAAAAATGAGTAACTGCTTCATGCTTGAATTGATGAATAAGAGTTACATAGGGACTTTCACCGAGAATATTAAGCTGTGCCTGATTAAATCTGCCGTTATCCAGATCAAGGAGATCCCCCAGTCTTAACATTATGGCGGCAAAACGGGGATTCATATAATCCTTGCATATTCCGAGTGTCTCCTTGGGGAACTCCTCAAACAGCAATTCCCTGTCCTTAATATGAAATGAGGATATTCTTGCAACAAGATAACGAAGTCTTATGGGAACTATGCCGTTATCACAAATCTGAGTAAAATCTTCCGATAAAATATTTTCGGAAAAATCTCCGTGCTGCGGACGTACATAGTTTTCAAGTATTATTGTAAAGGCATTGATAAGCTTTATGGGCCAGCGTGCAAAATCGTTTGATTCAAAAATTTCATACTGAGCCTTTGCATCAAGCCGTTGGGAAATACTTGTCTTCGCCAGATAATCATCGCTGTCTTCATCGGGGCAATCTTCTCTTCTTTTAAATATGTAATAACCAAACAACGGCTGAATAAATTCAAATGCCTCTCTCGCACTCTCCTCTTTCTGACAAATGGCTTTGACTTTATCATATATGGCATTATCTTCTGCCATCTGACTTATAAGCTCTTTGGCACTTATACTCATTCCGATATCGTGGGCATAAGCACATTGAAGTAAAAGCCATGTATCGGCAACCGATAACTGTTTTATTCTCTTTTTCCCTAAAATAAACTCTATGTTTGCGATAATCGCCTTTGAATGGCTTTCTCCGTGGTCGCTGTAATGAGGGAAACGCTGTGCACTTACGGAAATATTATTAATATACTTCTGTTTATCAACTTCCCAGCTACAGCACAGCTTTTCATAAAGGGGAATATCCCGAAAAGATTTCAGGTGTTCTTCAAGACCGTAATAAGCATTGAAACGGTCCATATCCAGTGAATAATCATTGTCTTTACACATACTCTACCTCTTTTTACCCGTTCAAAAAACTTAACAAATCCATAATAAAATCGTCCGAACCTTTATCAATAATAGTAAGCTTATCAAGCACTTCTCTGTCTTTTGTGTCTTTTACTTTATCAAATAGGGTTATCTTATATGCGGTTATTAACGCAATTTCTTTATGGGATATATTTTGGTAGTTTCTGGCAACAAATTCAAAACCGCTGAATCCGTATTTTTTACCGTATTCAATTTCTTCATTATTAAAAACAGAAAACTTTTCTTTAGGAACCGCCACATCAAACATAAGCTTATCAAAAAACTCCAATCCGGGATATTCTTCCAGATAATAGGCGACATCAAGTAAGCTCTGAGCATGATATACGTTATAACCGCGTACAGTTAAATATTCGATAATGTTGAAAGCTATGGGATCGTCTTCCAAAACTAAAATATTCATATATTACCCTCCTGTTCTTTTATCTTAAATTCTTATCGTATGGGATAGTTAAAACAAATTTGTATTTTATTGTTCCCGTTTGCAGATATCGCATGATTAAATAGGGGGTAAAGGATTGATTATTAAGTTGCGGTTTTTCAATTTCAGCAAAATATTTTGTTTCTTTAAGTCTGCTCAGCTCCTCTGTTACATTGTTTTTGATTTCAAGAGTTTGAAATCTCTCAGGCATTTCAGAATAAAGATATAAGCAGGAAACATCATAATCGCTGACTTTTTCAACTTCAAGTGTTAATTCACCGCCATGTTCTTTTGCGATTTCTTTTGAAAGATACAGTCCCAAACCTGAACCGTTTGCTTCATTGTGATTACTGCCGCGAAAGCCGTAATCAAATATTCTGTCTATTTCATCCTCACGAAGCGCCCTTCCGTAATTTGTCACTATAAGCTGATAAGCATCTTTCCGGTCATTAAGTTTGCAATCGATGCTTATGGTCGTTCCCGGAATTGAATACTTTATGGCATTATTTGTAAGATTATATGCAACCTGTTCAATCATAGATTTATCCGCAAACATTCTGGGGCGTGTTAAATCCGATAAAATAACCGGTTCCATAAGGAAATTCACATGCTTATTCTTTGCTGCTCTTTCATATATATATTTCCATTTATATAAAAAACTTTCATAAGGATAAAAGAGTTCTTTATGCATATCAGGTAGTTGCGAAAAATATCTGCTGCTGTTACATCTCAGCATTGTTGAATGTACATAAGATTTAAAGTCATCTATAATATGATTACAATCATTTAAGAAGGAATAAGTATAATAATCTTCTTCCTGTTTACCGACAGCCTCCTGAAAAGTATTTATTCTTATCAAAATGGCTTCGTTTAACTGTCCCAGTTCATGCCGCATCATTTTTGTATATTCGGATATCTGAGCACCGTTATACTGGGCAAAAAGCTCTGTTATATAAAGACAGACAAATTGCAAAAAACCGCTGAAAATTTTATTAATTACCTCATCTTTTCTATCGGTTTTTATTATAATTCTTACATATTTTTCCTCGGCCACATCCAACTTTTTGCAAAACTCATAATAACCATTATCAATTTCTGCAAACTCATCTGTTTTTATTACAGTAGATATATTAAAAAAATGTTGATAATTTTGAGTAGTATCAGTCTTAATTTTTTCTGTACAATTTTCACTGTTCAAATAAAGACCTTTGGGAACAGAAGCATATAGTTCAGTTATAAAGTCTGTATCCTTACAAAATACTTTAAGAGAATCATAAAAAGCTGTTTTCAACAGTTCATATTTTTTTTCACATTTCTTTGCTTTATCGATATTTTCCTTTTCAATTTCTGCATTTTTTTGATAACAATCATTAAATGTATTTACCATTTCTTCCTGAATATCTTTTACATTAATATCAGTTTTAAAGTCATACTCTTTTTCCAAAGACTTTTCAAGTTTTTCTACACATTTAAAAATCTCTCTTATAATTTCATCAACCGACATTGGTTCTTCTAATGCATTTTTTTCAACCTCACTAAAAGTATCTGCTGCACTTATAAAATTCTTTCTTTTTACTTTTGCACTGTCAATTAAGCGGTCAATTTCTTTTTCATCATATTCAAGTGCTTTTGCGGTATCCTCAAATGCAGCAGTCTGTTTTTTGGGTGTATCCGAGAATAAAAGCTGACCTATTATCATGACACCTTGTATTCCCTTAACATTAATATTCACAGCGATTTCATCATAGTGTGAATCGGGACACTCGTAACGAACACATATATGATGCCCGTCTCCGGGTTCTTTTGATATATGTAATTTGATTTTCTTGTCATCGAAATAAATTTCATCTGTTTTTTTTGGATTATTTAAATTTTTCAGTAAATAGTCTGCGATAATATCATCTCTTTGACAACAATGAATTTTGCCGTCTGTTTCCCGGATTTTTTTACAAATCTTTGTCGAGTAGCCATAAGACAATGTACTTTCGAGCCTTAAAAATTCACCGTTGTCACAAAAAGCCGTGTTTTCATCTTTTACGCATTTTTCACAATTCTTACATTTATCATAATTATTATTCCTTTGAAGTATTACTACAGGATGACCAAAACTATCACAAAGTTCCATAACAAGTCCTTGCATATATGCATGAGAGACTACTGCTGATGAGGTATTGATAATCTCCATGTGTTCTCCAAATAAAACAGTCGGATAAAGCATAAAATATTTTTGCATATTTTCCATACCATTTGCAGATGCAAAATTGTTATTTTTTGACATACTAAATAATTCCTTTCTATGCAAATAATTATTCTCTTAATGCCTTCAGTATTAATGTGTAAAAAATTTCAAAAAGTAACACATAAAATTTAAATTATTTCAATTTTCGACATTTACACCAAATTATCATACGGCTAATTATTAAATTTGATAAATAGACATTAAAAATTAGCTATACCAATCTTATATAAACAGTAAATAAAGAACAAGTTCACAATAATAAATCAACAAATTCCGATTATTGGAGCTTGTTGATTATATATAATTTTCATATTCAAAATTGTCAGTATTCAAATATTAAATCCTGCAGTCTGTTTTCTTTTATGGCTTTGAGGTTATTTTTTGTTATGCTGCAGGGGGTGTTTTTTGGGTTGGTGGTTATGTTGTAGAGGGCTTCTTTTTCTGACAGGCAGTCTGTCATGAGCTTCTCTGCTTTTTCTTTTTCTCCCATAAAGGCAAGAATAACCGCGATGTTGTTTTTTGCGGTCATTCTTTGGTTTTGAATTTCGGTTCGGGAGCTTTCTTTTACCGTGTCATAAAATGCTGTCAGTTCGGATAATACTTTCCGATAATTTTCAATTACAATTTCGGAAGAAAACCGTAACATCTGTGCTCGTAAAACTGTATATTTTATTTTCCAGCTTTTGTAAAGCTCAGGTTTACGTGTTTCTGATATATGGGCTAATGCTATATCAAGTGCCCATACCGCGTTATTCAGGTATCGGGGTTCATTTGTGTGTAGTGACCGTAAAAAATACATTTTTGATAAATTTACATGAACTGTGCAAAAACCTATCAAATCATTATCAAGCGAACGGTATTTTAATGCCTTGCTGAAATATTGATTTGCTTTTGAAAAATCATTTTTCATCATATATACACTGCCAATACTGTCAAGAGAATCGGCAAGAGTCGTCATATCATTCCCTTGACATCTGATTGCAAGAATTTCTTTATGAAGCTCTAATGCTTGTTCGTATTCACCTTTATTCTCTAATTCTTCGGCTTCCGTATAACGTTTGCTTGCATATTTTTCATCTCCTGAATGTTGACTTTTATAATCTGCGATATCTTCAAATTCTTTACAGATATCAGAACTATCTACAAACAACTGCATATTTTCCCCTTCCAAAACTTTTTTGATTTTTATTTCATTTTCAGACAAAAACAAATAAATTGCAACAGATTATGACAAATGCAGAAAAATTGAGAATAAATTAAGTGTAAATTTATAATTTGCAATGCATTTATATGTTTTTGGTATGTTTTTTCAATAAATGCACACTCCCCCTCCGAAGTCTGACCATTCGGAGGGGGGTGTGTTTCAAAGGAGATGAATTTATGCTAAAACACTAAACATTAAACTAAGTCCGCAATAAACCAAGCTTTAGTATAGGTTTAACATTAAAACAATAAATATGATTTACCCGAAAATAGGTGTATCATAGTGTGTTATACCGCAGTCACAGTACTGCTGTACATTAAAGAGTCTGAAAATGATGTGGAGAAGCTTCCAAATCAGCTGAATAAACTGATTGTCACTGTGGCAAAGGTGGTCACAGTTTGCTGTTGCTTCTTCCTGTTCAAGCTGTGCAGGTGTCTTTACTGAGAAGCTGAGATCAAAGTCAGGCATTGTGAATTTAATCTTTTTGCTTGTAAGGTCAACACCTTCAAGTGTAACTGTTTTACCGCTGCCGTCTTTTACAACATAGTATGCGAATTCAGGCATATTATAGGTAAGCTCAATAACGTCACCTGTTCTTATTGCATTGTATGTCTGACTGCCGTTTACCGTAAAATGCATACCTGAAACTGTTTTGATATTTCTTGCAGGATTAACGGTAATTGAATAAGAAGCATCACTTACAATAAAGTAATCGTTTTCTGTGGGATTGTACTTTGCTGTAATTTCGTATGTGCCGCCTTCGTCTGTGTAAACTACACAGTCAAAGGGCTGACCGGCTTTTGCTTCAGCAATTTCTTCACCGTTACAGGTTATTGTAAACGTACCTGCAGGGCTGTATCTACCGCAATCAACCTTATACTGATTGTACCCGGCAAAAGCGATTGTGGGAGCTAATTCAACATTCTTGAAAACTACGGTGAAATAAAGCTCTGAGCCTGTATAATTAGGATTATCGTGGATAACAGTAAGCTTATAGGTTCTGCCGTTCTGAGCAGCATAATTGGCATCTTCAATAACAAAAACGGACTGCGGGGGATAGTTGAGATATTTCTTTACGCCGTTTAATACGTCACGCATTAATATACCGGGTTCTGCAGTAAATACAAAACCGTCAACAACAAAATTTCCTTCGCTGTCAATAAACGAAACGGGAATGGCATTGATTGTAACATTTACTTTAATGGTTGCAGTAGCATATCTCTCATCAGTAGGCGTAAACAGAAATTCAACTTGACGTGTTCCTGCAGTACTGATTGTTCCCGTATGATTGATCACAAATGTGCCGTCAACTGTTTCTCCGTTTGCACCAACAGTCTTACCGCCTTCAAATATAAATTCAGCCCACTCGTCACCTACGGATAGTGTATTTGTAATTGTAGGAGCCTCTACAATAGTTGTTACAATCTTAACATCGGATATATCACCTGCTATGCGAACATACACAGTAAAAAATACCGGTTCATATTTTTCAGTATCGGTTGCCTTAAAATATGCCTCGTAATATCCACTTTCAGTAACTTTCGTACCTGATGAAGTCCAAGCCCATTTTCCTTCTAATTCTTCTCCGGTTGTCGGATCAATCGCAACACCACCGGAAAGTGTAGATGTTCTGAGTCTGTCGCCTGATGCTGCAACTTCTGTTGCTGTAGGAACAACAGTAACTTGTGGAAGAATCATTTCATCAGCCGAAGCAAATATTACAGATATTGAACATAAGCTTAATATTAGCACAAACAAAAATGTTAATCTAGTACATTTATTTTTGCCTTTTTTAATCATAAAACTAGTCCTTTCATAAAAAAACTTAATAAAATAACTTATATTGAATAATACGCTATTGTTATCCAAAATATTAATATAGGCTAAAGAAGTTAAAAATATTAATTCCTCCTTTTCAGTTTTTATAAATACTTTAGAGAATATAACCGGTTATAAAATCTATTATAGTCATAAATTGTCTAATGTCAATAGATAAAAAATGTCTATGTTATATTAATAAAAAACTGAAAGGAATGTTTTTATGCAGTTTCATGAACGATTAAGAAATGAAAGAGAAGATAGAGATATGACTCAAACTGACTTAGGAGAAGCCTTATTTATGTCTCAAAGAAAAATATCACGTTTAGAATGTAAGGCAACAGAACCAACAACAGATGAAATTATAAGCATTTGTAAATTTTTTAACAAATCTGCTGATTATATGTTGGGACTAAAAGATGAATGATAAATTATCACTGCCATTTGGCAGTTTTTTGTTTGTAATATTTTTTTATCTAAAAGAAATTTCTAATTATTGTCAAACAAGTACATTCCCGCTACATACCTCTATTCAGTGCATAGTTTCAATAACGTTAGAAACACACCGCAGAGTGTGTTTTACACACCCTGCGGTGCTGAAGAAACCTTTAACAATAAAGTTTCTTCATAATTAAATTATGTGTTGGGATTCTGCGTTACCACTCCAGCAGGAATGAGTCCGGCATCAACAGAATTTACAATACCGTCAAAATTGACATCTGCCGCTGTATAGAAAATATTACCTTCTACAATCGGAGAAGCTTCTCCTGCAACAAATGCATTTACAACATCTTTATCGGTTAAGTTAATGTAGCCATCACCATTTACATCGCCATAAAGAAGAACAGTATAAGTAGCTACAATGTTACTATCCATATCATAAACATTTACAATAGAACCCGTACCAATATAACGTCCATTATTATTTTCGTATTCAAGCTCATCATATCCTGTTACTTCTTCAACAAATTCGTAAATATCTAATTCTTCAGCACTTATACCATAAATAATATAACTAACAGAATCAACAACAACACCATCGCTTACAGCATTAAGATATCTCGGCTTAATACCCTTCATAGCTTTCATAAGTTCAATGCGAGCATCGTTGACTTCTGTCTGAAGAGCATCAGGATCGCCCATTACAGCTACAGCGGCATCACGGGCAGTATCAAATGCATCCCACCATTCAACTGCTACATCATTTTCTGTCCAGTTTTCAACAGGACCGAGAACGTTATCAAGCTGAGTTTTAACAGTTGCTCTCTTAATAAGGCGTGAGCCCCAGAGATTAAGCTGCTGTTTTGCATACACAAGGTCAAATACGGGGATTGAAGGAGCTACAAAGTCTTCGTCGCCTTCTTCAGCTACCTGTGAGTCAGCAAGAGAAGCTGCTCTGTCATAGGCATCTTCAAAACGGTCATAAGTGAAGAGAATGTAGTTATCGCTGTCAACATCTTCATATTCAGCAATTTCATCATTGAGAGCTTCAAGCTTAGCTGCGTCTGTTGCCTTTGCCTTAGCATCAAGAGCTTCAACTGCAGCATTGATAGCTTCTACCTTAAGATAGTATTCATTCTGAACACCTTCAAGGTCAGCAACTACATCGTCAAACATCTTACCGTGGTCGGGATTTCCGTTAAGAAGAGCATAACCGTCAGCAACTGCTGCAAGGTAAGCATTCCATTCTGCCTGTGCATCGTCAGCAAAGTCTACTCTCTGTCTGTTTGCACCCATAATGTCACCAAGAACACCGGGAAGACCGAAATCGTTGTAAATAACGATTATATGTTCTCTCGCATCTGTTGTAGCAGTGGTTGTCTGACCAAGCCAGTTCTTACCTCTTACCTCAAACTGAACGTTAACATTATAGATACCGTAAGGCTGAGGAGCATTGGGGTCAGTAATGTTTGAAACGTAGGGATTAACGGTACCGTAAGAAGCACTTGTGATAGAAGAATCGTCAATATGAACGATTACACCATCTTCAGGTGCATGAGCTGCGATACCTGTGGGTAAATTACCTGTTACAATAGCCCTTGTAACGTCAACGGCACTTGTAACAAGACCGGTTTCATTAGTTGCAAGTATAGAGAACAGTGAAACACCGTAAACATCTGTTGTATAATAATAGGTTGAAAAACCTTCAAATGTTACGTTGTTTGCTGAAGATTCATCGCTATATGCAGCATAATATTCGCTCTGCTCCTTGTAAAGGTGTGTGAAAACGGACTTAACAAGAGGTGTTCCCTCGTTAAGCTTTGCACCGTCTTCATCAAGGATATAATATGCAAGGTCGAAGCGAGCTTCCTTAGTTGCCGATACAGCACCGGAGATTGTTACATCATAATAAGAATGAGCAGCAATCTTAGTGCCGGCTGCAAATGTAGTTGTTAAGCCTGCATCATTTGTCAGGGAAACAAGCTCGATTTCATACATCTTATCCTGATCTACAGCAGTTGAGCCTGCGGGACGCCAGCCGGAGTTTACACCTTCAGAATAGTTGGAAATTCTCATCTTAGTGTCTGAGGGAATTGAACCTGATGTGCAGTCGATTCTGCTGTCAAGGTCAATATCAACCTCACCGAGGCTCTGAGGCTCACCAAGTCCCATAATCATTGTAACGAGATTAATAACGGTTGTCTGAAGTGCGGGACGCTGTGCAAGTGACTGCAGAAGACCGCCGATAATACCCACTGCATTTGAAACGGGATTTACGATAGAATCAAAGTCAGTAATAATTGAAAGGTCAATTATGCCTTCTGTTACACCGTTTTCGGTTACATAGAATGCAGTGTTGAGGATGTTTGCTACGAAGTCAATAATAACATCACGAACAGGCTCAGTGAGAGCACCGTCTTCAATATGGTCAAAGAAAACGAAAAGCTTTTCAATGTCCATTGCGAAAACTGCATCAATGAAGTAGTCAAGAAGATTCTTAACTGTAAGGTCAGTTGCTGTGCCTAAACCTGCCTCATCTTTAAACATTTCAGCATAATTCATCCATTCTTTGGGAATGAACTGCCAGAGAATGGCATCAAGCTTGCCCCAGCCGGTAGTAGCCTGATTGAATTCTGTATCGTCAAAAAGACCGTCGATATAAGGCATACACCAGTCAATAAATGCAAGAATAAACTGGTCAGCAGTGGTTTCTACAGAACATTCCAGTCCGATATTTGCATTAAGGTAATAACAGGCAATGTCTGCACCCATTTCGTAAATAGCTTCACGGTAAACTTCTGTAAGTTCATCTTCCTCATAGTCATCTTCGTCAATATCATCATAAGTAACTTCGGGAACAAATCTTACAACAAGCTCACGAAGACCTTCGTAAGCAATTTTTTCCATTGTGTCGCCCTTTTCAAAATCAAGGTGCTTTACAAACTGTTCAACAGCTACACGGGCAATATAGTCACCGAGCTGTTCGAGACCGTAATCGGAAACATCTTCTGTTTCGCCGCCGGCTCTGATAATCTGTTTAAGAAGCGTTTCAAGATTGTGAATAAGATTCTGAACATTACTTCTTCCTTCATCTTCGCCGTCAGCAGTGGAAACCCATTCGGACTTGCCGGGAAGAAGCATTTCTTCAACGACAACCATGAATACATCGTTTATCTGTTCAACAAAACCAAGTTCTTCGTTAAACTCATATCTGTCGATAACATAATTAGTATCGATAAGCTGATAAAGCTTACCACCGTCTGCCTGATTTGCTTCAACAGCTTCTCTTATTACTGTTTTTAATTCGCTGTTTAATACAGGAACAATAAAAGCATTAAGAGCTTCGTAGATACCCTGTTCGATTACCTCGTAAGCGGAATCGTTTTCGATATTTACTTCAAAACCGGGCATTACGCCTTCAAAGCCCATTACATCAGGTCTCTTTCCTGCGAGCTGATTGTCGCAGAGGAACTGAACGAAATAATCGAGTGTGGGCTCATTGGGCATGGGTTCTGAATTCACGGGATGAAGAAGATCCCAGATAAGATCATCAAGCCATCTGTCGAAATCGTCGATAATCATACGGAATTCAGGGGGTAAGAAGCCGTGAACTATTCCCCAGTTAAAATCATCTCCGAACATACCGAGAAGTGTCGGTGCACAATTCGAGAGATATGTTACAAGACTTGCAATAACATCCTTATCGGTTTCACCTTCTGTTGATCTTCTGACAGAAGCAATGTCTGCTCTGTGTTCTTTAAGAACTACAAGGTCACCAACTGTAAGGCTGCCGAAGAGCCAGTTGCCGGTAAGGTTGTAAATGGAATTCAGTGCACCGTCTATTGTTGTAAGGTCAATGGTACCTATAATGGGAATATCAAGAAAAATTTCTTCTTTTGCAAGCATTATATCAAGTTCGTCAAGAAGAATTGATGATTCCTGTTCAACGGATAAATCAACCTTGTCAATAGAATTGTACTGTCCGATGATTGCATCGCCGAGATAAGGGCTGTAGGCGGCTGACGCGGCAACTGAAACTGTACCGCAAAGCATAACAACCGACATAAGCACAGCCATTACTTTTTTCATCTTTGACATAAAAGAATCCTCCTTTTTTTGGTATTCCGAAAAAATATGTACATCCCATAAGCTTTTGAAGCAGCTTTTCAGTATCATATATTTTTTCGTTTTCAAAAAACAGGGTGTTTAATTTTTTTGCACAGTATTGCGAATCGGTCAGAATGAGCAGGTTTGATATCAAACCACACCCTGAAATCATTTGTGATATAACCCTGCCCATTCACATATACTTGCCATTGGTATCACTTCCTTTCAATTAAAGATATATCTACAAATCAAACTTTATGATTTATATACAATGTTTTAATAAATGTATAATCATAAGGCAGTTTAATTTATATCCGAAAAAAATAATTATTAACTCATAAAATCAATTTCTTCAACAAACTTATCCGCGGCACTAACATCTTCAAGTCCGCCGTCTTTTGAAGTAAGTGTAATCATTAATACTTTACTGCCGGTCTTTGCAAAATATACATAAGCTTCAAGCGGTGTCCCTTCATCATCTGCCGTTGTCATAGCAAAGCGTTTCATCGGGATATTTTTAATGCTTACATCTTCAATTTCACTCTTTGCGGTGCCCGAGGCTTCTGCAAATTTATAGGTATCAGAAACATAAGAATCAAAGTCTTTTACAACTTTTGTTTTATCCATTATATTGAACTGTATAGTTCCCTGCTTATTTTCAAGAAGAGGGTCATTACCGTCTGATTTCACTTCAAAATCCTTCGGAATTTCAAGACTGTATGCAGGAGCAATAATTTTTTCATCAGTAACGGTCACAGGCTCGTCATTCACGGATTGCGGTTCTGCAGCCGTTTCATTTTCTGAAGCTGCAGCAGTAGTTGTTTCTTCATAACCGGAATCGGATTCCTGAGCTTCGGTCGCCGCCGAGCCTTCCGAGCCGCTTGTTTCTTCGCTGTTTACATTTTCAGATGCCGTTATGTCAGATGAAGTCGTTTCATCTTCCATGGAATCCTTACAAGCAGCAAGCACAAAAATAACACATAAAATCAATAAAACCACAGTTGCCTTTTTCATTCCGAAGCCTCCTTTTACATCTTTATTCTTAAGATAATTGCTTCTTAACAATTTTTCAATAATTTATGACAACTGCAGAAAAATCAGGAATAAACGTAGAAAATTTTTCCTTGCCAAATGCAAAAATCCCGTAATCAGCCTGAAAACTGACTACGGGATTTTACTTTATTAAATTGTCATTTATCCGGGAATGTATCAATTATCCTTGATATTATCTTTTTATGCTCTTCTGATTTTCTGTTAAGCTTCTCTGCTATTTCACTTTCAAGTGAAAATACACTTCCGTCAATAAGATATGACGGATTGATATTCAGGGCAGAACATATATCAAGAAACGTAAAAAAGCTTGGTGCGGCTTTGCCGTTTTCTATGTTTGATAAATGATTATTGGAAATATTGATTTTTGCTGCAAGGTCTTTTTGTTTTATTCCCAGAGCTTTTCTCCTTCTGAATACTCTTTTTCCGAAAACTTTAAGTTTATACGCCATTTTTTTTCTTCCCTTCTCTGTGCTGTTTGGGAATTGCAATATCTGTCTCAAAAATATGTTTATTATCATCATATTTCCAATCGTATAAGGCATCATATTTTTTTACTATTTTTTTTACTATATTAAGTCCCAAACCGTGATATGCTTTTTCTTTTTTTGAAGTTATAAGTCTTCCGCCTACCGATTCGGGCGGATTTACACAGGTATTTCTTATTATAACTCCGTCATATCTGCTGTTTTTAGAAAATACATATAATTCGATTTCTGAATTTGCTGATTTTTCTGCCGCATCAACTGAATTATCGAGCAAATTATTCAGTAATGTAGATAAATCTACATCATTGATATAACTTAAATTTGCAAGCTTCACTGAAGGAGTAAATTTTATTCCTTTTTTTTCACAAATTGATATGTATTTACTGACAATGAGATTCAGCATCTTATTTTCACTTATTCCTACATACGATATTTTCTCAACATCAGTAATTAATCTGTCAAGATATTTATGTGTTTCTTCGATGTCGTCAATATATCTTATTTGTAACAAATGATTTTTTATGTCATGAGAAAAATGCTTGATTTCATCATTTGACTGTTCAATTACTTCAAAGTATTTTTTATCAAGTTCTTGCTGAAAATTAATAGCCTTAAGATCATACAATTCATCAAGATTTTTTTGTGCACGCTCATAAATAATAAAAACTACTATGTCTGCAAACAATAACAATATCGACACGATTGATATAAAAATACTGCTGATTTCAGACACTTTATAGTCATAAGAAATATAGCTGAATAATAAAACTGTGGTAAGACTTGTAAGAGGAAGCAAAAACAGTATCCAAAAAAAATTATCTTTTGTTTCTTTTGTTTTCTTCGCAGCAAAAAACTTTTTAATTGCCATCATTGCCGAAGAATATATTAATTTACTGGAAACGACAACAAAAATATATGCCGCGATATTTGAATGCATTGCATTAAAATCATTAAATAATATGGTACAAAGACTTATTACAGCCAACTCTGAAACTGTCATTATACTGACAAATATTATGGCATGAAAAACAGCATTTTTTAATGAAGTATTATAAATATAAACAAAAACTAAAGTATATAATAGTACTATGACTACAGCATTTATATAACTTATTCCAATCTGATATAAAGTACAAAGAATTATATTTATTGCTATTATTGAAACAACTTTGACATGAATCTTTTTTTCTGAAAAAAACAAAGAATCGGCATAATTATACAACAACAAAAACTCAAAAATATACATTAAAATATCAATAAACACTTTAAGCATCTCATTCACCTTCACCGATAAATTCTAAAAATCTTCGCTTGAATTCAGGCTTCTTTCTGTTGGAAATCTGAATCTTTACTTCCTCCGTCGGAGTTTCAACCGTAAGCTCTTCTCTCTTAAAATTAGAAATATAATTCATATTTACAATAAAACTGTTATGAGGCACTGCAAAAATTGAAGCGGTCAGCATTGTTTTGATTTTTTTAAGACTTTCTCTGACTGTGTATGTTTTTTTATGCGTGCAAACAGTCACAGCTTTAAGATTTGCTTCGACATAAATTATATCTCTGCTTTTAACTCTTATAATCTGATTATCTTTTGTCGAGAACATAATAAGGTTTTCATTCATTTCCTGCAATGCTTTTTCAAGAGCAGAAAAAACCCGTTTCTGTTCTACAGGCTTTTTAAGAAACCGTATAACATGCAGATCCATCGCAGCATCAAGATAATCCGTATAGGAAGTCACCACAATTATAATGCAGTTTGCATTCTTTTCTTTCAGTTTCTCTGCAATTTCAATACCGCTCATATCACCTAATTCGATATCCAGAAATACAATATCGAAGTTTTCTTCACTGCCAAGAATTTCACCACCTGAGGAATAGTCACTGATTTCTGTCGAAATTTCTTTATCTCGAAAGAATTCAACCACAAAAGGTCTTAAGGTATCTCTGTGAGATAATACATCATCGCATATTGCTATTTTCATTTAACACACCTCGTAAAAATTAATTTATTTTATATACAGCAAAATAATTTCGCTGATAATATACATTTCTTTTGATATTGTTGAATTTTCTGCATTTGTCCCACTTAATTGTATAAAAAGCAAAAATTATTTAAATTTAAAGTAAATTTATGAAAGGAGAAAATGTTTTATGTCAAATAATGCGAAAAAACTTATGGACAAGCTTTCTGCTAAGGTCCTGAAAGCAAACCTGAACGGAACTACAAGCGTATTAGCATATCAGCCTGAAGTTCCCGCAAAAGCACAGCAGTATTTGGATGAAAAAGCATTAAATGATAAGTAAAATATCTTATTATTTAACTGATTTGCTTATGAAAAATACTGAAAATGCAGAAGACCGGCAATACCGGGAAGTGTACCAATATGTATTATTTTTAATACTCAATTATCTGTTTTTCTTTGGGTATTCATTAATACTCGGAACACTTCTCGGTGTTTCGTTTCAAAGTATAGTGTTTTTTATAAGTATTGCATTTCTTCGCCGATATGCCGGAGGCTACCATGCAAATACAGAAAATCGCTGTCTGATAATTTCATCCGTATATTTTCTGGCAGGAACAGCAACAATTAAAATAATTAATCTTTATGTTGACAGAATAAATTTCAATATAATTTTGATTATTTCTGTTATATGTTCATTAATTATTTTACTTCTATGCCCCTGTGATTCTCCGTCTAAACCTGTAGAAAAAGAAAAAGTAAAAAGCATCAGAATAAAGTGTACAGCAGTAATCATATTAATACTTGCAGCAATACTCTTTCTGTTAATAATTAATAAAACACAATTCGTAAGTCCGTTTTTCTCAGCCGTTGTCATTGAAACTGTGCTGATGATTTCAGGAAAAATAAAAATACGAGCTACTTGTCACGGTTGAACATTAAAATTCAATCGTGATAAGTTTTTTTTACTAAATGCAAAAAAACTGATAAAAAGTATGCTTTATGTATATAGTACCGAAATCACAAAAAAGTAACACAGAAAACTTTATTTTTTTCAAAAAAAGTTAAAAACAATAAATGCTGTTTTGAATAACCATACAAACAGCACTTATCGGAACAGTATTAAGTTGACGGCTTCAGTTGTCTGTGCTATTATGTAACAGGAAAAAATGCAAACTTATTAAGCGAAATTATTAAGGCCAAAAATATGTTGCATTATTCTTCGGTAATTATAGGAAACATAACAACGGACAAAAATGTGAATCTTCTGAGGAATAAAATTAAAATACCTATTCCCAAATAATAACAGGCGGTGATTTTATGAAAAAATTTATATATGTTGACCCGACAATAGGTACTGTCGGAGATGAACAGAGTGAGAGCTCTCACGGTGGCGGAAAGACCCATCCGGGTGCTTGTGTACCGGGTGGTATGGTTCAGCTGTCACCCGATACCGTTACGGGCGGCGACAACGGTACGGGATATAACTACTGTCACAGCACCATTGAGGGCTTCTCTTTCAATCACATGAGCGGTATCGGCTGGTACGGAGACCTCGGAAACATTCAGGTTATGCCCGTCACGGGTGAAACAGACCTTCGCTCGGGCAGTAACAGAGAAGTTCATTTCACAAAGGGAAAAGAGGGCTGGAAATCGGCTTTTTCCCACGAAAATGAAACCGCAACGGCGGGCTACTATTCGGTTCTTTTAGAAAGATACGGCATAAAAGCCGAGTGTACCGTTGCCCCGCACACGGGAATGCTCCGTTTTACATATCCCGAAAAATCGGATGCAAGGGTCATTTTCAATTTTTCAAGAAGAATCGGCGGTCGTGCAGACTTTCAGGAAATAAGAATAATAAATGACAGAAAAATTGAAGGAAAAATAATATGCACTCCCAAGGGTGGCGGTTTCGGAAGAGGCGGCGGAAACATTTCATACAATCTGCATTTTGTATGTGAATTTTCGTCTCCCGCAAAAAAACTGCAGTTCTTTGCAAATGAGGAGCTGAAGCCTGCTGTGCTTAAATCATTTGCACACAAGGATGCAGGACTTCTTGCCGTCTTCGGCGAAGACTTAAAGGAACCGCTTCTTATAAAATGCTCGGTTTCTTATACAGACATTGAGGGAGCAAGGCTCAATTTCACGGAAACAGAAGGCTTTAATTTTGAAAAAATGAAAGAAAATGCCGAAAATATGTGGGAAAAAGTTTTTTCCTGCGTGGACGTGGAAGGAAATGATGAAACCGACCTTAAGATTTTTTACACCTGTCTTTATCACACTCTATTGGATCCGAGAAGTGCCACAGATATTGACGGAAGATTTTCTGTTGAGTGTGAAATTCTTAAGGATGATTCCTACACACACCGCACAGTATTCAGCGGCTGGGATGTGTACAGAAGCGAATTCCCGCTTCTTACCCTCATCCGTCCGGACATGGTAAATGATGAGGTAAATTCCCTGCTGAAAATTGCAGAAATGAAAAATTCCTCCTTCCCTCAGTGGGAGCTTTTGGGCATTAATGCCGGCTGTATGGTGGGTGACCCGGGACTTATAGTGGTTTCGGATGCTTACGTAAAAGGCATCAGAAACTATGATACGGACAAGGCTTATGAAATAGCAAGGGCTTCGGCACTTTGCGAAAAAGAGCTTTTCGGCAAAGAATTTCACTCTGTGCATCCCGACAGAGAACAATATATAAATGAAGCCTTTGTTCCTAAAAAACTCAGCGATACACTTGAATTTTTACTTGCCGATTACACACTTTCCCGCTTTGCCGAAGCACGGGGAAAAGAAGATGATGCCCGCCTTTTTGAAGAGAGAACAAAGAAATATAAAGAAAATTTCAATCCCTTACTCGGTTTTATGGCACCGAGAAAGGAAAACGGAAAATTCTTATGGATATGGGGAAGATATGACGACAACTGCTGTGTTGAAAGTAACATTTTCCAGCAGTCATGGTTTGTACCTTATGATGTAAAGGGGCTGAGCCGTCTTTTCGGAGAAAAAAGAACAGTAAAGCTTCTTGAAACATTCTTCAAAAAAGCAAATCTCGGAGCATTGTGGAGTGAGGATTATAATCATTCAAACGAGCCTTGCCATAATATCACACATTATTTCAGCATGCTTGGACTGGCCCACCGAACTCAGTACTGGACAAGAAGAGTACAGAAAGAAGCCTACCGCACAGGTGCTTTCGGGTTCTGCGGAAATGAGGACGTGGGACAGCTGTCAGCATGGTATGTACTGTCTGCCCTCGGGTTTGCACAGCTGTGTCCTGCCGAGCCTTCCTATTTTATAAATACTCCCCTTTTCAGAAAAGCATCAATAAAGCTTGACAGCACATATCACTCCTGCAAGGTATCAGACACCTTCACCGTCTTATGTGATAAGGAACCTCTCAGATATCCTTATATAGAAAAAGCCTTTCTCAACGGCAAAGAAATCACAAGAGCATATCTCACTTATGAAGAAATAACTGCAGGCGGTGTTTTCAGTCTCAGTCTTTCCGATACCCCCTGCGAAAAGGCACTAACAGAGGTTCCCGAAAGCTTTTTCAGGAAATAAGAAAGATGAATTATTCTCCGGAACAATAAATTGTGTTGACTGAACATTCAGGCAGTGTTATCCTAATTTTATTACAGTAAAGGAGATTATTATATGGAAAATAACAGCAACCGTCCCATGCAGGGCGGTCAGTATCAGAATGTTCCCCGGCAGGGTAATCAATATCAGAACATACCGCCTCAGAACGGTCAATATCAAGATATGCCTCAGGGCGGACAGTATCCTGCACCTCAGGGAAGACCTGTACAGAATCCACCCTATCCGCAGTATCCTCAGCAAAACAATGTTCCCCCGAGGGGAAATCCTCCCGTTCAGCCGCAGGGAAACACTTACCCTCCGAGAAACAACCCTCAGGGCAATTCATATTACAATTCCACGGGCAGAAGCAATGATAAACCTGCTCCCAAGCAAAAGTCCCCGAAGCAAAAATCAGGCGGCGGAAAAAAGGCTGCCGTTATTATAGCCGTTATCCTCGCAGTACTTCTCATTGCAGGTACCGTTATTGCAGCAGTTTTCATTGCCGCATCTTCGGGCAATACTCCCGAAAAGATAGTTGAAGCACTTTCAAGCGGAAGATACGGTGATGCCGTAGAGCTTTATGAAGACAAGTACGGTGACGGAAAAACCAATGATAAGCTTAATGAAGAACTGATAAAAAGACTTTACGACCTTGAAGATGAATTCAAAGACGGAGAAATATCCTACTCTGCTGCAATGAGGGAAATTGAAGCCGTAAAAGAAATGAATATCAGTGAAATTGCCGAGGACATTGAAAAGACGGAAGAATACATAGAAAAGCTCAATGCGGCAGAAGAAGGCACATCCCCAGAAGAAAATCTCGGCAATGAGCCGATTTCCGGAAGTGCTCCCGAAATAACCTCAGCCACAACACTGAACGGTGTAGTACTGGCGGCTTCCAACACAAATTCTGCCCGTTCCTTCGGTCCCGAAAAAACTCTTGACGGTTATTACGATTCATGTTGGTGTGTAAATACCACAGAAGAAGGCGGAGCAGGAGCATCCATACGCTTTAATCTCAGTTCTCCCTCACTTGTCGGCGGAATAAAGCTTGTAAACGGAAATCTTTATATGCCCGAGGATGACATTTTCAAGAGTAACGGTCAGATTAAAAACTTTACTCTCACCTTCAGCGACGGCACGAAGAAGAGTTTTACTGCCTCATATAATGCTGCGGCAAGCGGAAAATTTGAAGTTTTCAATTTTGACAAGCCCGTTAACACAGAATATATCATACTTACGGTTGATTCAGGCTATGTAGGTGAAAAATATACAACAAACGTATGCCTCGGTGAATTCACCGCATTCTGACAGATATGAAAAAATTCACTTTTATTGTTCTACTTCTCTGCATGACATTAATTCTGAGTTCATGCATTATGGTTTTTCCTGAAGGGCTTGAAGCAACAGAACATAACACTCTTCCCGAAGAAGCTACTCTTACAACAACGGAAGCAACTTCCCTTATTCCCGAACCCGAAACACTTTTCAGTGACACCGATGAATTTTCAATGCTGAAAGAAAAGACCGATGCCATTTGTGCCTCTTACGGTGCCGTGGGTGTTCAGGCGGCAATTATCAAAGACGGAAAACTATACGGCACTTATGAATACGGTATTGCAGAAAAAGCACAGGGAAAGAAGGTTACCTCCGACACAAAATTCCGTGTGGCTTCCCTGTCAAAGCTTGTTACTGACATGGTATTTCTTCGTCTTTGCGAAGAGGGACTTACTGACATCAACGGGGATATAAGCACATATCTCGGTTTTTCTGTCAGAAGCCCTTATTATCCCGACACTGCAATTACCCCCGCAATGCTGATGTCTCATACTTCAAGCATCATTGACACCGAGAGCTTTCTCAATTCGAGACTGACAGGCTCCTCCTCTTCAATAGAGACACTTCTCTCTTCCGCCTCTGCCTTTTCGGGTGCCCGTCCCGGCAGCAGCTACAGCTACAGTAATTTTTCCGTTGCACTTATAGGCTCAATATGTGAAAAAGTAACGGGAATTAATTTTGATGACCTGGCAAAAAAATATATCTTTGAACCGGCAGAAACAGATGCATCGTATACAGCCTCGGGGCTTAAAGACCCGTCTCTTGTCGGTGCCTTATACGGTTCGGGCGGCTATTCCGTTGAGCAACAGCTGAATGAAAGGTTTCATCCTGAAATCGGAAGAACACATCATCTGGTTCAGGGAAATCTTACCATAAGTGCAAAGGATTACATCACAATAGCAGCAGCTTTGTGTAATGAAGGGGTTACGGCAAACGGTGTAAGAATATTGAACAAAAGCAGTATTGATACGATTCTCAACGACCCCGTAGGTTTCGGTCATGTAAAAAACTCCGATGTAATTGAAGGCAAGACACTATGCACTCACACAGGCAGTAACTTCGGTATGTTTTCAGCCTTTGCCATTGACCCTGAAAGCGGTAACGGTGTGGCAGTTCTAACATCCGGTGCCCCCGGAACGAAATACAACTCTGCAGATATATATGACATCTGCCTTGAGATAATCAGGGTATTTTATCCGGACTGATAACAAAAGGCACAGAGCAGAAAAAAAGCTCTGTGCCTTTTGCCTTATAATTCAATATAGTTTTCTGACATGCAAAAACTCGTCTGTTTTTTTAGCATATTCATCAGTATCACATTAAAAAGATATATACTATATACAATCTCTATTAATCAAAATAATTCTATATATAAACCATTATTATACTCAGATATTTATATCACTCAACATATAGACGATAAACAGCATCAGCAGATACATAATTTGCAGCAAATGGAAAAACTTTAAAATAATAATATCCATTTTCATCCACAGAAAAAGTCTTTGTCTGTTCTTGATAAACTGATGCTAAAGAATCAACCAAAGTACCCTCTTCATTATAAATTCTGACATCATAGTCATATCCCTCAGCAGAGGAAAAATATACAGTCGTCTTTCCGGTTAAATAAACTTTGTAATAATCAACATCAGAACTTGAAGATATTGTGCCATTTATCCATGTTTGCTGAAGTCTCGCATTTGCAGTGCCAGTTGAGTTATTACTCTCAATTTCATTCCACCAAAAACAATCATCATCAGGTGCAATATGTCCACTCTTAAAAGGAACAGAAAAAAAAGTTGACTCCGCAAAAATGAAATATTTAGAAGGCAGTAAATAGTGTCTACCCTCTTGACTGCTTACTTTAAACATAGATCCTGTTTCATTTTCTATATCCAATCCCATAAAAACATTGTAATATTCTCCGGGGATAATATTTTCCGGGGTTGTAGTTCCAATGGCAATATTTATTTCCTCGTCCGGATCAAATAGCGACGTATCAAAATATGAATTTGGAAGATCCGTTTCATATATCCTGTTTGAAGTTGCAAATGCATTTCCATCATAATTGTAAAAAATAAGTTCCTGTTCATACGTATCAGTAGAACTATCAAACTCAACTACGCCCTCATTATTCCATTCAAGAAGCATCGCACATCCATATCCAAGCTCCTCATCATCTACAAACGTGCAAAATCCAAAATAAGGTGAAAAAGATGAATAACAGGTTGCATTAGCAATCAAAAATATTGGAAAAGAACAGACAATGCTTATGACACATAAAAATACCAAAATAAATTTTTTCATCATTTATACACCTCACTATGTAAAATGGGAGTTATAATATTGTTATTATCAAATTCCAACAATTCCACAAGGCGAACAGCATTATTATCAATAATTTTTAAAAATTCTTTTCCTGTTGCCTTAACTTTAACACCACTAATGCGAAATTTACCGTCAAGCAGTGCTTTTTGCTTCTCTTTTGTTTTATTAATTGTTTGGTTTAGTTTTTGCAAAACCTGATAATATTCTGAGTTTGCATCTGATTCTTTTTTCAGATATTTTTCATTTGCACCATCACTCATTAATGTTGCATATTTTTCCTCTAATTTCAAAAGAGTGGCATTTGTAAAAGAATTTATCGCATCTCTATGTGCAATTAATACATTTTTTGCTTTAATTCTTTCTACGTTATCATAACACCCGGTAAAAACATTTCCGTTACTTGTAATTATGCAATGATATGACACAAGAATCTCAGAATTTTCTGAAAACAATTCTTCCAAAGAATCTATTGATATGTCATTAAAATTAACAATCGCTGTGAATTGTTCTTCCGGCTTCTTATAAAATTCTGCATACTGTTCTGTTGCATACTTTATTCTTTCATTGGAATCCAATTCCATATACTGTTTTGCACTGACTTTTGATGGTGAAGATATGAAACAAAAGATCAAAATCAGAATAACAAAACAGGTTAAGTATCGTAATACTTTCTTTTTCAGCATTATTTCCTCTCTTCAATAATTTTCAATTTGTAATCGGATTCATATAAGCATTGGTAATCATCATTTCAACAAGAATAACTTTATCATTTTTCAGAAGCTCATTGACAGCCTTTCCCGTAAGTTCAGCTTTGACTCCATTGACGGTAAGAATATCCGATCCCATTCTTTCTTCGGATAAAACAACAGAATCTTTTTCGTCTCCTTCATAATATTCATCTATATTCAATGAAGCATAAAATTTTTCACAGCAATCTTTGAATATAGCCCTGCTGTCAACAATTCCGTTTATATTCTCATAGCCTCCTGAATGAATCTTTCCGCTTAAGGGATTGGTTCTCCGTGTGAATATTTTTTCTATACTGCAATCGTTGAATATTGCTGCAGCTTCATTGAAGGTAACATTATTAAGGCTTACAAGAACATTATATTTTGCAAAAGGAAAAAGACCGTATTCAAAATACTGATATTCAGAAACCGTTTTTCGTATTTCTTCATTTTCAAAAAATATTAAAGGTAACAATCGCCCCGGAAGAAAGGCTACACATAATCCGACTACTACAACAAACGATACAATTACACATTTTTTAGACTTTTTTTTCATTGCGTTTCTCTCCCGATAACAATTTCTCTGTTGTTAATATCATATATTTACGAAAATTTGACTGCTGTCAAACCATCGGACTCACCTCCCATAAAAATTAAACATCTTCATTTTCAAAATAGCAAAAAAAAACGTATTCATGTCAATAAGAATGCACAACTACATAAAAAATGAGCATAAAATGCGATGAAGTTTATTTTTTCTTAATCTTTTCTGATAAACTTAAGATATTTTCTCCTGAATTCATACCGCTTTTTTGTCTGCAATTTCTTTATGATAAAGTAAAACTCCCGTCACTGAAATTTATTCTTCAGAGTACAGGAGTTTGTCATTATATTTTCTTATGCTTTGTTTTTAAAATACCTTACCAGCATGAATATTGCATATCCTCCTGAAGCAAGAGACAATACCATCATCGTCAAGAATACCGTAAAGATGAAAATATAGACTATATCAGGCAAATAACCCCTTACTCTTGCCGTAATCATCATCAACGGATAGACAGCTATATTTGGAATCACTGAAACAAGAAACGGGATATAATATCCTTTCTTACATTTTCTGTATATAATAGCCAGTATAAAAAAAGCTGAAATTCCTGTAACAAGACAAAACGCATACAAAAGTATGGAGTATTCATTTATATCAAACAGGTCTCTTAAAGGTCTGCCGAGCTGATTCAGATTTCTTCGTATGAAATCAGATGCTTCACATAATTCATATATATAAAAAGCAAAAGAACGAAGGCACAAAATACAATACATTATTGTAGAAAGTATCATTATTATCTTCTTAAATATCTGCATATTTATCACCTCGCCTTAAAAATTATGAATAATAAAACGGAATTGCACTTTCAACAGCAAACTTGTACAATATTATAGCACTTAACATAACAGCATTTTCCAAACAATAATCTGCAACCTCAAGCCAATCGCTCCTATCTGACAAATTATTTACTTTATCAATTTCTTCCTTAGCATTAACAGCAGCTAAATGTGTAAGATCTGAAACAGTTGCTTCGGATAGCATTGAATATGTATACTGAGAAACTGTATAAAAATCAGACAGCACCGACTCTGCAACAGTAAATGCATAATTTTCAAATTCGCCATGTGGCGTATCTATCAACGGTAACGCTATTTCGTTGGCTGCATGATGCGGTACATTTGCATCCTGTATATAATGTAAACACCTTCCTAATTCTTCAAATGCTTCATCAACATCACCGGTGGAGGCTGCACTTACTGCATTATCGTAGTGTTCCTGAGCATTTGTTTTTGCTGTATTATTTGAAAAACCTAAATAATTCTCACCTGTATCGGGGTCATAAAAATGCCCGTTAAAAAACACACCGATTTCATATTTATCAGGCAGCATGGATGCCAGACTTATGCTTAAGATTATTGCTACAATAGCCAATGAATCATCAGCATAAAAACCTTTATCACCGGCAAAAATCTCACAAGCTTTTGCAGTAATGATTTCATGTGTACCTGTCTCAGTATACTCACCTAAAAAGTTAATGTCTCCTGAAGTCCACTGAGGAGAAATATCGGAACTGCCATTCACAGGTGCAATCAGTTCTTCTGCTTGAATCGTTTGCTCAGAATAGGTATCAAAAGGATCATATACACGCTCGAATTCTCTTACCAGTTCAAGAAATTCATCTTTTGACATATTACTTATATCTTCTAAACTAATCAAGGATAAATCCAACTCTTCGTTGGTATATACGGAATAATCAAAACCGCCGCTATTGTTATTTTCAACAGCCTGAGCTTGAAGTGAAAAAATTGAAAAAACAAAAATTAATGCTAAGAAAACGGACAATAAACGTTTCATTATATTCTCTCCTTTATACTTATTAAATTAACAATTTTTTATACGAACAAAAAGAAACCATCGGACTCACCTCCCATAAAAATTAAACATCTTCATTTTCAAAATAGCAAAAAAAACGTATTCATGTCAACAAGAATGAACAAACTGCATATAAAATGAGCATAAAATGCGACGAAGTTTATTTTTTCTTAATCTTTTCCGATAAACTTAAGATATTTTCGCCTGAATTCGTACCGCTTTTTTTCAGAGAAAAACACTTTTATCATGCCGCCCGGATATATAATACCTACTGTATCCCTGTCAAATTCATATACATAATTCATGTTGACCGTGTAACTGTTATGAGGGACTGAGAACATGGGGGCATCAAGTCTGCTTCTCAGATTTTTCATATTTTCCTTTGCTTCATAAGTGCCCATACGGGTATAAACCATAACAATTTTATTTTTTGTTTCAAGCATAATAACATCACTTTTTCTGACTCTTATAAACCGTTTATCTTTATCATAAAACATAAAAAATCCGTTCTCAGCTTCACTTACAGCCTTTTCAAGAGCAGAAAAAACTCTTTCTTTTTCAAGCGGCTTCAACAAAAACCGTGTCAGATGCATATCCATGGAAAAATCGAGATGCTTCGTGTCCGAAGCCATGGCAATGATAATAACCGCCGCTTTTTTTGTCTGCAATTTCTTTATTATACTGACTGTTTTTTCACCATCACAATCAAAATCAAGAAATACTATGTCAGAATCCTGACAATGAGGAAGTTCATTGTCAGTACCCGATTCCGTAATATGTAAAGATATATTTTTTTCCGAGGAAAAATCTTTCAGGAATGATAATAAGCTGTTTTTTGAAAACAAATCATCTGTGTATACTGCTATGTTCATATTTGCACCCCGACACTTTAATTTAATTCAGTAAAATATACATTTTTTACTGTCTGCTAAGAGGTAAAAAAGACAAAAATACTATCTTTTAATATATAAGTGTCAGAAAACGAAAAAAGTAACACATAAATTTTTATTTTTTTTTATATTTTTAAAGAAACAAAAAATCCGTTAAATCATGATTTGATTTTTTGCAAAAAAATTCAGGCTCACGAGTGTGAACCTGATGTTTTTTATTGACCTTTTGCTTCTGCCGTTTTTGCGAGTTCTGCTTCTTCGGCACGCTTTTGTCTTATAAATGTATATATGGGTTCGAGCCTCTTTTTATCAAGAGGATATCCGAACTTCATAAGAAGCCATACACCCGTGTAAACTACTGCGGGAATAACCGTACAGATAAGCATTATCTTCTGACTTGTACCATCAACAAAGCCGTACATATCACCGCTGTAATTTGCCCACTGTAAAAGGATGAGACCCAGTCCGTCAGCTATGGTCTGACCGAGTTTTCTTGAGAAGGTGTAAACAGCATAAACGGCACTTTCATTTCTGATACCCGTAGTATATTCCTGATAGTCAATAACATCCATTACCACTGCCCAACAGGTAAGACTTACGAAGGTATAACCGAAGCCTATAAGAAGAAGACTGAGCATAAATATCCATGCGGGGAAACGACCGTTTGCGGGGTCTATCCAATTAAGGAAGGACTGATTGTTTGCGAGTACTGCAACAAGAACGGAGGCTCCTGCCGCAATTACGGAAAGATTTCCGCAAAGCTCTTTTTTGCCGAACTTTTCAACAAGCTTGGGAGTGAAAAGCACAAAAATTACCATGGGAAGATAATTACATATAGTACCGATAGTACCGAGCCCCGTATTGAGGAAATAGTTTTTATAAAGATATGCGTTAAAGGAGTTGAACTGAAGCTGACCGCTTATAAGTACACCTGCAAGTGCCATGGTAACAAAGGGTCTTGACTTCAAAAGTCCGATGTAAGTACCTTTGAAATCAACCTTAGGTTCGGGAGCAGAGGGAACACGCTCTTTTGTTGTTTTATATCCCCATAAATAGAAAATAATTGACAGAATACCCATCACAAGACCGAAGATAAACATCTTGTTTCCGTCTGCATCTTTTATCACCTGGTCTGTCATGGGGTCAGTCATGGGATTCCCCGCACCGTCAAGTCTTACAGTATAAATAAGCATGGGGGCAAGAAGGGACACAACTGCACCACCCACACCGGAACCGATTGATCGGAATGTGGAAAGAAGGGTTCTTCCCTTGGGGTCATCTGTAATTACCGATGCCAATGAACCGAAGGGGATATTCATGCCCGTATACATCATTCCGTAGAAGGTATATGTTACAAGGGCAATTATAAAAAGTATGGTAGTGTTTGACGTAACAAGGTTATAAGGCAGAAAGCACAATACTGTTGAAATACCGAGAGGAACAGCCACCCATTTGAGATAGGGACGGAATTTACCGTCCTTTGAAGGCTTTCTCTTAGCAACCATAGCACCCCAGATGGGGTCATTTATACAGTCCCATAGCCTTGTGATTATAAGCATGATACCTGCCGCTGCAGCAGGAATTTTGAGAACATCCGTCATAAAAAGCTTAAGATATCCCGAAATATATGTAAGATTGAACATATTACCCGCTTCAGCTATGGTATAACCTGCGGCTTCCTTGACACCGATGCGATTAGGATGAGTATTTACTTCCTTTGTTTTTTTTTCTTTTGCCATATTCATCACCTTCCGAAGGTATTATTGAATTCACATTCTTATATCTGAATATATTGGATAGTGGTCGGAAACATATCTTCCGTCGTACTGATCTCTGATTATTTTATAAGTATAAACTTCCGTGATTTATCGTTTATGAGAACAAAATCAATGGAGTGGCATTTTCAAGGACAAGAGAGAGCCCCTTTTCTCTTACCTTAATACTTCATTTTTTCCCGAAAATTATAATTCAACTGCCGTACACTCGTAACCTGAAAGAGTATTGCTTAAGCTGTCGGGCTGATGGCCGCCTGCATAAAGTGTTACTTTTCCGTCAGGATTTACTCTTGCCCCGTCTTCAAGAACTGCCTTTATCCAGTACTTATCAACATCAAATGTAACCGTTTTTGTCTCACCTGCTTCGAGAATGACAGCAGAAATGCCGCAAAGCTGGAAATGGGGAGTTACGGTTCTTGAATCAGTGAATTCTGCATAAAGCTGTGCTCTTTCACCGGCAGTAATATCTGAGTTGTTTGTGATATCAACACTTACTTT
Organism: Oscillospiraceae bacterium; assembly: GCA_015065425.1. Classification (GTDB taxonomy): domain Bacteria; phylum Bacillota; class Clostridia; order Oscillospirales; family Acutalibacteraceae; genus RUG806. The sequence continues at coordinate 31,506 of SVQH01000005.1, forward strand.
AAGCGTATCATCACTGTTTTCAAGCACCTTCATGCTGCTGTATGAAAAGTCGGCATAGGAAAGACCGAAGCCGAAGGGGAACAGGGGTTCACCCTCAATAAATCTGTAGGTTCTGCCCTTCATGGAATAATCCTCAAATTCGGGAATGTCATGCTTTGTGCTGTATACCGTAACGGGAAGTCTTCCTGAAGGAGAAGCTTTTCCCGAAAGAATATTTGCAACTGCAAGACCACCCTGAGCACCGGGATACCATGCATGAAGAATAGCCTTTGCGTGTTTGTTTACTTTTTCACCGAGGTCTACGGCACTGCCGCACATAATAACAACGATGACATTTTCACATACATCGCACACAGCCTCAGCAAGCTTAATCTGAGTTTTCGGAAGATTTACATATCTTCTGTCACCCTTCATTATAAAGTCATCCTCATAAGCCATATCCTCGCCTTCAACATGACAGTCAAGACCGAGAGCAAGAACTGTAATATCGGCAGTACTTGCGGCGGCAAGTCCGTCACTGAGAAGATAGCCGTGTCCGTCGTGATAAAGAAGCTTTTCGATACAATAGTTAGCTCCCTTTGTAACAGCAATGTCAGCCTCAGAAAATACTCTTCTGATACCGTCTGCAACCGTTACATATTCCGATGCATGTCCGAAATAGTTTCCTTCAAGTGCAGTTACGGAAAGAGCATTGGGACCGACAACTGCAATTCTCTTGGTTATATTTTTGTCAAGAGGAAGGAAGCCGTCTTCATTTTTAAGCATTACGACACATTCTTCTGCCGCTTTAAGATTGAATGCTCTGTGTTCTTTACAGTCAACGACGGTGAAGGGGATGTCACTATAGGGACGGACTTCTTCAAATTCTCCGAGAAGATGTCTTATGGTGTAAAGTCTTTCACAGCATTCTGTGATTTCTTCCTCCGTCACAAGGTCCTGTTCATAAGCGTCAACGAGTGCCTCATAAGTCTCACCGCAGTTGAGATCACAGGTATTTTTAAGTGCAAGTGCTGCGGCTTCGGCTTTTGTCTCAACAATGTGATGCTCTCCGCATATATCGGCAATAGCCCAACAGTCGGATACAACATAGCCGTCAAAGCTCCAGTCTTTTCTGAGAACCTTGCTCAGAAGATATGAGTGAGCACAACATGCCTCCCCGTTTGTTCTGTTATATGCACCCATAACACCCGAAACACCGTTCTTAACAGTGTGCTCAAATGCAGGAAGATAGGTTTCATGAAGATCTTTCATTGAGATTATGGCATCAAAGCCGTGGCGAAGTCCTTCGGGACCTGAATGACCTGCAAAGTGCTTTGAGCAGGCAGATGCCTTCAAAAATTCACCTTCCCCCTGAATACCATTTATGAGGGCTGAGCTGAGAGTGGCGGTAAGGAAGGGGTCTTCCCCGTAAGTCTCCTGTCCCCTGCCCCAACGGGGGTCTCTGAAAATATTGATATTGGGTGTCCAGTATGTAAGGCCCTTGAAAATATCGTAGTCACCGAATTCTATACTTTTATTGTATTTGGCTCTGCCTTCCGTAGAAATCACATCACCGATTTTATTTACGGTTTCGGGATTGAAGGTTGCAGCCATAGCTATAGCGTGAGGAAAAACAGTTGCTGTACCTGCTCTTGCCACACCGTGTGCTGCCTCATTCCACCAGTTGTATTCTTTAATTCCGAGCCTTTCTATTGCGGGAGAATTGTAGAGAAGCTGAGTCATTCTCTCCTCCACCGTCATTTTTGCAACAAGCTCTTTTGCTCTTTTTTTTGCCGTGATTTTATCCATAATAATCCTCTCTTTCGGTAATCATTTTAATTATACAGTATTTTCCGAAATAAACAAGATATTTTTAACAATAGGAAAGAAAGTATTTTGTAAAAAATACAGCTTGTTAAAACATTGTTAATTTGTTATACTCAAAATATCAAAGAAGGGAGGCAAAAATATGAAAAAAATACTTTCTGTTTTAATGTGCATGACACTTATTCTTTCCTGCTTTATTATGACCTCTTCGGCTGAGGACATTCTTCCCGAAAGTGAGCATAATTATCAGGATAACTTCTACGGAGAATGGTATTATGAAGGCGACAAGGAAGCAAAGGGACTTCTCATAACCTTCTCTTATGACACTTATGTTGAATTCTCTTTCAACACCGATGTTATTTTCCCCGCATATAAGGAAATAACCGTTGCCGATGTTGTAAACAGTTCCTACTGGGACAAAAGAGGGGACTTTATCGGAATTTATGACGGCTACGGTGAGCTCATCGGAACTTATGACGGCTATGCTCTTGCAGGAAAAACCGTTTTTGTCGGCGGCAACAATTTCACAATAGTGCTGTCCTCAGACGAAGAATATAATTACTACGGCTTTAAGGTAACGGATGTGACCCCCTGTTACAGTGAGGATGTTTCGGAAATAACTTATGTTTCTGGCTTTGAAAAAACGGGAGACATAACAAAGGCATATCTTAAAGGCACTGATATTGAGCTTATAAAAGAATTTGAAAACTCTGCAGGTTCTCTCAATCCCGAGCTTCACGCACTTACAGGCTGGGCAACCGAAGCCGAGGGCGATATAGTCATATCAACAGATGTTACAATACCTGCCGTTTTTGATACACTTACTCTTTATGCAAAGTGGGTAAAAGTGGCACTCTCTCCCGAGGAAGTGTTCCCCTTCAGAAACTCTTCAGGATATTTCGTGATTGACGGAGAAGACCGTTATGTTATGAATAAAGAGGATTTCAGAAGACTTCAGATAAATCTCTATAAGACCTTCGGCCCGGGTCCCCTTCCCAATCCTGCTCTTTCAATAGTGCTGGCAACCTATCCCTACTGGCCCTGGCAGGGCTCATGCTACGGCATTGCGGCTGTAACAGCTCTTGACCACTACGGAATAATAGATGTAAAAGCCACACAGAATGCAGAAAATCTCATTGATATGGAGCTTAACGAAGACCTCTTAAGTTACATCAACTATTATCAGGCAGTTGTTGCGGGCTCTTTCCTCATTGAAGACAAAGCATTTATAACAAACAATTTTGCATACACAAGATGTCTTTACAATATGTTCAATTCCGTAAAAGACGGAAACATTGTAATTTTCACCTTCTATGAAGGTCCTGCATTCACCACATTCGGACACACAGTTCTTTTCACGGGTGCATATACCGATGAAAACGGCAATCATGTACTGATAGCCTATGACTGCAATTATCCCATGAATTATTACGAAGGTGAATACAGCACAAGATTTATAATCGAACCTGATTTCAGTGATATACATTATGAAAATGCAGATTCAATAGGTGCAATAAACTGGACAGACGATTTTTCACAGTTCAAAGCCTTCGACATTGACGGCAACACCGACACACTTGCATGGTACAAGGCTTTGTTCAATCACTTTTTTGAAATGATATCAAGATTCGTAAATCTTATCCTCAACGGTCTTATGAAATAAGGCAGGAAAACTGTAAAGAATTAAATTTCAATACACGGCTTAAGTTTGCTGAATAAAGCAATCTTAAGCCGATTTTTATCGCAAATAACAGATTAAAAATATTGAATACATAAATGTGTTATGATACAATACATTACGAATAAAATGAAGATTCAGTATTCAAAAAAAGGAAAACAACATGAGTTTACAAGAAGAGATTAAAAATGCGTTAAAAGCCACATTCCCCGTTTTTTCGGGGTATATAGTGCTGGGCTTCGGTTTCGGTATCGTGCTTCATTCAAAGGGCTTCGGAATACTGTGGGCGTTGTGCATGAGCCTGTTTATATATGCAGGTTCCATGCAGTATGTCGCCATAGACCTGCTTTCGGGCGGTGCATCTGTCATAACAATGGCAATAACCACTGTACTTGTCAATGCAAGACATCTGTTTTACGGCATTTCAATGATAGATAAATATAAAAAATCAGGAAAACTCAAGCCGTATCTGATTTTTGCACTTACGGATGAAACTTATTCTCTTGTATGCACGGAAGAAGAGGAAAATTCCCACAGATATCATTTTCTCGTATCCCTTTTCAATCACATATACTGGGTGTCGGGTTCTGTTATCGGTGCTGCTGTGGGCTCTGCCTTTGATTTTGCACCTAAGGGAATCGATTTTGCACTGACAGCACTCTTTGTCACAGTATTCGTCGAACAGTGGATGACTTCAAAAGACCATGCTGCCGCAATTATCGGAATACTTTCATCCGTATTCTGTCTCATTGTTTTCGGTGCAGACAGCTTTCTCATTCCCGCAATGCTTCTTATAACGCTCATGCTTACGGCACTTCGTTTTATAAGAAAGAGAAAGGGGGAAAAAGCAGATGCCTGATGTGCATTCAGCAATACTTATAGGCGTGTGTGCCCTTGTCACAGCCGCACTGCGTTTTATTCCCTTTTTAATTTTCGGAGGAAAAAGAAAAACTCCCGAATTTGTGACTTATCTCGGAAAAGTACTGCCCTTTGCCATAATGGGAATGCTGGTGGTATTCTGTCTGAAAAATGTTTCCGTCTCATCATACCCTCACGGAATACCCGAGCTTATCGGTGTTGCGGCAGTGACTTTACTTCATATATGGAAAAGGAATACACTTCTCAGTATCATCGGCGGAACAGTCATTTACATTTTACTTATAAATTTTATATTCGTATAAGGAGAAAAAAACATGAAACTTATGATAGCATCCGATATACACGGCTCTTACTTTTACTGCGAAAAGCTGCTTGTAGCTCTGAAAAAAGAAAATGCAGACCGCCTTCTGCTTCTCGGGGATCTACTCTATCACGGTCCGAGAAACGACCTGCCCGAAGGTTACGCCCCAAAAAAAGTCATTACGGCTCTCAATAGTATAAAAGAAATAATTCTTGCCGTCAGAGGAAACTGCGACACGGAAGTTGATCAGATGGTACTGGAATTTCCCATACTTGCCGATTACTGCATTATTCAGTGCGGAGAAAAAACTGTCTATGCCACCCATGGACACAAATACGGAGAGACCACGCCCCCTCCCATGCCGAAGGGCAGCATTCTTCTGAACGGTCACACCCATATACCGAAATGTACCGAATATGATACCTATACATATATGAATCCCGGTTCGGTATCCATTCCCAAAGAAAACTCCCACCACGGCTATATGGTATATGAAAATAACAGCTTTATATGGAAAGACTTAGACGGGAATATAATTGACAGATCGGAATTCTGAAAAAAATTCTGAATCGTAATTTATAACCGTGTTCGTCGCAGGCAAACACACCGAATTTGTATGTACGGCTGCGTCATCTACAGTTCCGGTTTATTTTCGTCATTTTGCACAAACAGACAGCGACAGCAGAATGACAAATATTTAACACTTTTGTGGTCTTTGTGAAAATTATACAAATATAAAAAAAGTGTATAAAAACCGTTGACAGAAAGTATTGACCTGTGCTATTATAAGGCTGCAGAGAACAATAGGTTTTCTGAAAAGACTAAAGAGAGAGTGAGTCCGATGTACAATTAAAACTCGAACTTAAAGGTTCAGAAAAAATTGTCAGAACAGAAAAAAATATGTGTTTCATGCTTCTTCCAAATGATAAATAGCAAATTTTTGATATGTAAGTCTGTTCTGAGCTTTGCGAATAAAAATGAGAGAGTGAGTCCGATGTACAATTAAAGTTTTATTTTTCGCTCCTTAGATTTTTTAAAGAATCTTCCTTTTTTACCGATAAGAGAAACTCACCCGTAGCTGTAAAAGCAAAATAGGAAAAACAGTAAAGCTGTTTTGATAAAATTTATAATAAAGAGTGCTTATCGGATGTATACCCAATGCAAAAATTCAGAGAGAGTGAGTCCAATGGCATATTAAAATCAAAAAATAAGAAAAAACATTTTTTCAGGACAATAAAAACTATATATTCCCACCGAATCAAAGAAAATCGGGCAATCGAATGTGTATGTTATTTTATCCCGGCGAATTCGGTTTACTGAAAAAATACAGATTTGAAGAACGGTCAATAGCGGATGAGAGAGTAACAAGAGAATGTTTACCTCATTAAAAATATTACAGGTTTTGTAAAGACCGAGAAGCAGTAAATGCGAATTGATATGTTTTTTCAAAAAAGGCGATGACTTTTTGATTGATATAAATAAATAAGCAGTTTTCCGGCAAAATGATGTCAGAAAACTGCTTTGTTTTTTGCGATAAATTATTATCATACGAAAAAGAACAGCATTTTTAGGGGAATGCTGTTCTTTTATGTTCGGTTAATTATTTGACTGAAACAGCACCGTCTATTCCGTTTGTTCTGTAATCAGTTCTGTCCTTTATTTCTTCATTTTTGCCTGATTCTCCGATTACAACCTTTTCGTCGCTGCCGTCAAGTTTCATTGAGTAAACATAACCGTTGTCATAGCGATTATTGAAATATATCGTGTTGCCGTTTATTACAACATTGGAACTTGCACTCTCATTAAGCTCCTCGGGCTTCTGGGAACCTACCGATATTGAATTAATATGGCCTGTTACCGGGTCAACATAATATACTATTCTTTCATAAACAGCATAATCATTTATTTCACCGAGCATAACAACCGCGGGAGCTGAGCCGTCGAGATTCATCTGGCACAGCACTGATTCGCCGTTTTCATTATTTGCGACATAGTATATCTTTTTATCATTGAGCTGCACATTTCTTACTTTTCCCGTATAGAGATATTCTACTGCCTTGGTACTCATGGATACACGGGAGAAGAAGGTTTTTCCGTCCTTCGTGGCATTAAGATATATAAAATCGCCGTCAACAAGAAGAGGAGCACCGAAAGAATGGTCTTCGCTTGTTATATATGCAGTATTGTCGGCATCGGTATCCACATTGGAAAGAGAAGTCTTATATATGCCTGAATTTTTCTCGTCGGCAAAATATACACTGTCCCCGTAGAAAACAACATCTTTTTTACAGTTAAGCTCTACTGCTGAGCATGAGGTTCCGTCAGTGTCAAGCTTATACACACCTAAAGTATTGATTCCCTTGGCGGTTTCAGGCTCATCTGAAGAATACCCGTTGGCATAACCGTAAAAATAAAGCTCGTCATTGTGTGCATAAATGCTGAGACATTCACCGTCAGTAAGTTGAATTCTGTTGTTGCCGTCACTGTCACATCTGTAAATATTGCTGTCTGAATTGTCGATATAAAACATATATCCGTCAGCAAAAACAACATTACCGGTCATTTCATTTTCAAGGCATCTGACAGTTTTATTCTTGAAATCATATTCATATATATCTTCAGAGCCACTGAAATACTCATTGTAATACATATAATCGCCGTAAATTCTGGGGCGTTTGATAACAGTTCCGTCAAGTATAAGCTCTCTGTTACTGCCGTCAAGATCGCACATATATGTCTTTTTCTCAGTAGAATCTGAATATACTATTTTTTCTCTAACAACAGCAAAATATATACCATCTGCATTTACAACCTTCTGTTTGTTTTCACCATCAAAACCGATGGAATATATTCCTGACTTTGAGGGTTCCTTATTATTACTGGAATGCACATAAACTCTGTCTTCATAAACCTTAAAGCTGTAAAATTCACTGTCTGCATCTTTTTCAAACACAAGTTTTGTATCACTGCCGTCAAGTTCTGTGATATAAATTGAACCGTCGTCATTGGATTTGTAAACTATCTTTTCTTCGCCAATACATACCTTGGGCACCGCAACATCAGCGAGGCACTGTGCGTTTTGACCATCCATATCACAACGATACAGATTCATATTACCTATAACCTCGGAAGACCCTGTCTTTTCATCTGTTTCAGAATAACCGTCACAGTAATAAATATATTTGTCTGTAACAGCATACCAAAAAACTTTATTAAGTAAAATCTTCTCTTTATCGCCACCGTCATAAGAACATGAATATATGTAATCATCATTCTCGGAAAGATAATACAGTTTATCCCCCTTAAGATAAAGATATGATGTTGTGGTATCATCCACAATAACACTTCTGTTTTCTCCGTTTTCATCAGTTCTGACAATAAAACCGTTTTCATTTACATAGAAAATATTTTTTCCGTCACGGACGACGTTAACATATCTTTCGCTGGTATTATTAAGGTTACTGTATGCTTCGGGGGCATTCTTTTTAGCAAAGATAAAAGCAACCACACCGCCGACTGTGACAGCAATGACGAGAACCACTGCAACAAGTGCTTTCAATACGGTTTTTCCGCCGGTTTTCTTTTTCTTCTTTTTACTTCCGCTTTCGGGGACTTCAGAAGAGAAAAATTCCTTTTTTTCAGGCTGACGCTCATCATACATACCGGCATTATTACCGTAACCGCCGTTATATCCGTTTCCGTCACTCTGTAACTTTCCATTCCGATTGCCACGGACACGGACAGTCTTATTTCCGAAATCTTCAGAATCATCTTCCTGAGATATGGTAAACGGATTATTGTTTGCATTTTTCTGAGCAACATTTGTTACAGGTGTCTGTACATTTTCATTCTGAAAATCCACGGGAGAAGTGTTTACAGGCTGAGAATTATAACCATTTCCGGGAGTATTACCAATTCCGTTTGCTTTTCTGTCTGCATATTCTCCGAAGGGGGTTGACTGAGGTGTATTGCTTGCACCGTAAAAACCGTTATTATTGTCGTGTTTTTCCGTAACAACAGATTCATTACCGCCTGCGATGATAACAGGGTCATTTTCCGATACAAAAGGATTGTTCTGAGAAACTTTTACGGGTTCTTCAGGAATGCTTTCCTTTACAGGTACTGCTACACTTTCGACTTTATTCCCGCACTTGGTACAAAATTTTGTTCCTTCAGCAAGACTCATACCGCACTTAGTACAATACATTTTATATCTCCTTCCAAAAAAACTTTCAAAAACACCTTATTATATCACAGTATACCATATAATCGGAATAAATCAAACACTATTTACGCAAAAAAATACATAATTTTACATCCGACAAGCTTTATTTTCTGCAAAACTGACAGAAAAAACCGAAGCCCTGCATAAACAAGGCTCCGGCTGTTATTATTCATTGATAAAATATGTTATCAATAATGTGCTCTGCCGCACGAACATACAGGATTTGTTCCGAAAAGCTTTATAAAGAAGCGTACTATCTTCCAGATAAAGCCGAGGAAACCGTCCTTATGACATAGGTGGCCACAGTTCTGAACTGCACTGATATCTTTTCCGCAATCGTCGCAGTAAAGGTCACCGTCACTGTCCTTGTGGTCTGTCATGCCGATAAAATCACCTTCATAGGAATATCCGCAGGTTCCGCAGGTGTAAATTGTATATCCCCTGTTCGTACAATCGGGAGGAATAACATTCTTTGTATAAGAATGTCCGTCAACCGAACATTTTACTGTTGCAAAATTCACGTCTTCAAGAAGATTTCCGTCACTGCCCGTAAGTCCGAGTACATAATAACTGAAGTGATCAAGAGTCATTACAACAAACGCATCATCCTGAACGTAAGAATCGACAAAGGTCTTCGTATTACCGCCTTCAATTCTGTATACCTTAATACCTCTTCCGTTATTCACTTCCTGTGCCATTTCTGCAGTAAGAGGTATCTTTACGGTAACGGTTCCGTCGGGCTGAACATTTATTTCACCCTTTTTCATTTCAAGTGAATAAAACTCAGAATTATCTGTACCGCCGCTGTAGCAGAAGCTCAGAGTTGCATCAAGCATCTTCTGACAATATTCACATACAAATGCATCTTCAAGTTTTTCTTCGGAATTTATTACTGTAGCAGAATACTTATGAGCCTGAGCAGCGAGAGTCTCGGTATAAACGCTGCCGCAGAAGCAGGAATATCGCATTGTAAGTCCCGTATCACAGGTACCGCCTGAAAGAGTTTCTTCATACTTATGCTCATGCTCTTCAAACTTTGCCGTAAGAACAATGTTTCTTGAAGGCATTCTTGAAGGAACATAAGGAGCAAAGCCTACAAACATAAAGCCTTCTTCTGCCTTGACTGCGGGAGGATTAAGTTTACTGCCTATGGTGTAATATTCCACATAGCTTTCACCGTTTATTACCCATGTTACGGCATATTTATCATCTGCTACACCGTCTGCAGTGAAAGTGAATGCTCTGTCGGAAATGACAGTACCCTCAGGTACATTCCATTCGGCATATTCGCATTCGGGAGCAGTTACGGAATCGCCGATTTTTCCGTTTACTATAGAGTAAACCTCATTTCCTATCTTGAATGTAACGATATTTCTGTTGTCGGGAATACTGATTTCAGGAATGGCAAATACAGCAACTCTGTCACCGCCGAGCTCCACACCTGCATCTGAAGTATTTGTCTTATATATACCCTTATTGAGTGCTTTTTCATTGGGGGTTACTTCAAACGTAACACTAACCTTAAAGCCTGTGTTGACACCGTTTTCAAATACCTTTTCGGGCTTGAGTCCGATAAATTTCATTGTGGTAGTACCGTCATCGTTTCTTGTTACCTCAAGATTTTCATCGGTAAGACCATGAGTATTGAAAAGCTCCTCTCTGAGTTTATCTTCCTGCTGTGAGGTAAGAGTAAATTCGGAAGAGATGGTATCTACAAGAGTTACATTATCAAAAGCAACAGTCTTATTGACCGCTCTTGAAACTATAACTTCAAAGAGTTTACCGAGGTTATCGGTATTGTTAACGGCAAGATAGAAGCCGTTATTCTTATCACCCATACCTGATGATATCATAGTACTTGCATTTCTGTAGTTCGATGATACAAGGTGAAGGAATCTGTTGAAGGACTTATTGCTGTTATCAAAGATATCGGGGTCAGCATCAGCACTGATTCCTACGGAGTAAATGTTACAGCCGGACTGCTTTATTGCAAAGGCTTCTCCAATGGCAGCATTTGCCACTGCTGTATCAAAGCCGCTATGATAGTTGGGTTCACCGTCAGTAATGAAAAGAACTATTTTTTTTCTGCCCTCGGAAGGATCGGTGTAATTATAGTCGAATATCTTTGATGCCATTTCAAGACCGAAGTCAGCAGCTGTTGCACCTTCTGCATCTACATTTGAAATTGCGGAGGTAAGAAGGTCATTTATTCCGTTGCCGTCAGAAATGGGGAGGAATGCATTAGAATAATACTTCTCCATGCTTGAAGCATTTTTCTTTATTGTATTGTACTTAACGGGAGAAATTCTTCCGTTTGATACATAGCTTAAAAGCTCAGTATTGTTGTAGCTGTAATTAGCTCCGTAAGCGAAACCTACTACTGCTACTCTGTGTTCAACCCCTGCAGTTTCTCCGTTTTTGAGAACTTCATTAAGGAAAGCATTTGCACTCTTCTTAAGAGCATCCTTCTTTGTGGTGCTGCCGTTGAGTCTCTGTGCCATACTTCCCGACTGGTCAAGCACGAGAACGATATCAAGAGGCTCTGCATTGGGAGATGCATATTCAACTATCTTTGTGGGTGCAAAGGCCGAAAGTGTGATTTGTGCAACATCATTTTTATACTGTGCCTTCTTGTCTTCCTGAAGTGTTGAAACCGTATCGGAATCAATAAGCTCATAATAGCCTTCAACGGTAAAGTTTTCGTTTACAATTTCATAGTCTTCCCATATTCCGATATAGTTGGTTTTTTCGGGAATGGCAGGTTCCTTTATGAAGGTTGCACCGTGCTCAAATTCGACCTTTGAAATTATCTCGTCGCCGATAACGAAGGTTGCAACATATACGGGAACTGCAATTTCATATTCTCTTGTTTCATAATAATCGCAGTTTTCTGTCCGGCAGTCTCTTCTTTCAACACCGGGGACATGATACTCTGCTTCTTTTTCAATATACCAGCTACCCATGTCATGCCCGTCAGCCTTTATGGCTTCGGTATAAGAATGTGTACAAGCTTCATATTCGTTATTCTCAATATTTGTGCAGGTGTAAGTAATTTCTCCTTCTGAAACACATGAAGGAACAGAAGTTACAACACCCTCATCATAAATGTGTTCTCTCTTTGAAATAACATCAAGAACAAGAACTTCACCGCATTCGGTACACTTCTTTACTTTTTCACCGTATTCGGTACAGGAAGCTTTCTTTGTTACTGTATAAGAATCATCTTCCGTATGAGCATTTTTATCTACAGCTGTTGATCTTTCTTCAAAGTACTCACAGGCATCTCTCTGACACTCGCGTCTTTCAAGACCTTCTTTTGTACAGGAAGCCTCTGTAACGGTAAACCACTCACCCATGTCGTGTCCGCCGCCGGTTACGGCTTCAGTCTTCTTATGAGATGAATCTCTGAGACAGGTGTATGTAATTACGCCGTCTTCAACACAGGTAGCTTCAGGATCGATTACACCGTTATCCCAATCATGACCTAATGCTTCACCGTGAACATAAGTGTTAAGTCCCATGGTATCACATCTTGAACAGTCATAGAAATATGTTGCTGCTTCAAGGCAGTCTGCAGGAGTACACAAATGATTATCGTCAACTGTCTTTTCATTGAAACTGTGGTCAAGGGGTTCCATTACATACTTTTTATATGTATGGCTACTGTCATTTTCACATACCATGTTTTCATATCCCCACTCGGTACAAGTAGCAGCAAAAATAAAACTTTTTACCTTATAATTGTGTCCGAGAGCAGGAATTATGCGTGTTTCAACATAGTCTCCTCTTGAACATTCTCTCTTTTCAAGCCCGTTTTCTTCGCAGGTTGCATTCTTTACAACAGTCCAGCCGCTCATATCGTGTGAATCTGCATCCGATACAATCATTTCATATCCGCAATTATCACAAACATGCTTTACTCCGTCAACACATTCGCCTTCTATTTCGACTTCTGTAAATTCATGTGTATCATACTTTGTAACTTCTTCGTATTCTCCGCATACAGTACACTCACGGGTTGAAATGACACAGACATCCTCTGTGGAAACTGTTGTATCTGTCCAATCACTCCATCTGTGTCCTTCTTTTCCGAGAAATTCCGTATAACCATGTTCATCGGGAGTGTTTACACAGTTCTTACATGTCCATACAATATAGCCCGATTCAACACAATCGGGAAGTTTTTCAATCTTCTTGATATATTCGGGGACAAGTGCAGGTGTAATTTCCTCATCAACGAGTACACCGCATTCAATGCAGTAAAGATGCTTTACGCCTATAACATCACAACCGACTTCGGAAATAACCGTCCAGTTTTCAGTACCGTTTTCATCAACTGTCTTATGACCTGTTGCGGGAATTACTGTGGGTTCAACAATGTAATTATGGCAAACGGAGCATTTTGAGCCCTGTGTTGCACCGTCTTCGGTACAAGTCGCTTCAACAGAGGGAATGATTTCTTCCGTATGAGGAAGTGCAGGTATCTCGCGTTCAAATACCCTGCTGCAGGTAAAACCGTTATCGTGTCTTACACAAAGACTCTGCTCAAGTCCTGCCTTTTCGCAGGTTGCACCTTCAACAGTGATCCATTCTTCATCACTTTCGTGACCGAGAGCATCGGTATAATAAAATCTGAGTTCACCCGTGCCATTACCGTAATATGAAGAATAACCCTGATTTTCACAGGTAGGTTCAACGGTCTTATCATAATAGTAGATATTACCGTTAACTCTCAACTCATAATAATCGCAGTTCGATCTCTGACAATCCCGTCTTTCCACATTATATGAGGGATTTTCACCTGTAGTTCCGACATAATACCAACCGCCCATATTGTGTCCGAGTGCCGGTATTACGGAAGATTCGGGTGAAGCAGCACCGCAACGAGAACAGCTCTTTCCCACATATCCGGGGATTGTACATGTAGCCTCCACCTTGGTTACGGGGTCTTCAATGGAGAAATCGTGTCCGTAAGCTGCAAGGTCATATCTGTACATGGTTCTTGTCTGAACCTCTCTTGAATCTGAAGAGGAAACATAGCTGTCAGACCAAGATGACCAGTTACCCCACTGATAGAAATAATATGTATAAGTGGCATCACGGTAACGGTACTGAGTATAACCGGGAGTCGCCTGTACTGTTCTTGTGGCATTTGCACCTGTATAATCAGTTCCGACATACCATTTCGTACAGCCGTTGGGACAACCGGAAGAAGCTGTGTAATATGTACCTGAGCCGACAGTATTTGATGAAGCATTTGTAAGCCGAGAATCAAAAGTAGTCTCATGGTAAATAGTTGCCTGGTCATAAACACAGTTTGCCCAGTAGGTTCCTCTGCTGTTACAATAGTGGAAATATACATATACAGTCTTATATGTAGGCTCTATATATCTTGTTTCGACCTGTCTTGAAGATGAGGAGGAAACAGAAGAATTCTGCCATGAAGACCAGCTTCCCCAACCGCTTTGTACAGTATCATAAGGCGTCCATCCGCTGAGAGAAGAACTTGAACTTGTGATTGTATCCTTGTCTCTGTATCTGTACTGAGTTTTACTCTCTATGTGTGAAGAAGGAATATCACTGCGGTACTCTGTTGTCCAATCGCTCCATGTATTAGAGTCATTAACATAATCAACCTTGGAATGTCCGCAGTTGGTACACTCTGAAACCATGGTTCCGTTCTGAACACAGGAGGGAGACGTAATGGTCTGAACATAGTTGTGTCCGAGTTTGGGTAAATTCTGCATAGACAAAACTTTACCGCAACGCTTACAAAGCTGTGACTGAAGTCCCATTGCCGTGCAGGTAGCTTCTTTTATTGTCTTAAACCCGGCAGGGTCATGACCAAGTGCTGCTTCAACCGATGCTCCGCAGAGGTCACAGAAGCCTGCAGATGTACAAGTGGCGTGAGTTGTGACAACGTGTCCGCCTGTACCTGTTGTTCTGTACTCAGCATAGCCGCAGCGGGTACAGTCTTTCTGCTCAGTTCCCAGAGAAGTACATGTAGCGGGAATTTTCACATACCAATTACCGAATGTATGTGAAGGAACATAGGAATCAACATGTCTCTGATAATTGAGAGAGGAAAGCTTTACCCATCCCCAGAAACCGTAACGGCAGGTATAGCCCCAGTTGTAGCCGTTTGCATAAACAGTTTTATATATGTGTGCATATTCACCTGCACGTAGATATGTTTCATATCCGCTTGAAGTTGATGTACTGTTATAAAGACGGGTATCACCGTTTCCTGCAGTATAAACATCAATACTTCTGGGATTTTCCGCACTGCAAAGGTCACCGTACATCTTTACAAGATATGTTCTTGAAGGCTCAAAGCCAAGATGCCAGTCCTGAGAAGAAGTTGTGATGTATCTTATGGGATTACCGCTACCGTCTCTTACTGAGTGAGCCGCAATGATAGGCACACCGTTTACTATATCAACAACAATGGCAGAATGTGTCATTCTTGACGAACCCGCAGCACTGTAGAACATAAGGTCTCCTACGCTCACCTGAGAAGCGGAAGGGTTTCTTACGGATGTAGCACCGAGGCTTACACAATAATCGTGAAGCTGCTGTGCTCTTATGTATTCACCGTCACTGGTGGCAGAATAATAATGAGCGAGATATCCGTTGATATGCCATTTTTCAGTCATATCAAGACCGCCCATGTAAATACATTGAGAAACAAAGTTTGCACAGTCTCCGCCCGTATCCCAATAGCTCTGTCCGAAAAGAACAGAATCAATATCATTCCAGTGGTCTTTAGCCCACTGAACCGCGGCTGTGGCACTGTAGCTTGAAAGACCATTATAAGCGGCACTTGAATCAACCGTAAGAATATTCTCATCGGGCAATTCAAATCCTACGAATTCGGCAACAGGTACAATGCTTATCAGCAACAATACTGACATGAGCACAGCCAATACCTTTTTCAATGAAGAATTCATTATACATACCTCCATATTTTTGTGCGTAAAAACGCCTACATAAGTCTTTTATCACATATAATTTTCAATTTCAATAGGGTATGTATTGAACGGTATAAAATTAGTGCATGAACGGTAAATCACAATTCAGCGGCAAAAAATTTGGCTCAAGTTTACCTTTACGGCAGACTTGAGCCCTGTTTTTCGGGATGTATTATATTTCATCTTTTATATCAAGCATTATCTGTGCAGTGAATATATTGTTTTCGGAAGAAAGACTCAGAGCACCGCCGTATTTTTCGGCTGTGTCTTTAACATTTTTAAGACCTATTCCGTGTGCTTTTTTGTCGGTTTTGGAAGTAGAATAGGACTTGCCGTTTTTTTTGAGTTTTCCCGTATCACAGGGATTGCTGACCGTTAGAATCATGGTATTTTTTCTTCTGATACCTTCCACGCTGATTGTTTTTTCTTCACTGAAGGGCAGCTTTTCACAGGCTTCAACGGCATTATCTATGAGATTTCCCACGCAGATACACATATCCTTGCTGTCAATACCTTTGTCGGGAAGAATACCGCTGAACACTATTTCAGTGTTACTTTTTTGGGCACGGGATTTTTTAATATTAAGAAGCGAATTGACAACTGCATTTCCCGTTGAGAAGGAATTAATTGAAGAAGCTGTGTCATCGGTGAGTTTTTCAAAATATTCCTTTGCACCGTTTATATCGCCTTGCTGAAACATAGAGTTTATTACAATAAGGTGATTTTTGTAATCATGCCTGAAGCTTCTCAGTTCTTCATCCGAACGGGCGGCACTCTCCGTATATGCCAACTGCTCATTAAGCCTTGCAAGTATCATATTCTGAGTGTAAATAAGGCGGAAAATTCGAAAAACAAGCCCCATTATACATACAAATATCATACAGGCAGATACTGCATATAAAAAGTCGTACCATGCGGCACTTATGCCGAATTCTTTATAATAGCAGGTAAGCTCAAACAGCAGAAGGGCAATTACCATCCAACGGGGGATTTCTTTAAAAGCACCTGAAAGAACCTCGATGTCATTATTTCTTGTAAAACCTCTTATAGCAAAAAATACACCTCCGAAAAGAAGCATATTAAAAATACATTCTGCCGTAATACTGCCTCCGAGGGGTACCGCAACGAAAGACCATAACATATCTACGGTAAAAATATAAATAAATATCACTGCAAGAGTCTTTAACACCGGCGGTTTTCTGAAGCACAGAAATACAGCTGCTATGTAAAAAAAGTTTGATACCGCATCAAGCACGTCATAAGTATACGGAAAGACGGGAAGAAGAAAAATATGTGTAAGACTGCTGTAAATTACGGGAACACATAAGGACACAATAACTCCTGTCTTCCCCTTCCGCATTTTACCGGAGAAAACAACTTTTAATATGAAAATAATACTGAGGATAGCAAAAACATCCTTAAAACAGTATAAAAATCCATCAATTACAGCCAAGAATACCCCTCTTTTTTATCAGCCGTTATATTTCAGGTAATTGGCATACATTTTATTGAAGCCGGCTATACTTCTGCGGCTTATGGTGACCTTTTCACCGTTTTCCATATAAAGCTCATTTCCGTCTTTTCTGCGGATATACTTCATATTTACAATAAACTGACGCCTTGTTTTATAAAAAGCCTCGCTTCTTATCTCCTTTTCAAAAACAGCCAGAGATTTGTGTGATTCCACGGACATACCCTGTAGCCTTACAATAGTCCTTCTGCCCACGGATTCTATATACATAATTTCGGTGGATTTGACAAAGAACGGCTCATGAAGACCTCTTATGTCAACAATACACTCATGCTTAAGTCTGCTCTCAAAAGCCACAAGAGCCTCTGAAAGCTTTTCATTGCTGACAGGCTTCATAAGATATCTGAGTGCATCCACTTCATATCCGCCTGTTGCATATTCTATATAAGCGGTAATAAAGATAACAACGGCAAAGCGGTTCTTTTCCTTATACAGCTTTGCAGCCTCCACTCCGTCCATATCGGGAAGCTTACAGTCAAAAACAACAAGGTCGTATATGACATCACTTTCAAGAAGTGAGCCTGCATCTTCAAATATATCAACATCTGAAATTACAATGCTGTTGGGCATATATTTTTCAATTCTGAGTTTAAGAGACTGAGCCTCCTGAAGATTATCTTCACAGATTGCAATATTCAAAAAATATCTCCTCCTTTATGGATTTTATCACAAAATATCAGGAATTAAAATGCTTTTCCTGAAAACAATCTATATTTTACATTTTTTTTACACAAAAAAACAATAGGGTAAGGTATGAACGGTATAAATTAAGTGCATGAACGGTATTTTCCGGGAGAATATTTATTTGACATACCTAAAATTTTGGGGTAAAATTAATATAAATTACTGTTTGGGGGCGAATTTTTTATGAAAAAAAAACAAAAAAGCCATTTCGCTGTTCCTGTGCCTTATGATGCTGTTACCCTATTTTTCGACAGCATCCGTGTTTTCATTGAAATCAAAAGCTGCCACCGAGGGAATATTTACATACAACATTACAGACGGTGCGGCAACCATTACGGCTATTGATAAAAATGCTGCGGGACACATTACGATACCTTCTGAAATTGGCTCGTATCCCGTAAAGACCATCGCAAGAAGTACTCTTGCTTCAAACAACGGTATTACGAAAATCACAATATCCGAAGGCATCGAAATTATAGAATACGATTCACTCAGCGGTTCATCCGCTCTCAAAGCTATCCACATTCCTTCAACGGTGACAAGACTCGGCGGTACACAGTCTCATATCAAAACCTTTTACGGCAGCAGTGTTGAAATACTTACGGTTGCCGAAAACAATACCGTATATATGTCGGCAGACAATATTATTTATTCAAAAGACATGAAAACTCTCCACTATTATGCCCCCGGAAAAACAGATGAGAGCTTCAGTGTGCCTTCGGGAATAACTCATATAGACAATGCTGCCTTTTCAAAAGCAAAAAATCTTAAAGAAATATATCTTCCCGAAAGCCTCATTTCAACAGGCGAAAGAGCTTTTGCAAACTGTACGGCACTAAAGGCCCTTGAGCTTCCCAAAAATTTTGCTTCCTTGGGCAATGCAGCATTTTCAGCGTGTACCGCTCTTGAGAGTGTTACCGTTCATCCCGAAAATACAGTTTATTCCTCTGAAAACGGAATTCTTTATTCCGAAAACGGAACAAAGCTCTTGTTTTTCCCTGCAGGATACAAGGGCACGGATTTTACGATACCTTCCCGTGTTACTTCCATAGAAGAGGAAGTTTTTGGTTCAGATACAAAGCTTGAAAAACTGGTATTTCCCGCATCACTTCAGAGTGTAAAGGTATCATCATTTTTATATCTCAGAAACTGCAAGGTTTACTTTATGAATCCCGATATCGAAATCACACCTTCCGTCAGGGCAAGCTTTATCGGAATTACCATACACGGTTTTGAAGGCTCTACTGCAGAAGAATTTGCCGCAGCAGAGCAGGTAGTCTATTATATCATAGACAAAGAAACCGGAACTGAAACTCTCGGCACATTTACAGCCACAGAAGGCATATACACATACAGAGTTTCCAATGCCGAGGCACAGCTCATATCTGTCGATACCTCTGCTGAAGGTGACATAACGGTTCCCGCCACTCTCGGAGGATACCCTCTTACAAGCACAAAACTGCACTCATTCCTCCGTAATGACAAAGTGACCTCCATCACATTTTCAGAGGGACTCATTTCAATGCCCGGCGGCTCCGTCGCAAGTTGTGCCTCACTGAAATCAGTATACATTCCTGCAAGTGTGTCATATATAGAGGAAGATGCATTATGCACGAATGTTCCCATGCTTGAAAAATTTGAGGTATCCTCCGAAAACGAACACTACTGTGCTGTTGACGGCATACTTTATACAAAAGACATGAAAACCCTTATGCAGTATCCTCCCGCAAAAGCCGATGAGATATTTGCAATCCCGGAAGAGACAACTATAATAAACTACAATGCATTCAATTACTGCAGCAACTTAAAAGAAATCATTTTCCATGACAAAACAGAAGAAATCAACATCGGTGCATTTATGCACTGTGACGGGCTTACAAGTGTTGACATTCCCGCTTCCGTCACACATATCGGTGAAGATGCATTTTTGTACTGCGATAATCTCATATCAATAAATGTAGCCCCCGACAACACAAAATACAAATCCGTTGACGGAATACTTTATGAAACAGACAGAAATGTGCTGATTTTCTATCCCGATGCCAATCCAATCAAAGATTTTGTCATCCCCGAAGGCGTAACTCTTCAAGGTGACAGAGTTTTCAATGGTGACGGCATCCTTAATTCCCTTACCTTCCCCGAAAACATAAACACGGTTTATGTAAGCACTTTTGAAAGATTGAAAAATACGGATATATATTTCCTCAATCCTAACATTATCATCAGCGGTCAATACGTAACCCCCACCGGAATCACCATATACGGCTATGACAATTCCACGGCAGAGGACTTTGCAACAGCTCAGAACATCCCCTTTGCGGCAATAGTCCCCAAAGAAGAAACTACTGAATCGGAAGAAATAACAACAGAACCTGAAGAAGAATTTACATTCCCCACATATAATACCGATTTCGAGGATGAGGATGTTATTGAATTCGGTTCTTTCCCTCAGACCCTTGTAACCGACGAAGAGCTCATCGAAGAGCTCGGCTGGTATATCGATGATGATATGTGGCAGAGCCTCGGTTGGTTCAAGGGCGACAACTCCTACGGCAGCATGGAAAAATGCGAAGACGGAAAATACTGCGATATTGATTACTACGGTGAAAAGTACAGAGCGATAACCTTCAGCGAATACAGGAAAGCTACCTCCATAACTACCGGAAATGCCTATCAGTCCACATGGGGATACAAGAAGGATAATATTTATTTCTTCAAATTTGAACCTCTCAAATGGAGGATCATTGATGCCGAAAAGGGCTATGTCCTTGCAGATTCCATAATCGATGTTCAGCCCTATCAGGCATTGGCTTACAGGACAAGTGACCTGTTGGATATCGGTAATGCTTTTAACTTCTGGGCAGACAGCGAACACACCATCATGGCAACGGAATGGGAACACTCCACCATGAGAGAATATCTCAATTCCGATTTTTATAACACAGCCTTCACCGATGCACAAAAATCCGTGATCAACACGGTGAAACTTGAAAATCCCGTTGTTCCCGCAGGAAACCCGATCTGTAACGGTAAGGATACTTTTGATAAGATATTCCTTTTCAGCTATGAGGATGCATCGGGGAATAATCTTATTTCCCCCGACAGAACGAGAGCGGGCACGGATTATGCAAAGTGTCAGGGACTTTTCAATACTGCCGCTCACGATATGGCAGCGAGTGTAAACGGTCTTTATTGGCTGAGAACTCCGTATAATACGTCTTATCTCTCGTATGTACAGGAAAACGGCAGAACCGCTTATTCAAGTCTTAATTTCAACAGTCAGGATACAGGTGTCGTTCCCGCAATGTATATAAACCTTGAGGCATTTACGCAAAAAAACCTCTATGAGAACATAAAAATTGATTTCAATAACGGCGTGTTGACTGTTTCGGGTAACGGTATGCTTCCCGACCCGACAAAATCTATCACCACCCCCCTTAAAGAATTCTCGGAAATCACAACTGCTGTTATCATAAAAGACGGCATCACTGAAATATCCGAAAATGCATTTATGGGATTCTTTGAGACAAAAACTCTGATTTTTGAAGGAAACACCGTTCTCTGCGATAAATCCTTCCCTGATTCCTTCCAGTTGTCCACTGCAGTTTTCAAGGAGGATACAACAATAAACGGTAATCCCTTTGCAAACGATATTTATTATGTAAATATATTTGTAAAGCACGGAAAATCCTGTGCCTATGAATATCTTCCCGAAGGGGTTTCAGCATTTACTTATTTATTTAATGACACAAACATTGAAATAAACGGCAATGTCACAATGAGCACTTATGAATTCTTTGATTTCATTGCCGTAATGTGCGGTGATTATGAGAATGCAGAAACCGTAAGCTTCAACACCTTCACATCTACTGACCTGAGATTCTATACTTATGACAGCAAAACAGGTCAAAAAAAGCTAATCCCCGATTCGACTATATCCGATGCTGTTTTCAGTGTTGAAGTATCTCAGAACGGTGCCCCCGAAAAAGTATCCTTCAATACCCTTTGCGAAATGGCGGCAAACGGTACACTTGAAGAGTTCTGGCTTATAACAAAATCAACAACTATCAGTGATATTCAGGACACAGAAATGGAGATAAACTCCCTCGAAGACCTTATCACCTATGCTCTCAAATGGATAGTAAGCCTTCTGAATTTCTTCTTCTCACTGTTCTCAAGACTCTGATAATACTCAAAACAATCTTAAAATTACAAACTTCTTGAAGAACAAACGAATGAATAAGAAAAAATAATAACAATTAAAGCCGGAGTGATAGTGCTCCGGCTTTTAGTATAATTATTTTTAGTAATACATTGTAAGAGTTGCAACAACGGGGAAATGATCTGAGGGGTAGATTCCGTTTATTTTTTCTGTCACGACATCATAGACTGCAACTTCTTTGCAGTAGGAATTTACAAAGATATAGTCAATGGGTTTGCTGTTTGTTTTGTGAAGATTGGCATAGCCGTGGTAGGTTGCACCCGAATCCGAGGTTTCGGCTAAGTATTTTGTATCACGGAAGCCTGCTTCAAGGGCTCTTTTGTACATAAGATTACCCTCTTTTGCATTAAGGTCGCCGGAAAAGACAACAGGCATATCATAAGCAACGGCTTTTTCGGATACAATTCTTATTGCCTCAACTCTTGAAATCGAACCTGAATTGTCAAAATGAGCATTGAAATGTGCATAAGTAAAGCCTGTTTCCTTATCTTTAAGGACTGCCACGGTGCAGATTCTGTTAATCCATGCATCCCAACCTTTAGAGGGCTTGTCGGGAGTTTTTGAAAGCCAGAATGTTTCTGTTGACAGAAGTTCATATTTTTCATTCTTATAAAATACGGCACTTGCCTCTCCGCCGAGATCCTTATCTCTTCCGTGGCCTGCATAAGAATATTCAGGCAAAGCCGCTGACAGTCTCTTAAGCCATGCTTCGTCAGCCTCTTCCACACCGAAGGAATCGGGGTCTGCATTTCTTATAGTCTCTACCACCTCATCCGTTCTGTTTTCGGGGCTTTTCTTACCCGTACCCTTAATATAAACATTGAAATTCATAACGGTTATCACCTGTATCTGAGCCGTTTCGGAAATCTCCGCCTCGGGCAGCACAGTCACGGGAGTGAACCATCCGCCAATAATTGTCATCATAAATGCCATAAAAGCACTGAATATCTTTTCCATATATTTTCTCTCCTTTCGTTTTAACAATAATACAGCATATTGTAAAAATTGTCAATAAACATAAAACTCTCCTGCCTGTTACTGCACACTTATATCCCAACCGCTCAAATCTCCGCTGATGCAGGTGATATCGCATTTGCCGTCTGTGAAGGTAACCTTAGCTAAAATATCAGGCAGACAAAGAGGAAAGGTTATATTTTTATCAATGGGATTAAATGCCAGCTTTTTGTTTTCGCAGTCAACCGCCATTCCCGAAGCCGCAATAAGTGTGCTCCAGCTTGACATCGGACGGGTATAGTGATGTCCGCATTCCCAATGGTCCCAGAAGGTGCCGAATCTTAACTGATTGCTGTGAATTGAGCCGACTATGGTATCGGAAATTCCGCATTCCCCGACAGACATGGCGAGAGCCGAGAAGACATATCCGATACCTGTCCATACAGCTATTGTCTGACAGTTATTATAAGTATCAATAGTTGTCTTTCTTCCCTTCGGCACGGTAGCATTGACAAGTCCTTGTTCAGCATCAAAATTATTTCTGAAAATAAATTCAACCACCGAACGGACTTTTTCATGGGGAATATTACCCTCAAGTCCTGTCATT
This sequence comes from Oscillospiraceae bacterium, assembly GCA_015065425.1. Taxonomy (GTDB): domain Bacteria; phylum Bacillota; class Clostridia; order Oscillospirales; family Acutalibacteraceae; genus RUG806. The sequence continues at coordinate 55,364 of SVQH01000005.1, forward strand.
CTCAGGAACCATTCTCCGTCAAGCTGGTCAGTCATAAGTGATTCATCGGTTTCGTCATTGTTTCTCCATAGGTTATAGTACTCACCGTTCCAGAGCTTTTCTTCAAGAGCTTTCTTTCCCTTATGGAGGATACCGTTCCATTTTTCAGAAAAGAGATTTTCTCCAACTCTGTCAGCAATGATTGTTGCAGCCTTCAAAGTAGCTAACCAAAGAACAGAAATATATACGGGTGTGCCCGAGAAATTCCACGCATCATAGGTGTTACGCTTTGTGCCGTAATCGGGCAAACCGTCATTATCCGTGTCAAGCATTTCCATAGAATCCATAGCCCGTCTGACATTATCCCACAGGGAGATAAGATACTCTCTGTCGCCTGTAAAAAGATAATCGCGAAGCACCATCAGAACAAACTGCATATTGATATCGACTCTGTCGAAGCCGTTGTCCGAGCATTTCATATCAGGCTTGAAGCTGTGATGCACTCTGCCGTCTTCCCGCTGATAACAAGCCCCCATTTTCATTTGCTTTTTCTGTAAATCAGGGAAAAGGCAGATAAGAGAAAATGATGCGTGATAGGTTATATCCGTGGTATGAAGTCCACAGTAGCCGAGCCCCTCCCACAGACCGAATTTTCCGTTTTTGAGATAAACGGAGTCCTTTACAAGCTGTGAAAGATTGGACGACCACGTATCGGGATAAACTGACGGCAAAGAAGTACTGTAAAGAAGCTCCGAAAAACCGACGGCGGACTTAAAAATGCTGTAAAAGCCTTCTTCAAGAGTTCTGTTTGCTTCAAGGGAGCTTTTATAAAGATTTTCATAATAATGTCCGATTCTTTCACCATCCGAAGCATAGTGATTGGGAAAGTACCAGGTGAGAATAAAACGGATATTTTTCTTTTCCCCGGGCCCCAGTACAACTTCAGAGCAAAGAGCACAGGCTCCGAAATCCTCACCCCTTCTGTCATTCTGATTATAGCAGTTGTCAAGGAAGAAAATTTTATTTTCTCTTGTTGACAGAAAATCCGGCTTGCAGTATAAAATACGGCTGAGAAGTGAAGAAACAAAGGGATATTTTATATATTCCTCACACCAAGCATCAAGCTCAGCGTCACTTAAATGTTCAAGGTTATCAGGTAAGGGCTTAAGCTTTGTTCCGATTTCTGTATCGGGAAGTCTGCCTTTTTCTCTGAAACCGAAGAGAACGGATTCCTGTGTTACACCGAGGTCTGAATCGGCTATAAATTCCTTCATGAAACGGTAGAAAGATGCGGTAATATAGGACTTTTCTCCTTCGCCGTTTACCGAAAGACAGAGATTTCCGCAAGAGGGTGAATCGGAAGTCTCAGCCGGCTCTATAAAAATTCCCACTCCGTCACCAATACTGTGAAGAGAATTTTTGTTCCCCTCATTTTTATTTGCAACATCAGGCACAAGAGTTCCCAAAAGACTTATCTGAAGCTCACTTTCTGTGGGGTTTTCTACGGTAAAATCCATATAAAAGCCGGGTGTTGACGAAATATCACTGTTATGGGGCACAAAGGGGGAAACCGCTTTAAGGCTGAGCTTACAGGATAACGCACTGTCTACAAAATTTAAGTCACACACAGGGAATCTGCCGTCATATTCAATTTTTTCAACGGGCTTATTCCAGGAAAACATACGGTAGGTAAAATCATCGGCATCGGTTTTCATCCCGAGCTTTCGGACAACAGGCTTACCTTCAGCCTTCTTTTCTCTCACATAAAAAGAGAGTGCACCCGTGCTCCCCTCTCCGTCATCTTCCTTTCTTTCAAAGCAAACCTGCGTTAATCTCGGCTGATTTGCAATAAGCCAGCTGTGAAACTCACCGTCAGGAAAAAGCTCAACGCTACCGGCACCAATGCCGCCCAAGGCAATACCGCTTGAATGGTTTTTTGTTGTGGTAATTTTAGGCATATCAAAACCTCCCTATCAGTTATGAATTAAGTATACTGTAAATTTCACATTAATTCAAGCGACAAAAAAACAGACACATCATAGTGAAAAACTCAAAAATGATGTGTCTAATCTTTTGTTCAATGATTGAATTTGTGATTTATAAATAAATCAATTATTACGAGCCTTAGCGAGTAACAAGGTTCTGAAATGCAAGGCATTTCAGGTTCTTATTTACTTGCTTCTTCGATAGCAACAGCACAAGCAACTGTCATACCAACCATGGGGTTGTTACCGGCACCTATAAGTCCCATCATTTCTACGTGAGCGGGAACTGAGGAAGAGCCTGCGAACTGAGCGTCGGAGTGCATACGTCCCATTGTGTCTGTCATACCGTAGGAAGCGGGGCCTGCTGCCATATTGTCGGGATGAAGTGTACGGCCTGTGCCGCCGCCTGATGCAACGGAGAAATACTTCTTGCCGATTTCAATGCATTCCTTCTTATATGTGCCTGCAACGGGATGCTGGAAGCGTGTGGGGTTAGTGGAGTTACCTGTGATGGAAACGTCAACACCCTCGTGATGCATAATAGCAACGCCTTCACGAACATCGTCTGCACCGAAGCAGCGAACCTTAGCTCTGGGGCCGTTGGAGTAAGCCTTTTCACTTACGATTTCAAGCTTACCTGTCATATAATCGAACTTTGTTTCAACAAATGTGAAGCCGTTGATTCTGGAAATAATCTGAGCAGCATCTTTTCCGAGACCGTTAAGAATAACCTGAAGGGGCTCTTTTCTTACCTTGTTAGCGGAGTTAGCAATACCGATAGCACCTTCAGCAGCAGCGAAGGATTCGTGACCTGCAAGGAATGCAAAGCACTTTGTCTCTTCTCTTAAAAGCATAGCAGCAAGGTTACCGTGGCCGAGACCAACCTTACGGTCGTCAGCAACTGAACCGGGGATACAGAAAGCCTGAAGACCTTCGCCGATAGCTTCAGCAGCGTCAGCAGCCTTTGTGCAGCCCTTCTTGAGAGCGATAGCTGTACCTGTGATGTAAGCCCAGCAAGCGTTTTCGAAGCAGATGGGCTGAATTCCCTTGATAAGGTTGTAAACGTCAATACCCTTGTCGTCACAAATCTTCTTTGCTTCTTCGAGAGAGGCAATACCGTATTTGTTGAGAGCAACGTTAATCTGATTAATTCTTCTTTCGTAACTTTCAAATAAAGCCATTGTTATATCCTCCCTCTCTTATTCTTCACGGGGATCGATGACCTTAGCAGCATCATCGAATCTGCCGTACTGACCTGTAGCCTTAACGAGTGCTTCGTTGGCATCCATACCCTTGCGGATGTTTTCCATCATCTTGCCCAGGTGAACGAACTTGTAGCCGATAACCTGATCGTCTTCGTCAAGAGCCATCTTTGTGATGTAGCCTTCTGCAAGCTCAAGGTATCTTACGCCCTTAGCCTTTGTGCTGAAGAGAGTACCTACCTGGCTGCGAAGACCCTTACCGAGGTCTTCAAGACCTGCGCCTACGGGAAGACCGCCCTCTGAGAAAGCTGTCTGAGTTCTGCCGTAAACAATCTGAAGGAAAAGCTCTCTCATAGCTGTGTTGATAGCGTCACAAACAAGGTCTGTGTTAAGAGCTTCAAGAAGAGTTTTGCCGGGAAGAATTTCGGAAGCCATGGCAGCTGAATGAGTCATACCGGAGCAACCGAGAGTTTCAACAAGAGCCTCTTCAATGATACCGTTCTTTACGTTGAGAGTAAGCTTGCAGGCACCCTGCTGAGGAGCACACCAGCCTACACCGTGTGTAAGACCGTTGATATCAGTGATCTGAGTTGAATGAGTCCATGCGCCTTCCTGGGGGATGGGAGCACACTTGTGTCCTACACCCTTTGCAACAACGCACATGTTCTGTACTTCATGTGAATAGTTCATTGGAATTATCTCCTTTCAATTTTTACATCCATATAATTATACAGGTATCCGACAATATTTTCAAGTATTTATTAATTTAATTATGTGCATTTTTGGGAAAATATATTTACAAAATATGTGAGATTGTGCTAATATTTATCGTAAATTCCCTCTCGGAGATGAAAAAAAACATGACAGGTGTGCTTATAAATACGGGAACGGTCATTTTAGGAAGCCTTCTCGGACTTTTACTGAAAAAAGGAATTCCCGAAAAAATTTCAAAAGCTGCCATGACCGCAATAGGTCTTTGCACAATATACATAGGCATTGACGGTGCACTTGAAGGCAGTAATACCATAGTTCTCATTCTCTCAATGGTCTTCGGCACCATAATCGGAACGGCAGTTGACATTGACGGTAAAATTGAAAAGCTGGGCTCCTTTATTGAGAACAAAATGAAAAAAAACAAAGAAAAAGGCAGTGTTGCACAGGGCTTTATCACAGGCTCACTTCTTTTCTGTATAGGAGCAATGACAATAGTGGGCTCTCTCAATGCAGGACTTAAGGGTGACAATGAGCTTCTTATAACAAAAGCGATTCTTGACCTCATTTCCTCATGTATGCTGGCAAGTACCCTCGGCATCGGCGTTCTGTTTGCTGCCTTATTCGTACTCGTCTATCAGGGCGGACTCGTACTTATGGCTTCACTTCTTCAGAGTATTCTTACAGATACTGCCATGATAGCAGAGATAACCTGTGCAGGTTCCGTAATGATAATTGCCCTCGGACTTAATATTATCGGAATAACAAAAATCAAGGTGGCAAACTTCCTGCCCGCACTTATACTGGTTCCTCTGTTTTTCTATCTTGTCTCTTTTCTTCCTTTATAATTATTAATAACCGAAATATTATCACCCTCAGCATTTTTACTGTGCTGAGGGTGATTGATTTTAACAGAAACTATTCAATTACATTTCCGCTGAGTTCGGATTTTCCTATAACAAATGAGCCGGGAGTGAATTTTTCGAGACCTACGGCTGCTCTGAGGATAAGTCTTGCATCTGCAGAGGAAACTACATCATCTTTATTTACCATTGCACATCTTATTGCAAGGGGGCTGAGTTCTTCAAGCCCTACGGAGTATCTGAGTGCAAGTCTTGCATCTGAAGAAGATACCGCACCGTCAAAGTCAATGTCACCCATGATAAGCTCTGTATCGGCTTTTTCCTTTGCAAAGGAATCAATTTCAGTTACCGTATCACCGTCAACGGTATAAGCATCGACAGTAAGTATTGAGCCGTTAATTGTAACAGCGGTAAACATGGGAAGCTCTGTGTCGTTGAAGGTATCGGTGAAATCATTCTCAAAAGCATCACGGAAGCTGTCTGTTGTACATCCGCTTATAACTGCAACAGTTCCCTTTTCGTCAAGATATGTTACGTAGTCCTTACCTTTTACGGTAACCTTCTTTTCTGTACCTGCAATAACTCTGTCATTCTGAAGAAGCTCTGTTCTGAAATATGCAGTTTCGCTTCCCTGAAGAATAAGGTCAATATTTCCGTATTCCTCCATCAGAGAAACAATCTGTGTATGAAGGGTTGAAGAAGTGACCGAACCGTAAATGCTTTCATTCATGATAAGAATGTTCCAAGTCTTATCTGAAGCTTTCAGGTCATTTTTAAGCCAGCTTGTCTGCTCCCTTGTAAGTGTACCTCCCGATGTCTTTGCATTGGTATTGAGCACTATAAAATGAGCATTTCCGTAATTATAAGAATAATAATAACCTGAATCTGTAAGCTGAGCGGGAGCATAGGATACGGGGAAGAATTTTTCGACTGCATAATTTCCTTCAATGTCGTTTACACCCGGCGAATATACAAAGGGCTTTGAAGAGAATATTTCTTCCGCACTTTCTATTGCCCATGACCACTGGTCATCATTTGTGGGTGTTGTAACAAGATTACCCGTATGAACGGTAAATGCGGCATCGGGATAAAGCTCGTCTGCCTTACTCATTACATTACCGAAGGTTTCATAATGTGAAGGAGTCATACCGCCTGTTTCGGAAACATGAATAAAGGTAAATTCACCGTCCTCTGCGGGTGCTGTGGTAACACTGCTGTCACAGGTAAAGGCTTTTTCAAAATCACCAAATCTGAACACATATTCAGTATCAGGTTCAAGTCCGGTTACGGTAACAGAGTGAGTCATGATTTTGGCTTCATAAGGAAGAATGTTAATTGTACCTGCATCAAATCCGGGAGCGGTATATACACTCTCACGTGTCACGGCAGTAACATTTTCGGTCTGAGGATTGCCTGTAAATTCTTCACCTTTTTCAACAACCTCGATATCACTACCCTTGACAGAATATTTTGTCATCCAGTTTACCGTAAATGAGGTGCTGTTATCCTCTGTCATACTGAGTGTCACATTTACGGGAAGCTGCATTTTTTCTTTTGTGGGAATAACTTCAACACTGCCATTGTTGGTATAGGTTACATCCCAGTCCTTTGTGCTGTCCTCTACCATACCGCCGATAACGATTTTTGCCTGATATACGGTTGCTTCAACAGCTTCACGAGGAAGGAACTGATTGAGAAGTGAATCAATAAGACCATCTATTGTCGTACCGTAATTGATAAGTCCCGTGGAAAGAACTGCCTCAACAAGTTTTTTCAGTGAAACATCACCGAAGCCTTCAAGGAACTTAACAAGTGCATCAACAAATTCATCTTTATTCTGCACATTTATCATACCGGAATCAAGGAAAGAAAGAAGCAGTGCATAAAATATCTGTATATATCCGCCTATATCAGCAGCTTCACCGGGGAAGAATGAACCTAAATCAAGGCTGATATTTAAGAGAATATTATTTACAAGAATATCGTCAACTATATAGGTTTTTACTGTATCAATAAGAAGGTCAAAGAATTCTGTTGTACCCGTGAATTCAATGAAATCCTGCATAAAGAGGTCATCGGAGATATCTTCATTTCCGAGATACATATAAGCGAGCACGGAAAGCACGGCATCACCGAGAGTACCGCCTTTTTCGGTATCACCGAAGCCGTAAGTATCAATAAACTTCGTGCAGGGATATTCGGATACCTGCACCTGAGTTACTTTTTCAAGTGTTTCTCTTATAAGTGCGTAAGTCTCGGTTTTCTGATAAATGTAACGCTCCATAAGCTGTTTATCAAGGCTGTCAAGGAAGTTCATTACATTTTCGCCCGAAAGAACTACTTTACCGTCCAGTTTGATACCGCCGAAAAGAAGGTCGTCAACAGTCTTTTCAATATCGATTTCAAGCTCTTTTTCAACATAATCAACGATACTGCCTTCAGCACGGATTGCATTTATATACTTATCAAGTGTGCTTTTAAGTATGCTGTATACGTAATCTCCGGCATCGGCATGAGAACCGAATTGCTTATAAAAGCCCGTATTTCTGTAAGGAGCAGGATAATTTCCGTTGCCTGAAAGTGCCTTTACTCCCGAATATTCGTCACAGCTTTTCATATTGAAAGTAACATCAAGACCGCCTTCACTGTTTTTCTTGAAATCGGTAACTCTGTAAGAAAAGGGGAACTGTGTGAGAGTAGGGGTGATAACGGAATACATGGGATTGCCGATATCGGAATATGTAATGTTGACATCACTTACATGCTGATGACCGCTGAAGGTATAATTGATACCTGCATCTGCAAGTACATCCTGAAGTATGGCAGCATCATCAATGACAAAGCCCTGAAGAAGAAATTCATGGAAATAGTTCATGCCTGACATATTCCAGTGTGTGAAAAGAAGAGGGATTTCACCGTCTTTTTTCGCATCCTCTGCTTCAGAGAGAACCCATTCGAGAAGTTCGGGAGTAAACATACCTGCAGTTTCCTGCTCATTTGTCTTTGAATCAGTCACATCCTCGGTAAACTTTCCGCCGTCAGCAAGAATAAGTCTGTAGCCGTCGGAGGTCTTTACGGAATAAGAAAGACTTCCGCCCATATTTGCATCAAAAGAGGTAAACTGATGATAAGCATCGGAAAAACCAAGGTCTTTATATATTTCGGCAAATTCGGGAGGAGTAGTAATTCTTCCCGGCTCTTTCTTATCATTTACAAAAGTAGATGCTCTTGAATTGTTTATGTCATGATTTCCGGGGGTAACATAAACCGATGCACCCGTTTTCTGCTCAAATGCAAGAAGCTTTGCAGCAAGTGCCTCATGACCTTCATATTCACCGTTGGTAGTAAGGTCACCTACAAGAACTATGTGCTTTACACCGTTATGCTCAACTTCATATTCAAGTGACTCAAGAGATGCATTAAGTATAGCATCAAGGTCATGATATACACAGTTGTGTCCTGAAAGGTAAGTATAAAAAGCTTCCTTTTTATTACCTGCAAGGCTCTCGGGATAATAGTGAGTATCATTAATAGTGGCGATGGAAAAAACTTCACCTTCCGTTGCCATAGCTACAGGCAGACAAGAGAGCAGAAGTGCCGCACTGAGAACAAGCGACAGAAATTTTACGGATATTTTCCTGAACATAACCGTATTCCTCCCAAAAAATAAATATTCAGGATAATTATACATCATTATCATAATATTGTAAAGTAAATATTATGATTTATATTCCTTTTATATTAAATTCAGCGGCTGCAAATAACTGCAGCCGCTGTGATTACTCTTCGAGCATTTTTTCTATTGTTTCTTTGAGTTCTTTCATGCCCTCGCCGTTCTGTGCCGAGGCTTCTATTATGCCGAGAGAGGCTCCGAGAAGAGGATTTTCTGTAAAAGCAGCTCTTCTCTGTGTTCTTTCTGTCTTATTGAGTTTATCGCATTTTGTAAGAACGCATACAAACGGGAACCCCGCTTCTGTGAGAAAATCAAGCATTGTCTTGTCATCGGCTGTGGGTTCGTGACGCATATCAAGAAGCTGGACTACAAGCTTTATATTTCTTTCAGAGGCAAAATAAGCCTCCATAAGCTCTCCCCAACGTCTTTTTTCGCTGTCGGAACGCTTTGCATAGCCGTATCCGGGAAGGTCTGCTATTCTGACGCCGTCCACCTGAAAGAAATTTATTGTGGTGGTCTTTCCGGGAACACCCGAAACTCTTGCGAGGTTTTTCCTGTTGAAAAACTTATTTATAAGTGAAGATTTTCCCACATTGGATTTACCGGCAAAGACAATTTCAGGCATATCGGAGGCTCTCAGCTGTGCCGACGTTCCGAAGGAAGCCTCAAATTTAACATTGTTGATATTCATATTAATCTCCTAAACTCACTTTCTGCCACAGGATATCCCGATTCCGTTTTCACATTTGGGAAGAATGGGAATACTTTTATCTTTTTTTCTCTTTTCCTCTGAAAAAGAAGTTTTCCCCCCGAGAAGTGCCGCGGAAATTACTTCATCTGCATTTTTAACGGGTACAAAGGTAATTTTCTCTTTTACGACCTCATCGATTTCTTCAATGTCGGGAATGTTTCCGTGGGGAATGATGACAGTACCAATTCCCTCTCTGTATGCAGCCATGGCCTTTTCACGCAGTCCTCCTATGGGAAGAACTCTGCCCGTAAGTGTTATTTCGCCCGTCATTGCCACATCACCTCTTACCTCTCTTGAAGTCAGAGCAGAAACAAGAGCCGTTGTAACCGTTACGCCTGCACTGGGTCCGTCCTTGGGCACAGCCCCTTCGGGGAAATGCACATGGATATCCTTTTCTTTATAGAAGGACGGGTCTATACCGAGTATTTCCGCACGGCTTCTGACATAGCTCACGGCTGTTCTTACGGATTCCTTCATGACATCACCGAGAGAGCCTGTATATTCTATTTTTCCCGTTCCCGTAAGAATAACGGCTTCAGCCTTAAGCAGCTCACCGCCGACAGATGTCCATGCAAGTCCGTTTACGACACCTACATGGTTTTCAAGCACATTTTCTTCGGGTCTGTATTTTCTTACACCGAGTATTTCTTCGATATTCTTCGGTGTGACAGTAAGCTTTTCCGTGTTTCCTTCAGCAATTCTCACGGTCACCTTTCTGCATAAAGCAGCAATTTTTCTTTCAAGTATTCTGACACCTGCTTCTCTTGTATAGCCGTCTATAAGAACTCTCAGTGCTGCATCATTTATTTTAAGATTTGAAGCAGTAAGCCCGTGTTCCTTAAGCTGCTTGGGAATAAGATGCTTTTTTGCAATGGAAAACTTTTCTTCATAAGTATAGCCGGGAAGTTCAATGATTTCCATTCTGTCTCTCAGTGCATCGGGTATCATCTGCTTGTCATTTGCAGTTGTAATGAAAAGCACCTTACTGAGATCAACGGGAAGGTCTACATAATGGTCACGGAAGGAGAAATTCTGCTCTGCATCAAGAACTTCAAGAAGTGCAGAGGCAGGGTCTCCCTTAAAATCTCCGCCCAGCTTGTCTATTTCATCAAGAAGCATGAGGCAGTTCATGGAGCCGGCCTCAATAAGTCCGTTGATAATTCTTCCAGGCATGGCACCGATATAGGTTTTTCTGTGACCTCGTATTTCTGCTTCGTCCCTGACACCGCCAAGGGAGATTCTTACATACTTTCTGCCTGTTGCTTTTGAAATACTCTTTGCAACGCTTGTTTTTCCGACTCCGGGAGGACCTGCCAGACAAATTATCTGTCCTTTTATATCGGGAGACACTATATGTGCAGAGAGCATTTCAACTATTCTCTCCTTGACATCCTTAAGTCCGTAATGGTCTTTTTCAAGAACCTTCTTTGCCTTATCTATGGCAGTGTTCTCCTGTGTAAATTTTCCCCAAGGCAGTTCAATGCATTTTTCTATGTACGAGCGAAGCACATTTCCGTCAGCCGATGACGGAGACATTCTTTTAAGTCTCTCGGTTTCCGAAAGAAGCTTTTCCTTTATTGCATCGGGCATCAGGGACATTTTTATATCTACTATAAGATCGGTTATTTCGTCAGAGCCGTCAATTTCGCCCAATTCTTCCGTAATGGCTTTGAGTTCCTCTCTTAAGTAATACTCACGCTGATTTTTGTCCATCTGCTCCTGTACTCTGTCCTGAAGCATGGCATCCATCTGAAGTATCTCAGTTTCCTTTGCCATGGCAATACAGAGTATTTCGGTTCTTTTATAAATATTGAGTTCCGAGAGCACCTTCATTTTATCTTCCACCGGAAGCATTATATTTCCTGCGACATAGTCTATGGTAAGTCCGAGACTGTTGGATTCAAAGACCTTGGAATATATATCATCGGAAAGATGTGCAATATTCATTGCATACTCGTCAAAATATCTTTTTATACTGAAAAGAGAAGCCTCATCCATAAGGGAAGGTTTTTCATTTCCGAGATAACTTTTTGACAAAAAACCGTCGGGAACGGATTTGTCATCATCAACTCTTTCAACCTCACATTTAAGGAATTGCTTTTTCTGTACTACATCCTTAAGTCTTGCCCTGTACTTTCCTTCTACGACAACTCTCACCACAGAAGTATGGTCGGGAATCCTTATTATCTGACGGACAGTACCGACAACTCCCATGTCATAAAGGTCTTCTTTTACAGGCTTTTCAACGCCCACATCCTTCTGTGTAACAAAGAAGACATCCTGTCCGTGTGCATTTTTCAGTGCCGCCAGAGAAGCCTTTCTTCCCACATCAAAATGAAGAGTCATTCCCGGGAAAAGAACAACACCTCTGAGGGGCACCGTTATAAAAATATTTTCTCTGTCCATTATTTTTCTCCGAATCAAATTAATTGGCACCTGAAACGGTAATTCCGCCGAATGCCGCGTAAGGCATGATACAGGTACCGTAATTTACGCTCTCTTCCGATATACCTTCAACACATTTCACCATAAGAGCAAGATTACCGCTTATCATGGTCTCCGAAAGAGGCTGAGCTATCTTACCGTCTTTTATCAGGAAGCTGTTTTTGGCAACACCTGAGAAATCACCGTTGCCTGCAGGCTCACCGCCTGAAAAACGGCAGACAAGAATTCCGTTTTCTATATTCTTTATAATTTCATCAAGGCTCTTTTTACCGCTTTTTACCCGTATACAGCCGCTGCTGCTCTTTGCACGGGGAAGCCCTGTTTTTCGTGCGGCATATTCCGAAAGACAGAAGCTTTCAAGCACACCGTCTTTTATAACATCAAAGTTTTCCGCTTTGTATCCGTCAGAGGTGATACGCTCTCCGCAGACAATATCATCACTGAGAGGAATCACGCTGACATTGAAATCATCATGGGCAACTTTTTTGCCGAGGCTGTCCTTCCAGGGGGAAGTACCTTCTATAAGTGACATATCACCCGTAAAAGAATCGGTTATTGTGGATACAAATTCACTGAGACATGCAGGGGAAAATACGGCTGTACCCGTAAATTTACCCGTAAAAGGCTCCGCTTTCAGTTCTTCCACAGCTCTTTCAAGCATAAGTCTTACATCGGCTGCTTCAAGTATATCCTGTGAAGGGTCAAGATAATCCACCACTACGCAGTTGAATGAGGTAACAGCGGTATCATTGTGTGCGGAATACATTATGCTCACGGAATATGAGCCGTCCTCCTCCGTAAAAAGGACACCGTTTGTGTTTGCGACAACATGCTTACCGTACGAATATGATGCAATTACCTGTTCGAGCATTATTTCAGGAAACTGCTCTTTAACATCATCAATGAACTTAAGGAGAGAATCAAAGAATTTTTCCTTATCGGGAGAGAGTGCACCTGAAACAAAATCTTCATTTTCCTCTTTTTCGGCAATGGAAAGTGCTTCATCCTTTACTCCCGTTTCGGCTGCCGTGATACATTCAGCCACTGCATTGTCCACAGCTTCTTTATCCAGCTGATTTACAGCGGCTGTGCCTTTTTTCATATCTTTGATGACCTTCATGGATGCACCTGAATTGAACACGCTTCTTATCAGCGAAAATTCGCCTGCATCCACATTAAACTCCTCAACTCTGCCCTCGGAAACACTTACCTGAGCCATGTCCCCGCCGGAGGATATGAGAGAATCGAGTATATATTCTGCTGCTTTTTTTAGTTTATCCATAATTATCTTCCTCCGATATTTACCTTACATCTGATGGACGGACCGCCCATAGATACGGGCATGGGCTGCTTCTTTCCGCAATAGCCTGCAAAATCCCACTGAACCGTATCAGATAGCATATCAACGCTCTTAAGCATATTGAAGGCAACACCCGAAATGGTGGTATCTCTGAGAGCCCTGCCGAGCTTTCCGTTTATTATTTCATATCCCATGGTGATTCCGAACATGAATTCACCCGTGGTATCAGCCTGTCCGTTCTGAGTTCTTGTAAGATAATATCCCTTATCAACAGAAGCTATCATATCTTCAAGCTTGTCTTTACCGGGATGAATGGCTGTATTACGCATTCTTACAAGGGGCTCATCGGAAAACGCGTAAGCTCTCGCATTGCCCATGGGCTCCATGCCGAAATGAAGGGCACTTTCAAGATTATTCATATAACCCGTAAGCACACCGTCTTTGATAATAACAGTATCCTGACAGAGAGTTCCTTCATCATCCACATATACGGGAAGGGGGGCTTTTTTTCCGAAAGCAGTGTGTGCAAAGTCCGTAAGATTTATAAGAGGAGATGCAACCTGCTGTCCGAGAGCCCCTGCGGCAACGCTTCCCGCAAGTACAAGGTCAGCTTCAACCGTGTGTCCCACAGCCTCGTGAGCCACCATACCTGCAATGGAGGAATCTATAATACAGAGGGCTTCGCCCGCATCGGGGAAAATTCCCTCCTTTTTTTTCATAAGTTCTTCATGAAGGGAATCTATCTGAGGGAATAAAAGAGCCGGCTCGGAATAGTGATCGTCAAAAGAGCCTTCACCGCCGCCAAGTACATCGAAAAGCTCCACAACCTCTCCGTCGGAAGTCCGTGCAGACATAGAAACTATCATATATGTCCGCGGAAAAAGCTGATAGGCAAAGGTTCCCTCACTTGTAACAAGAGTTTTTTCAATACAACCTGAAGAAAATCCCACGTATCTTGAAGACAGGGAGGGATATGTTTTTTCAATATAAGCATCTACAGCCATGGCAAAATCAACAAGAGTTTTCTGAGGAACATCCCTGAAAAGGGCTGACTCCGAATACTCCGCCTTTACGGCATTTGCAAGGGGGCTTTTACTCTGCGGTCTTTTTGAAGCAAGTAAAAGTGCATTTTCCTTTGCACTTGAAAGAACCTCCCGTGCACTTAATTCATCAGTACTGCTTTTTGAGGCAAATCCCCATACTCCGTCTTTATAAACACGGGCACCTATACCCTTTGAAACAGATGACATATTGCCGACAAGTGAGCCTGCAACAACAGAAACTCTTCTGGTTCTTGCCGTCTGTGAGCGTAACTCGGTATGACATTTTTCGCCCGACAGTATATTCTTCATGTAGTCATTCATAATATCAGCCTCCGTAATATGTAATAATATCATAGAACACAAAATAATGCAAGATTATATATATTAATAAATAATACTTTACAACCTGAAATTTTTCTGATAAAATATATTGCAAAATTATTCCGGTACGGAGGTCTATGTTATGAATTATACTTCTACAAGAAATAATACCCTCTCGGTCACTTCCGGTTTTGCCATTGCAAACGGCATTTCAACCGAAGGAGGTCTCTTCGTGCCCACCGATATTCCAAAGGTAACAGCGGAATTCATCGAATCCCTTGTTCCCATGACTTATATTGAGCGTGCACGGAAAGTTCTTTCTCTTTATCTCACAGATTTTACCGATGAAGAGATCGACGAAGATACTGCAGGTGCATATTCAACGGGATTTACCCACGAAAAGGTGGCTCCCCTTGTAAACCTTCATGACAACGTAAACATACTCGAATTGTGGCACGGTCCCACCTGTGCTTTCAAGGATATGGCTTTGCAGCTTCTCCCCTATCTTCTTACGGGCAGTGCTGAAAAAATGTCAGACGGGAAAGAGATAGTAATACTCGTAGCAACATCGGGCGACACGGGCAAAGCAGCTCTTGAAGGCTTCAAGGATGTCCCCGGCACAAAAATTCTCGTATTTTATCCCAGTGACGGCGTAAGTGCCATGCAGAAATTACAGATGACGACTCAGGAAGGTCATAATGTAGGTGTGTGTGCAATCAGAGGCAACTTTGACGATGCACAGACAGGTGTAAAGAGCATCTTTACCGACCCTGCAGTAAGAGAAGCACTCGATAAGAACAATATGGCATTTTCATCTGCAAATTCTATAAACTGGGGCAGACTTGTTCCTCAGATAGTATATTATTTCTCAGCTTATGCGGATATGATAGCTTCGGGACAGATAACAAACGGCGAAAAAATCAATTTCACCGTTCCCACAGGTAACTTCGGCAACATTCTTGCTGCTTTCTACGCTATGGAAATGGGACTTCCCGTAAATAAGCTCATCTGTGCTTCAAATGCCAATAATGTCCTTACCGAGTTTATCAACACCGGAAGATACAACCGTTTAAGGCAGTTCCATACAACAGTATCACCCTCAATGGATATCCTTATTTCAAGCAATCTTGAAAGACTTCTTTTCCATCTCAGCGGTGACAACAGTGAAGAAACAAAAGCACTGTTCTCCTCACTTTCGCAAAACGGTGAATACACTGTTTCAACAGAAATGCTTGAAAAAATTCAGAAGGTATTCGCTGCAGGATGCTGCGATGACTCTGAGACAAAGCAGACCATCGGTAACACCTTCAGAGAAAACGGATATCTCTGTGACCCGCACACGGGTGTTGCAATAAATGTTTATAATGCCTACAGAGAAAAAACGGGTGATACCACACCTACTGTCATCGTATCCACCGCATCTCCCTACAAATTCTCCCCTGCCGTACTTGAAGGTCTCGGAGAAAACATCGTAACCGATGATGAGTTTGAAAAGATGGCGGCACTTGACAGCATCTCAGGTGTTCCTGCCCCCGCAAAGCTTACATCACTTTGGGGTGCTTCTCCCAGATTTACCGATATCTGCGAAAAAGAAGACATGCAGAATGTTGTTTTCTCAATGCTTGATATCTGATAAACCTTGTTAAAAATACCGTATCTCAGATACTTCCGACAGCAGATTCATTAAGCTTGAAGGTAGCACAGCTTGTTTCTGCACACGAGCAGGCATTTTTGTTGCTGACCTTGATGGAATCGGCTGTACATTTGCAATCTGTCGTATGATAGACACAGTTTTTAACATCACAGCAGATATTGCTGTTTTCTTTGCAATTTTTACTCATAATTATCAACTCCGATAACACGGAAACCGCCTTCTGATTTTGTGCCCTTTTTCCGATTTTCCCCATGGGGCATTTTTTCGGAGGAAACGGGAAGCGGCTTCCGTTTTTATCATACCCGTCAATGCTTTTTATATCAGCGGTAAAATCTGTTTATATTTTTCAGGTGACAAAATGTCTGTTTATGTTATATCCGATCCGCATCTGTCGCTGTCCGTGCCGAAGCCTATGGATATATTCAGAGGTTGGCAGGACTATACTCAGCGGCTGAAAACAAACTGGGAAAACCTTGTTTCTCCCGGTGACACGGTTATTATGCCCGGAGACATATCATGGGGCATGAGTCTTGAGGAAGCAAAAGCAGACCTTCAGTTTATAAATTCCCTGCCCGGAAAAAAAATAATCGGAAAAGGCAATCACGATTATTGGTGGAATACCATGAACAAGCTGAAGATTTTCACTCAGGAGAATGAACTTACCACACTCAGCTTTCTTTTTAATAATGCTTATGAAACGGAAAATTTTTCCGTATGCGGCACAAGAGGCTGGTTTTTTGACGACAAAAGTGAAAACGCACCGAAGGTCATAGCAAGAGAAGCAGGAAGACTTACCATGTCCGTAAAGGCGGCACTGGAGACGGGAAAGGAACCCGTAGCTTTTCTGCACTATCCCGTCGTATATGAATCAGGTGTGTGCAATGAAATTTTAGATGTTCTGAAAAAATACGGAATAAAAAGATGCTACTTCGGTCACATTCACGGGGAAAAAACGGGCAGATATGAAAAATATGAATATGACGGCATCACGTTTTCACTGATATCGGCAGATTTTCTTGCATTCTGCCCAAAAAAAATTATGCTTTAGGATTATTATTATAATATTTTTTTATAAAAAACAGTGGAAATTTATTTTTCTTTTTGTTATAATACTGTAGTTAATAATTTGTTACCAAAGACTTCAAATAGTCAGGAGGACTAAAAAAATGTTAAAATCAGCAGAAAAAACAGGTACAAACGAATTTACCCTTGCACTTTCAATTTCAGCAGAGGATTTTGAAAAAGCCGTAAACAAGGCTTACAACAAAGAAAAAGGAAATATTGCCATTCCCGGTTTCAGAAAAGGTAAAGCTCCCAGAGCTATAATTGAGAAGAGATACGGTGAGGGTGTTTTCTATGATGATGCACTTGACATTGCTTTCCCCGAAGCTTATGAAAAGGCAGTAGAAGAAGCAGGCATTACTCCCGTTGACAATCCCTTTGATTTCGACATCAAGGAAATCGGCAAAAACGGCGTTGAACTTATTTGCAAAGTAACCGTTAAGCCCGAAGTTAAAATTGAAAACTACAAGGGTCTTTCAGCAGTAAAGTCTCCCACAGAAGTTACTGACGAAGAGGTTGAAGCAGACCTTCAGAAGAAACTCGAACAGAATGCAAGAATTATCCCCGTTGAAGGCAGAGCAGTACAGAACGGCGACATCGCAGTTATCGACTTTGAAGGCTTCGCAGACGGTGAAGCATTTGAAGGCGGAAAAGCTGAAGAATACGAGCTTGAAATCGGTTCAGGCAGCTTTATTCCCGGCTTTGAAGATCAGATAATCGGACACAGTGTTGATGAAGAGTTTGATGTAAATGTAAACTTCCCCGAAGATTATGCAGAAACTCTTGCAGGTAAGGCTGCAACATTCAAAATCAAGCTTCATGCAATCAAGGCAAAGGAGCTTCCCGTTGCTGATGATGAGTTTGTAAAGGATGTTTCCGAATTCGACACACTTGACGAATATAAGGCTGACATCAGAAAGACTCTTGAAGATCAGAAGAAGACCGCTTCCGACAGAAACTTTGAAAACGAAATTTTCGACAAACTTGCAAACATTCTTGACGCTGAAATTCCCGAAGTAATGATCAACAGAACTGTTGACAACATGATTTCAGAGTTCAGATATAATGTTGAATCTCAGGGCATTCCCTTTGAACAGTATCTCGGATATCTCGGCATGAGCGTTGACTCCATCAAGGAAACATACCGTGAGAGAGCTGAAAAGGAAGTTAAAATTGAACTTGCACTTGAAAAGATTGCCGAGCTTGAAAACATCGAAATCACAGACGAAGATGTGGAAGCTGAGTACAAGACAATGTCCGAAAAGTACGGCGTTGATATTGACACGGTAAAGAAGGCTGTTATGGCTGACACCGTAAAGAAGGAACTGAAGGCAAGAAAGGCTTCTGCCATAGTTACCGACAATGCTGTTGAAGAAGGTGCACCCAAGAAGAAGGCTGCTGCTAAGAAGCCCGCTGCCAAGAAAACAACAAAGAAGAAGGCAGAGGAAGCTCCCGCTGAAGAAAAAACTGAAGCAGCTGAATAATCGGGAATAAAAACGCCTCATTCGGTCAAATATCATTAATAAACGGTCGGGGATAATTTTTCCGACCGTTTTTCAAAAAAAATTTTTCATAAGGAGGAAACAATATGTTACCTAATCCCTATATGTCACTTGTTCCTACCGTAATTGAACAGACCAACCGCGGCGAAAGAGCATACGATATCTATTCAAGATTACTCAATGACAGAATTATAGTTCTTTCCGAAGAAGTAAATGACGTTACTGCAAGTCTTGTAGTAGCTCAGCTTCTTTTCCTTGAAGGACAGGATCCCGAAAAGGACATTTCACTTTACATCAACTCCCCCGGCGGTTCAGTATCCGCAGGCTTTGCAATTTTTGACACAATGAATTACATCAAGTGTGATGTTTCCACCATCTGCATGGGCATGGCAGCAAGTATGGGTGCCTTCCTTCTTGCAGCCGGTGCAAAGGGCAAGAGATATGCTCTCCCCAACGCAGAGATTATGATACATCAGCCTCTCGGCGGTGCTCAGGGTCAGGCATCCGACATCAAGATTGCCGCAGACCACATACTTAAGATAAGACACAAGCTCAACAATATCCTTGCTGAAGAAACAGGCAAGCCCCTTGAAATAATTGAGCGTGATACTGACCGTGACAATTTCATGAGTGCTGAAGAAGCTCTTGAATACGGTCTTATCGACAAGGTACTTTACAACAGATAACGGAGGGAATCCCATTGGCTAAATACGAGGAACCCAACAAGGTACGCTGTTCCTTCTGCGGCAGAGCACAGGAACAGGTATCAATGCTCATTCAGGGTCCCGATGCATTTATCTGCGATGAATGTATCGAAAACTGTTTAAGCATTATAAATGCAGGCGAACCCGCAGCCAGAAAAAGCGGCAAGAAAAAAACTTCTTCTCCGAGAATACTTCCGAAGCCTGAAGAACTCAAGGCAAAGCTTGACGAATATGTTATCGGACAGGACCAGGCAAAAATAGCACTTTCCGTAGCAGTATATAATCATTATAAGAGAATTTACAAAAAAGCAAAAACGGATGTTGAGATAAACAAATCCAATGTCCTGCTTTTAGGCCCTACAGGTGTTGGTAAAACTTTTCTTGCACAGACACTTGCAAAGACACTTGATGTTCCTTTTGCAATAGCAGATGCAACAACTCTCACGGAAGCAGGTTATGTAGGTGAGGATGTTGAGAACATTCTTTTAAGACTCATTCAGGCTGCCGACTTTGATATTGAAAAGGCTGAGAGAGGCATCATTTATGTGGACGAAATAGACAAGATATCAAGAAAAAGCGAAAACACCTCCATTACCCGTGATGTAAGCGGTGAAGGTGTTCAGCAGGCACTTTTGAAAATTCTTGAAGGTACGGTTGCAAATGTTCCTCCTCAGGGAGGCAGAAAGCATCCTCAGCAGGAATTTTTACAGATAGATACCACAAACATTCTGTTTATCTGCGGCGGAGCATTTGACGGCATTGAAAAAATAGTCGAAAAGAGAATGGGAAATTCCGTTCTCGGCTTCGGCTCGGAAATAACTCTCAAATCAGAGCTTGATGAAGATGCAATAATGTCAAAGGTAATTCCTCAGGACCTTGTAAAATACGGTCTTATTCCCGAACTTGTGGGAAGACTTCCCGTACTTACGGCACTGAGAAATCTTGACGAGGAGGCACTTATAAAGATACTCAAGGAACCGAAAAATTCACTGTTCAAGCAGTATCAGGGACTTTTCAGCATAGACAATATAGAGCTTGAATTCACACCCGAAGCCTTAAGTGAAATTGCGAAATCGGCTCTTGAAAAGAAAACAGGTGCCCGAGGACTGCGTTCCATCATGGAAAAAGTGCTTCTCCCCGTAATGTACACCGCCCCCTCAGACCCTTCCATTGAGAAGATAACAATAACTGCCCGGTGTGTACTGAACGGCGAATTACCCGTAATAGAAAGAAATCCCGCAAGACTTTCCGCAAAAGAAGGCACAAATGCACTCAAACCCACAATAGCATAAAAAATCCGGCTGATATTCATCAATATTGAGAATATCAGCCGTTTTTTAATGGTGTTCCGCCAAGGCGAACACCTCATTAAATTATGATTTTTTCTGTTTTTTTATGTCGAACCAGAATTCTACTCCGTTTTCTTTATTTGTTACACCGTACTGTTCACCGTGAAGACGTTGTATGGATGCTACTATTGCAAGTCCAAGTCCGAAGCGACCCTGTGAACGGGAAAGAGACTTATCTGCCCTGTAGAAGGATGTCCATATTTTATCAATATCTTTTGCGGCAATGCGTTCACCCGTATTGAACACAAATAAACGGTATTTATCCCCAATATCCTCAGCAGAACAGATTATTTTCTTCTCACCCGAGACGTGCACCACGGCATTTGAGAGATAATTGTTAAGAACAGAGGCAAGAATTATTTTATCACCGTTTCCTATGAAGCTTTCGTCAATACTGTTGACTGTCGTTATACCTTTTTCTCTGAGTATGGAAGAATTTCTGTCATACCAGTCAGATACAAGCTCATTTAATGAAAAGTCTTCACGCTGAGGCTCATAAGCACCTGAATCATACTTTGTAATTTCAAGCAGCTTCATGACCATGTTGTTCATACGGACAGATTCTTCTGCTATTATATCACAGTACTGTGCGGCAGTTTCGCTGTTGCCCGCCTCATAGAACATTTTTGCACCTTCGGCATATCCCTGGATTATTGCAATGGGAGTTTTAAGCTCATGAGAGATACCCGAAATGAATGTCTGCCTGAGATTATCTATGGTCTTTTCATTTTCAATATCCTGCAGAAGCTTTTTATTTCTCTGTTCAAGGTCAGTCAATGCATTATCGAGTGCATCCGACATGGTGTTGATACTTTCTGAAAGCTGAGTCATCTCCGTAAGCTTTGTAGGGGGACACTTCTCTGAGAAATCAAGTTTTGACATGCGGTCAGTTATCTTACACATATTGTCAATGGGCTTTGAAAACCTGTAAAGATATATTGTAATGGCAATAAAACCTATAAACAAAGCGGTCATAAGAAAACAGAATGCAACTATGAAATCTATTTTCGTGGTAGAGATAACCTGACTTACCTGCATGCAAACCTCTATTCTTTCTCCGCCGTCAAAGTGAAAATAGCACACAAGGAAGTCAACATCAATGTTGCCGCTGTCATACACTTTTATAAGAAAGCCTCTGTTGCCGCTGCTTACATCTCCTTCCGTAGTTTTATATGTAAGCTTATACTTATTATCAACGGTATCAGCCTTTGAAAGGTCTGTAGGAAGAGCAGTCTTGTCAGAATTAAGAGAAGAATATATAAATCTGCCGTCAGCAGAATATATTTCTATATTTGAGTCATAACCCTTTTCAACATCCCTGAGAACATTGGTAAACTCCTCAGTTCCGTAAGCACTGTTTATCTCATCCACGGCAAAATAAAGCCTTACTGCGGGATTGAGATAATATACCCATCCGGGTAAAAGATAATATGCAACCGTAATTACACTGATAACGATAAAAAAGATCAGAGCGATGCTGCTCATGAGCCTCGCCGTGATCTTTCTCTGTCGTTTTATTTTTTTATTTTTTACGGAAGCGTTTTTGTTTTTACGCATCCTTATTCACCTCAAGCTTATAACCTGCACCGTATATGGTCTTTATGTGCTGTGCACCCCATTCACCGAGCTTTGTACGAAGTCTTGCTACGTGTGAGTCAACTGTACGCACATCGCCGTCAAAATCATATCCCCATATATCATCAAGAAGCTGTTCACGGGTAAAAACTCTGCCGGGGACAGCAAGAAGCTTCTGAAGGATGCTGTATTCTTTAAGAGTAAGGCTGATGCTTTTTCCGTCAAGCCACACTTCATGAGCAAAAGAATCAAGCTTTAATTCATCAATGGTAAGTACCTTTTCAGAGGAAGTTCCCTCACCTCTTCTGAGAAGAGCCGCAACTCTTTTCATAAGCACCGACGGACTGCAGGGTTTTGTAACATAATCATCAGCACCTGCATCAAATGCCGTGAGCTGATCATATTCGGTACTTCTTGCAGTAAGCATAATTATGGGAACAGCAGAGCGTTCCCTGATTTTCCTGCAGACCTCCCAGCCGTCAACCGTCGGCATCATAATATCAAGTATAAGAAGTGCAGTATCGGGATTTTCATCAAACAGTCTCAGTGCAACATCGCCGTCGTCTGCCTGCAAGGGTTCATAACCTTCCTGAACGAGGAAGTCACTGACGAGTCGCCTTATAAGCTCCTCATCATCTGCAACAATGATTTTTTTCATAATTTTACCTTCTTTTTTCACGGTGTGCCGTGTATTTAATGGCGGTGTGCCGCCTTTTTTCTTTCCGGGATTTTTCTTCCCGTATGATTACCGTGCAGCTCAGTTTTAAGTCTGCGAACAGATAATCGGATAAAAATATTATATCAAATATACTGTTTTTAGTCAACAAGAATATATGACATAATTATTAAAATAACACTCTGAACAGCAAGGTGTCCCGTCACTGTAATACCCGAACCGAAGGCACCTGCAAAGGTCTTTTTCTTGCTGCGATAGTCCTTTATTCTGTCGGGAAGGAATGAATATATGATACAAGCACCTGTATATCCCGCAGTGTAAAGAAGCATCGTATCGGGAAGTGACAATGTTCTGTAATTGAAGCAGAACCATACGGGAAGCACTACCCAGAGCACACCGAAGGCTGCTCTTATATACTTTTTGTATGCTGATTTTTCATACCACTCTATAGTACATTTTTCGCATAAAGCCCATGCGAGAGTGCCAAAGGTACCAAAGGCGGCGGCAGTGGGAGCACCGAGAAAAATAAAAATAAGAGGAACAGCCGACCACAGGGGGCGTTCAATGAGTTCAAAAATATGAATATCAGGTTCTTTTCCCGTTTTCTTTTCAACTGTTTTACATATCGGATACTGAATGGCACTGATAAGAAGAAGAATGAAGGGCACCAACGCAAGAACAAAGCTATCCTGTCCTAAAGGAAGTACATTTAAGTCAGCTTCATCAAGAAGAGAAATCAGATGCTTGTTATTCAAAGCAAAATACAGCATGAGTGCACCGCCCGCAAAGGCTCCGAAGGTATGCTCCATAATTTTCCAGCCGTCAATATAACCCATCCGACAGAGCTTTCCGAATATTTTTTTACCCTGTCTTCTTTCAATGTCATAAAACACAAGACCAATAAGAAAACCGAAGCCGCCTGATATAAAGCCTGTAAGACCTGCACCGAGAGCAAAGAAATCTCCTTTTATTGCCGCAAAAACAGTAAGCACGGCAATAATCATAACATTACTTCCCCACTCCTCTCTTCTGTCAAGAGAAAAATACAGCTTCGGAAATTTTTTCTTTTCTCTGTCATAAGGAGTATTGAATATCTTTGTACCGATGAAGGATACAAAGGGGAAAAGTGCAAACATAAGAATAATTTCCCACAGGGAATATATTCCCGACAAAGCGGCAGGAAGCATTGCGAGAACAAAGCCCGGGATACAAAACCAGAGACCGCCCTTCAGAAATATTCCGATAACACCTTTTTTAAGCTGGCCGTAATAGGGACCTTTTACATCACGGGACAAAAGAAAGGACATGGTTTGTGCATAGGTTTCAGTTCCGCCGTAAAACATGGAGAGAGCACCTGCTGCGGCAAAAAATGTCCACAGCTCATGTCCCTTGTCTCCTGCGGCAAAGAAAGCCACCCCGATTCCGAGCAGTGCACCCGGAAGCAAAGCCCCTTTTTCACCGCCGATAACAAACCCACGTATACCCCACCCGTAGGACACGGCAAAACCTGCAAAAAGAACGGAGATAATAATCAAACCTGTTGTCATAGCAAAACCCCCATCAAATCATATTAACAGTCTTTGATTGCTAAATTATGATTTACACACATCTATCCATCCCAAAGAACCAGAATATTTTTCAAGTTCCTCGGGTGTCAGTTCTATGGCACTGGCGGCGTTGCCGGCAGCGGGGTATACTATTTCAAATCTTCTGAGAGATTCGTCGAGATATACTTTACAGCCGTCATTTACCGCAAAAGGACACACACCGCCTATGGAATGTCCTATAAGCTCATCCACCTGTTCGGGAGAGAGCATTTTTGCTTTTGCATGGAAAAACTCCTTGAATTTATGGTTGTCAATTTTCATATCGCCGGCGGTAACTATCAATACTGCACTGCCGTCAACAAGAAAAGAAAGAGTTTTTGCAATTCTTGCACCCTCACACCCCAGAGCCTCTGTGGCAAGTTCAACTGTCGCTGAGGATACCTCAAACTGCTTTATTTTATCGGCACAACCGAGTTTTTCAAAATAATCAATTACCTTTTCAATAGCCATATCTGTCTCCTTTATGAAGCCTTTGCTTCATTTTCCTCATGGGTCAGCACTCTTATCCACTTATAACGGTTTACCTTTGGTATTGCAACAAGGCACTTTGTCAGCTGGTCTGACTTCAAGATAAAGAAGGTAACAGCCACGGGCCAGTTAAAAACAAAAGCAGACAAAAATGCAAGGGGAAGTACTATGCACCACATAAAAATTATGTCATTCTTGAAAACAAATCCGGTATCACCGCCGCCTGAGACAATTCCGCAAAGACAGGGGGCTTCGTAAGACGAGCCTATTACTGTCACGGCAAGAATATTTATAAACGTCGCTGAAAGTGCGGCAGTTTCCGCAGTGACATCATACATTGAAATTATCGAATCTCTTGCAAGAAGCAGACACACACAGGAAATAAGCCCTATTATGATGTACATTATCTGAAGCTTCTTTGAATATTTTTTTACTCTCGGAATATCTTTTTCGCCGACGGTTTTACCTATAAGAACACTTGAAGCGTTACCCGAGGACGTATAAAGCACGGATACCACCTGAAAAATGGGAGCGGCAACACCGTTAGCACCAATGGCGGCGGCACCAAGCCGCCCGATAATGGAAGTCTGCACCGTCATTGCAATTCCCCATGAACCGCCGGAACCGATAAGAGGAAGCCCCGCTTTTATATAATCCTTTATGTATGTCTTTTCAAGAGAAAGCACATCCTTGGGACGAAGCTTCAGCTTTTTGTCGATAACGAAAACATAGACAAGAACTGCGATAAACTCAACGATTCTTGACACAAGAGTTGCAACGGCGGCACCTATAACACCCATTTCAGGAAAACCGAAGTTTCCGAAAATAAGGCAGTAATTAAGCCCTACATTGAAAACAAAAGCAAAAAGCGATGTATAAAAACCTATTCTTACAGCTTCAACACTACGCATGAGTGCAATAAGAATATTGGTAACGGCAAAAATTATGTAGGTAAATGCCATTATTTCAATATATCTTGCACCCTCTTTTACAATCTCCGCTTCATTGGAAAGAATATTCAGTACGCCTTCGGGGGAAATCAGCACTGCCGTCATAATCACAAGACTTATTGCAACTCCCGCGAAAAAGGCGGCGGCAAAGACTTTTTTTATGGGCTCAAGATGTTTTTTACCCCAGTACTGGGAAGCAATGACCACAAGTCCGTTTGCCGCACCGTTTACAAACATCTGCAGAAGAAACTGTATCTGATTTGCAAGTGACACACCGCTCATTGCAGTTTCGCTGTAAGAACCGAGCATTATGGAATCGGCAAGATTTACGCTGAACACAATGAGATTCTGCAAAGCAACAACAAAAAACAAGCTGAAAAATGTTTTATAAAAATATTTATCCTTAATCATATATTCCGAGCACACTTTCCACATATTCTCTGAAACAGAAAGACGTAAGCACGGTTGCCGACTCATTATACTGTTCCATAAGATGTTCAAGCTCTCTTTTTTTATCAGCACCTTCGAGAACTTCAAGAGAAAGGTCAAGTATCTCACTCATAAGATAAAACTTTTTAAGCCAACGGGACAGCTCCTGATATACGGGAGCTTTTCTCATTCTGAGCCTATTTGCCGCTGTGCGTATTTTTTCGGCATATTCGCCTACGGTCTTTATTGCCTCTTCTGCATTTCCCGTCTGAAAAAGCACAGATGCACGGGAGAAATATTCTCCCGCTATTCTCGAATTTTCGTCTTTGAGGCAGGATGTTCTGAAATGATCGGAAAGAAGGATGATGTCCTCTCTTTCTTCCGGCGGGAAAAGAAAGCTGACAGCCTCACAATAAGCCTCTTCGGGGTCATATTCTTCGGGTGCCCACAGATAAGCTGCCACTGTGATAAGAGGCAGCTTATTGCAGTTAAAATATTCCATACAGTTGGAAATAAGACCTGCACTTGCTTTATAAAGCTCCTTTTCTCTTCCCGTTATGGGACCTGTGTGCATCTCCATAAACATTTCCGCATCGTTTACGGGATAATTGTCCCAGTATAAAGGACGGTGTGCCGTATTTTTATAAAAGACCTCGGCATCTCTTACCGTAAGCTCCTTTGAACAGATGTCAGGTCCCGTAAAGAAAACGGACACTTCGGGAGAAATTTTTCCTGCAAAATCCGTAAGCTCCTTTTCATCACCCTTACCGTGATAACTGGTGGGACACACGGTAAGCTTAATGTCGGAAGACAATTCTTTCAGAAAATCATAATATTTTCCCGTGAGATAAACATGAGCTGCAGCGGCATTGCCGAAACGGATTTTATCCTCTTTATAAAAAAGATCTGAAGGGATATCATCAAGAAGCAGACCGAAATTTTTAATTCCCATGGAATAAAGCTGTTTTGTTTTGGAAAACAGTGCATTCAGGTCATCCTCTGAAGAATACTGCATACTGAGCCCCGGAGCAATGCAGTAATAAAAATCAACATAAAGGCTGTTTGCCTTATCTACAAGCTTTCTGAGCCTTTGTGCATCCTGCTGAGGATAAAGCTCTCTCCACTTATTTCTGTGGTAGGGGTCATCCTTGGGGGCATAATAATGGGTATTTTCCCCGAAAAGTGCCATAAGCTCAAGCATTTCAAGTCTCTGTTCGGTTTTCCACGTTTTCCCGTAAAAGCCCTCTATATATCCTCTTACAGAGAAAGACGGATAATCGTATATACATCCCGTGAAGAACTCATTTTTAAGGCACATTCTTCTGAGACAGAAAAGTGCCCTCATAAAGCCCTTATATGTAGATGTACGGATTTTTGCTTCAACAGAATTTTCAATACCGCATATTTCAAGATGATAAGCCTCGGGATGCTCAGACTTATCTGCAATTTCTGCACTTATAAGAATATTACCCTTTTCGTATATTTCTCCGAAAACGGTTTTCAGACATCTGAGAGTCTCTTCATCTGTACTCTCGGAAAATACTCTGAATTTTTCGGTAAATACCAGTGTACCCGTAATATTACTTTCTTTAACGGGAGGAAAAAGCATATTGTCCACCTCTCAATCAATCGGAAAAAGTCCAGTTATATATGTCACCGAAAATGCTGCCCTCGGTAACGGTCATTTCAGATGTGACCTTTCTTGTATAACAAAGTCTGCCGTTGCGGTATAAAATGGGGATGAAGGGCATATCTGAATTAAAAACATCAATGAACTCTTCAAAGGTTATCTCCCCGTTTTTATATCTGAAATATTCTTCATCCGAGCGGCAGTTTTCAAAGTTGATGCCGTAAGAAGCTGCTCCGCCCTGAATAAAAAACTGAGAAAGATCCATTGTTGCAGGAATTTTGATTTCTGCAAGATACAGGTCATATTCCCCTGCTTTTACAGCTTTTTCAAGGTTTTCGGCACTGAGAAGCTTTACTGTAACATTTACATTATAAGGCTTCAATGCCTGAGCTATAAGAGAGGCGGTGTTTCGCATAAAGCTGTTTCCCTCATTGCATATAAGCGTGAGTTCAAGGGGGAGACCGCCCTCACCGAAACCGTTTGCGGAGAGAAGCTGTGCCGTTTTTTCTCCCTGAGAAGAAAGAGAAAGGCTCGATGCCAAGGGAGAGGCTGAATACCTGCTCCATGAGGTATTGAAGGGAACTGCGGCGGCACGGGCATAGCCTCTGAAAGCACTTTCGGCAATAGCTTGTCTGTCAACGGCATAAGAAATTGCCTGTCTGAAGGAAGCCAGTACAAGATTTACATTCTCATGATTGACACCAATATACACAAGGTTATTGAGATATACTCCCGTAACGGAGGCATTCACTGCTGCAATATTTGCATCGGCAAGGTCTGAATAATAAAAATCTATCTCCGAAGCGGATACAAGGTTTTCGGGACTTATATTACCTTTTACGTCTGTAAGCCTTACTGTCCCGATTTCGGGAAGCTCGCCTGCATATTTAAGATTTGCCTTAAGGGAAAGGCGGATTCCGTCCTGACTGAACTGATAAAATCCGTTGCCTATGGGAAGAAAATCCTCCGTTGCGGCGGTTCCCCTTTCAACTATCGGGAAAGTAAGTACATTGAGTGCATTTTCATCATATTCTTTGAGTGTAAACGTAACGCTTCCGTCCTCTCCCTGAGTACACGAAGAAATGCTTTCAAGGGTAGAGGAATAAAGATATGATTTCTTTGCACATTCAAAGGAATATACAACATCCTCAGCGGTAAGTTCTCCTCCGTCGGAAAAAACAAGGTCTGAGACAAGATATACTTTTATATTAAGTCCCGACACAGTTTCCGATGCTGCAAGGTCTCTTACTGCCGAAAAAGAGGTATCGAGTTTATAAAGAGAACGGTAAACAAGGGAAATGGGTACACTGTTGAGCACACTCTCGGTAAAAAACGGATTCAAAGAATCAACAGAGGTATAAGGCACACTGAGACTTCCTCCGGGAATTACGGGCTCGGTGCTTTCCTCTTCTCCCTGTGTCGTCGTCTCATTTTGTCCCATATCACAGGAGGACACGCAAAAACACAAAAGCACGGCAACAAAAACTGAAATTATTTTTTTAACGGATATCGAAGCTTTCAATGCTTATCGCCCTTCCTGTTTTATTATCGGTTTCAACGATGACAGCATTCATCATGCATTCACCGTCGGGATTTTTGAAATGTACGGGAAGCCCCGTAATGACTTTTCTTGCGGCACAGGACTTTTCAACTCCAAGTACGGAATCGACAACACCTGTCATTCCCGCATCCGTAATATAAGCAGTGCCGTTTTCAAGTATCATGCTGTCGGCTGTTCTTATGTGAGTGTGAGTACCAAGCACTGCACTTACCTTTCCGTCAAGATAAAAACCCATGACCCTCTTTTCCGATGTGGCTTCAGCATGAAAATCGACAAGTATATTCTTTATTCCCTGTAAACTCAGCTCGCTTACAAGTCTGTCGGCTTCATCAAAGGGATTATCACAGGCATCCATATAAATTCTGCCCATAAGATTTATGACACCGAGTCTGAGACCTATCTTTTCAAGGACATACACACCTCTTCCGGGGGCTGACCTGTGAAGATTTGCAGGTCTTATAACGGGATTATTCTCATTTTCAAAATATTTTTCAATTTCAGGTCTTTTAAGGGCATGGTTGCCCGAGGTTATAAGGTCTGCACCGGATGTAAGTATATGCTCACAGGACATTGGAAGCATACCGTTACCCTGAGCGGCATTTTCACCGTTTACGATGCAAAAATCAATATTCTGTACTTTTTTAAAAACGGGAAGTACACGCCTGAGATGTTCACAGCCCTGAGGAGCCACAACATCTCCAACAAACAAAATTCTCATAAAAGTTTACCTGTTACTATATAATAAAAGCAAAAAAATCTCCCGAAAAAGATTTTTCTTCCGGGAGATTAAGGTTTATTTTGCGTAGTCAAACACACGGCTCTCTCTGATGATGTGAACCTTGATCTGACCGGGATATTCAAGCTCTTCTTCTATCTTCTTTGAAATATCTCTTGCAAGAACAACCATCTGATCGTCACTTACAGCATCGGGCTTTACCATGATACGGACTTCTCTGCCCGCCTGGATTGCGAAGGATTTTTCAACACCATCAAAGGATGTGGATATCTCTTCAAGCTGTTCAAGACGCTTGATGTAGTTCTGAATGTTTTCACGACGGGCTCCGGGACGGGCGGCTGAAACAGCATCCGCTGCCTGAACAAGTACGGCAACAAGTGTCTTTGCCTCAACATCACCGTGGTGAGCCTCAATGGCATGAACGATTTCGTCCTTTTCTTTATATTTCTTTGCATATTCCACACCGAGGGAAATGTGTGTTCCTTCGATTTCGTGGTCGAGAGCCTTACCGATATCGTGAAGAAGACCTGCTCTCTTTGCGGCTTTCACATCTGCACCAAGCTCTGCAGCCATAAGACCTGCAAGATATGAAACCTCAAGTGAATGATTAAGCACATTCTGACCGTAGCTTGTGCGGTACTTAAGACGGCCGAGAAGCTTTATAAGTTCTCCGTTGATTCCGTTGACACCTGCTTCAATAGCAGCTCTCTCACCGGTTGATTTGATGGTAGCTTCTACCTCTCTTTTTGACTTTTCATACATCTCTTCAATTCTTGAAGGATGTATTCTGCCGTCGGTGATAAGCTTTTCAATGGTAAGTCTTGCCACTTCACGGCGGACGGGGTCAAAGCTTGAAACTGTGATAGCCTCGGGAGTGTCATCGATTATAAGATCAACCCCCGTAATGCTTTCAAGGGTTCTGATGTTTCTGCCCTCTCTGCCTATAATTCTTCCCTTCATTTCATCATTGGGAAGATCTACAACAGATACGGTTGCCTCGGCTGCATGGTCTGCAGCACAGCGTTGAATGGCAGTAGTAATGATTTCTTTTGCAAGGTTGTCAGCCTCTTCACGGGTACGCTGCTCAATCTCCATGATTTTAAGAGCTTTTTCGTGTACGAGCTGGCCTTCAAGATTTTTGATGATGTATTCCTTAGCCTGTTCTTTTGTATAACCCGAAATTTTTTCGAGCATATCAAACTGACTCTTCTTGAGAGCTTCTACCTCTTCAAGCTTATCATCAGCATCTTTTATTTTTTGCTGAAGGACTTCTTCCTTCTTTTCGAGAGCTTCGGTCTTTTTATCAAGAGATTCTTCCTTCTGTATCATTCTGCGTTCCTGACGCTGAACTTCGTTTCTTCTTTCCTTTATCTCTTTTTCGTGTTCGGTTCTCTCTTTATGGATTTCATCCTTTGCTTCAAGGATAGCTTCACGCTTTTTCGTTTCTGCAGTGGTAAGTGCACTGCTGATAATGCGTTTTGCTTCTTCCGTCGCAGAACCTATTGCTTTTTCAGCCACTTTTTTTCTGTGCATTCCGCCGAAAACGAAACCGAGTGCACCGAAAATGACAGCGGCAACAACAGCAATGATTATTGCAACGACAATGTGAACCTGCATTTTGTCAAACACCTCCTGTATATTTTTTAGGATATGGTAATGTGTACATCATGTACACAGAAAACAGTAATAATGCATAAATAAAATCTATATAAAAATCTATTTAAAAGAGAACGCAAAATACCGCATTTCCGCATTCTCTCGCATTATCCATATTATTTTATAATTTATATTATAAAAAGTCAAGTGTTTTTACTTTACATTTTTGTATAAAATATAAAATTTTTACAATATACTCTCAATTTTTCATATCGTTTTTATTTATATAAATCATCAAGAGAAACAAGTGTCACCAAACCTTCCTTTTCAGCATTCTTAAGACCTTCGCTAAAGCCGCCTTTTGAAAAAATATAGTAATAATACTTTTTGCCGTAACCGAAAACATCTGCATAATGCTTAAGAAGGTCCAGTTCATCAATACCGGTTTTTTCATTTTTATACTTACACGAGCCTATAATATACTCATTACCTTCAACCGTGGGACATACAATATCAATCTGCACTTCTTTTTTTTCTGTCGGGTCACTTCCCCACCATTGTCCCGCTTCTGAAATCAGCACGGGAAGATTATCGGCATAACGAAGCAGATATTCTTTGCACATCTGTTCAAAAATTTGGCCCATATAATTGTGATAGTGTTTTTTTACAGCCTTCTCATAAATCCGGGGAAATTGTCCCGACATAACGGCGGACATATTTTTTTGCACAAAACAATACCAGAAACGGAAGAAATTATCGCCGATTGAATAAATCACCTTTTTACTGTTTTTTTCAGCAACAGGACTTTCTTTTTTCAATATATTCAGTTCAATTAAAGTTTTAAGATATTTTACGCATACGGCTGTATCAAGTGACGTTTTTGTTGAAATTTCATTGACACGGGAAGCTCCGCCGGCAACTGCAGCAATAATGGAATTATATACTGCAGGTTCTCTCAGCTCCTGCTTAAGAAGGTTTTCAGGCTCTTCAAAAAGATAGGCTGATGTATTGAATATACTTTCAATCACTGCACTGTCAAAATCCTCATCGGCATCAAGCATATTGATATAATGAGGAATTCCGCCTGTTATACCGTATACCATAGCCTGCTGTTCTGAACTCAGTGCAGGATTAAAGACAGCAACCTCACGGTAGGTAAGAGCATTTATTTTGTACTGTGCCGTGCATCTTCCGTAAAGCGGACTTTCATATCCCAGCACCTGATTTGCCATAAAGCTCATTGATGAACCGCAGAGTATCAGAAAAATACTGCTGTTCTGCCATACTCTGTCGATAAGGTGCTGAAGTCTTGAAGATATTGACGGCTCTGCCTTTGCAAGATAAGGGTATTCATCAACAACAAAAACAAGCCTGTGCTTTTCCGACAATGCCGTAATCGCGGAAAATGCATCATCGAATGAATTATACACAGGGGCATTCACGCTTTCCGGCCGTAAAAAGCTGTATATGGACTTCGACAAAGCCTCAAGATTTTCTTTTGCCGTTGCACTGAGTGCCGAAAAGAACACCGTAGGTTTATCTTTGCAGAATTCATTTATAAGCGATGTTTTACCCACACGCCGGCGTCCGTATATAACGGCACACTCAAAATTTCCTTTATTATACCGTTTATTAAGGTCATTAAGCTCCTTTTCTCTGCAATAAAACACAGAACCACCTCATTTTTTGCTGACTTGCGAGTTAGTGAATCGTAAGTTAGTGAAATACGATTCAGCAACTTTATTATAATTATTATTATGGTCCTTGTCAAGTCAATTATCCTGCAAAAAAATATAAGGTTCACTCTTGCAGAAATGAACCTTGTTTTAATCAGTTATCCTTTTGTTAAATATATGCCTCTGCATTACAAATTCGGCAAATTCGACAGGACAACAAAAAGACAGAAAAATAACCGGAGCAGTCTGTTTGCCGCTTCGGTATTTTGTTACCTGATTATTGATTTTATTGTTTCGGCAACTTCTTTTATTGAAGCGGTGTAATAGGTGTATTCACTTTCTTTAAGAGTTCCGAATTCATCAAAAAGAAGGGCTTTTATGCCTGCATTAAGTCCTGAGCCGCAGTCTATTGTGCGGTCACCCAGCATAAGACAGCGGTCTTTATTGAGAGAGTGCTTTTCAATGAGATAATTTACGGCATCGGGGGCAGGTTTGAAGGAAAAATCCATTTCTCTTGTGACAAAATCTGTGAACAGCGGTGCGAGCCCGTATAAATCAAGATACTGTACTGCCACTTTGTCACGGTGGGTATAAAGATAATTTCTGCCGCCGTTTTCTGTTATGAATCTGAGAATTTCGGGGATTCCTTCATAAGGAACACCTCTCGGCAGAAAATCAAGATCATCCTCAATTTCATAAAACTCCTTTTCTCCGTCTTCGGGTAAGGAGAAATAACGGAAAGCCTCTCTTATACTGATTTTTAACTTCCCGAAGGCTTCTTCAGGGTCAATTATTTTCCCGTGCCGTCTGAAATATTCACATAAAGCCGCCGTGGTGTGAGGGTATGTATCAAAAAGCATACCGTCAAAATCCCATATAAATTCAGTTATCATTTTCACAAAGTTCCTTTGCCGCAAGTACTGCACCGAATACGGGTTCTTTTTCCAGCAGCTCACATTCACTGCAGAAGTCCGAGAGAGCGTTTCTGAAATAAGATGTATATATCTCATCATGCTGAAAAACTCCGCCGTAAAGTGCAATATGCGGCCTTTCAGGCATTTCACTCAGCAATGCTTTTACGGTGTAATAAAGAAGCTCACCCTGCTCTGTGAGAATTTTTCGTGCTGTCGCATCACCTTTTTTTGCAGCCTTTGAAACAAAGGGAGCAAAAGCAGCAATGGATTTTCTGTCCTTTTCGGGGGAATAAAAGGCATCTACAAGCTCTTCTTTGGTATTAACACCTGCAAAATCAAGAAGATATTCTCCGAGAAGGGAATGCATTCCCGTATTATCAAGACTTCTGACACCTTCTCTTATGCCGTCAAGGGCAATTCTGTAACCGCTGCCCTCGTCACCCAAGATGTAGCCGTAGCCG
Organism: Oscillospiraceae bacterium; assembly: GCA_015065425.1. Classification (GTDB taxonomy): domain Bacteria; phylum Bacillota; class Clostridia; order Oscillospirales; family Acutalibacteraceae; genus RUG806. The sequence goes on from SVQH01000005.1 coordinate 90,187, forward strand.
CCTTTGGTAATTATTTCGCCCTTACCGTTGAAGCCTGCCGCCATGGAGCCTGTACCTGCAATTACAACTGCGGCATTTTTTCTGCCCGTGGCTTTAAGAGCAATGAAAAGGTCAGAATCCATAATAATGCTATCGGCATGAAAAACACCGTCACAAAAATCTGATTTTGTTTTTTCATCTGCTCTGCCGAAAAGTGCGGAAGAACCAATACAAACACCGTCGAATCGGGAAATCCCCGTATTATTCTCAATATCCGAAAGCATGGCTTTCATATTTTCCCGTGCCCTGTCAAGCCCTTCGGAATAAAAATTTATTGAAGAACCCACAGTACGGAATATTTCACTGAGATTTTCGTCACAGACAAGGCAGGTGGTTTTTGTACCTCCGCCGTCAATTCCGAGATAATACATAATTTTACCTCCTCTGTAAAAAAAACCGGAAGGCATGATTCCTTCCGGATTCATTAAATTTATTTTGCCTTGACTTTTTTTGCCTGCTTCAATGCCTTTTTCTCGTCCTGAAGACGCACCTTTTCCTGAGCCTCACTCAGTTCAGCCTGTGCTTTTTTTAGTTTCTCTTCAAGAGAAGCAATTTTTCTTGCATCAGGCTTATCGTCAGTATCTGCGTCCTTTTTTGCCTTAAGTACTGTCAGCTCTTCAGTAAGCTTTTCGACAAGCTTCTCTGCCTCAGCCGCCTTTTTCCTGTGACGGTAAAGCGGAATTTCATTGAAATAGTCCACACCCTCAATGGGCTTGGGATTTTTGGTATACTTTATCATAAAAATGACAAAGAGTACCAGTGAAGCCACAGCAAGGACAAGAGAGAGCACCTGTGATGTTCTGAGATTTGTGTCACCTATGTAAAGAGAGTCTGTTCTGAGTCCTTCAACTACAAATCTTTCCATTCCGTAAAGAACGCCGTAGCCGAGGAATATCTGGCCTGAGAACTTACGGAATTTCTGACACATTACGAAAAGAATGACAAAGCTAAGAAGACACCAGAGAGATTCATACAAAAATGTGGGATGAACATAAGCCGTGGGGTCCACAGTGGTATCGGCACCCGTTACCACAAGACTCTGAAGGTATTCTTCAGTCTTTACGGAATACATACCCCATGGAAGAGAGGTATTTGTTCCGAAAGCTTCCTGATTGGCGAAATTGCCCCATCTGCCTATACCCTGACCTATAAGAAAACTCATTCCGCACAAATCAAGAAGATTGAGTATATTGAGCTTTTCCACCTTGCAGACTATAAGTGCGGCAAGAATACCGCCTATGAGTCCGCCGTAAATGGCAAGACCGCCGTGCCATATCTGAAATATTTCTCCGGGGTTTACGCTGTAATAATCCCATTTACTGAAAACATAGTAAAGTCTTGCACCTATAATACCGCCGACTGCACCGTATATGAGAACATCAAGCATTTTGTTGATATCCATTTTCCACACATAAGCCTTTCTTCCGCCGAATAAAACAGCAAGAGTAAGACCGAATGCAATTATAACACCATACCAGCGTATAGTTATGGGAGCAGAGAGAAACGGAAGGTCTATTTCACAGAAAATTGAAGATACAGAAATGGGATTTTCGAGGAATTTAAAGAAAACCTCTGTCTTATCGGGACAAAAATTCATAAACTCAACTCCCGTAAATTATTCGTAATCGTCTTCGTTTTCCCAGTTGTGCCATACTGCCTGAATGTCGTCGTTATCCTCAAACATTTCAAGCATCTTACCCATACGGGTAATATCATCACCCTGTAAAGCGGTATATGTAGAGGGAACATATTCGGGCTGAGCGGAAACAACGTTATATCCGAGCTTTGTAAGTGCCTCAGAAACATCGGCAACAGCATTTATGGCTGTGCGGATATCGAAAACGCCTTCATCGGGAATAACATCATCTGCACCTGCTTCAAGTGCATCTTCCATTATCTTATCTTCGTCAACATCCTCTGCATCAACAAGAACAACCCCCTGACGGGTGAACATGAACATAACCGAGCCTGACTGACCCATGTTTCCTCCGTACTTATCAAAATAATGACGGACATCGCCTGCAGTTCTGTTTCTGTTGTCGGTAAGTGCTTCTACAACAACTGCAACACCTGAGGGACCGTAGCCTTCATAAATTATCTCTTCATAGTTATCGCCGCCGCCTTCGCCTGCAGCCTTTTTGATGATTCTGTCAATATTATCATTGGGAACGTTTGCAGCCTTTGCCTTTGCAATAACATCCTTAAGCTTTGAGTTACCTGCAGGGTCGGGACCGCCCTCTTTTACTGCAACGGCAATTTCTCTGCCGATTTTAGTAAAGACCTTTGCTCTCGCATTATCGGTCTTTTCCTTCTTTCTCTTTATGGTACTCCATTTGGAATGACCTGACATAAAAAACATCCTTTCAGTTAAAAATAATCATATCGTGACAGCATATTTTAACACATAAATTCTGATTATGCAAGAAAAACCGTGGTTGTTATTGAAAAAAATGATGCGTTGTGATAATATTTAGGAAATATTTACCGTTTGCGGAGATATAATAATGAAAAAATTACTTATCTACCTGAAAAATTACAGGCTCGAAACCGTACTTGCCCCTCTGTTCAAGATGCTTGAAGCACTTCTTGAGCTTTTTGTTCCTCTGGTTGTAAAAGAGATAATTGATGCAGGGATTTCTTCGGGAGATACCACTTATGTACTTAAAATGTGCATACTTCTTGCTGTTCTTGCCTTTGTGGGTCTTTCCTTTTCGATTACGGCACAGTATTTTGCCGCAAAAGCCGCAGTGGGCTTCTCCTCGGCACTGCGATATGACCTGTTCTCTCATACAGGAAAACTCAGCTACAGCGAAATAGACACTCTCGGCACATCAAAGCTTATAACAAGAATGACAAGCGATGTCAATCAGGTACAAAACGGAATCAATCTCACATTAAGGCTTCTTCTTCGTTCTCCCTTTGTGGTCTTCGGTGCAATGATAATGGCTTTCACCGTTGACTCTGCCGCGGCTATGACATTTGCGGGCACCATTCCTGCCCTCTCCGTTGTGGTATTTGCCATAATGCTCGGCACCGTTCCTCTTTATAAAGCCGTCCAGAAGGCACTTGACAGCGTGCTGTCAAAAACAAGAAGCACACTTACCGGGGTAAGAGTCCTCAGAGCCTTCGGAACGGAAAAAAGAGATATTGAAGATTTTCTTGACAGAAACGCCGTTCTTCTTTCCGCTCAGAAAAAAGCGGGCAGAATATCCGCACTTCTGAATCCCCTGACTTATGTTCTCATAAACACAGCCATAATCGTTCTTATTTACACAGGAGCTTTAAGAGTCGAAGCGGGAATAATTTCACAGGGTGCTGTGGTGGCTCTTTATAACTATATGTCACAGATACTCGTTGAACTGATAAAGCTTGCAAATCTTATTATCACCATTACAAAAGCTTTTGCAAGTGCAAGAAGAATAAGTGAGGTATTTGACACCATTCCCTCACTGAATTTCCCCGAAGAAGGTGAAACTCCTGATTTTTCGGCTCCCGCAGTGGAATTCAGAAATGTTTCCTTTACTTACAAAAACGCAGGTGAAAAATCTCTTTCAGATATTTCATTTACGGTGAACAAGGGTGAAAAAACGGGAATTATCGGTTCAACAGGTTCAGGTAAGTCCACACTTATCAATCTTATTCCGCGTTTTTATGAAAAAGATGAGGGTGAAATACTTCTTTTCGGAAAAAGTATTGATTCTTACAGTGAAAGCACCCTGCGTTCTCTTACTGCCACTGTAGCACAAAGGGCGGTGCTTTTCAGCGGAAGTATAAGAGACAATCTTCTGTGGGGCAAAAGGGACGCCTCAGAAGAAGACCTTCTCACAGCAATAAAAACCGCTCAGGCTGAGGATGTCATTTCATCAAAAGAAAACGGGCTTGATGAAATTCTCACGGAAGGCGGAAAAAATCTTTCGGGCGGTCAAAAGCAAAGGCTTACCATAGCAAGGGCACTTGTAAAAAAAGCTCCTATACTGATACTTGATGATGCATCATCTGCACTGGACCTTGCAACAGATCTGAAACTGAGAAAAGCCATAGCAGACCTTCCCGACTCACCCACGGTATTCATAGTTTCCCAGAGAACCTCCTCTGTCATGGGCTGTGACAGAATAATAGTCATGGAAGACGGCATGATAGATGCAATAGGAACTCACAGTGAGCTTCTTGAAAAAAGTGAAGTTTATAAAGAAATATATAATTCTCAGAACGGAGGTGCGGAAAAATGAGCAAAGAAAAAGCACCAAAAGGTACCCTTATAAAAGTTCTGAAATTTATATCTCACTATAAGTTTTCTGTCATAGCCTCCCTTTTTCTGGCTTTTGGGAGCGTGGTACTGACTCTTTATATCCCCCTTCTTTTCGGTGATGCCATTGACCTTATACTGGGAAAAGGCAGTGTTGATTTTCCCGGAATTATAAGAACTCTCGGGAAAGCAGGAATTCTTGCGGCAGTGTGTGCATTCGCAACATGGGTAATGAATTCCGTCAACAACAGGATAACTTTTTCAGTTGTAAAAGATATCAGAAACCGTGCTTATGAGAAAATAAACTCCCTTCCCCTTTCCTATCTCGACACGCACAAAAGCGGTGAGACCGTAAGCCGTATAATCACCGATGCCGACCAGTTTTCAGAGGGGCTTCTCATGGGATTTACTCAGTTTTTTACGGGTATTCTCACGATTATCGGCACACTTATACTGATGCTCATGCTTGACTGGAAAATTGCCCTTGTGGTTGCCGCACTTACTCCCGTTTCCCTTTTTGTAGCAAAATTTGTGGCAAAGCACACATACAGATTTTTCTCGGAGCAGTCTTCCGTCAGAGCAGAGCAGACGGCTATGACAGATGAAATTACGGAAAATCTCAAAACCGTCAAGGCATTCGGTAAAGAGAAGGACTCCCTCGAAGCCTTCGGAGAAGTAAATGAAAGACTCAGAAAAATTTCGCTCAAAGCAATTTTTTATTCATCCATCACAAATCCGGCTACCCGTTTTGTAAATGCCATTGTTTATGCGGCAGTTGCCTTTACGGGAGCTCTTGCAGTAATTTCAGGCGGCAGCATAAGTATCGGCGTGCTCACATGTCTTCTCTCCTATGCCAATCAGTACACGAAGCCCTTCAATGAAATATCGGGTGTTGCAGCAGAGCTTCAGAACGCTTTTGCCTGTGCTTCAAGGGTAATTGAAATACTTGAGGAATCCCCCGAAATACCCGACAAGAAGGATGCACTTATAAAAACCGACACCGAAGGAATTATGGAAATAAAAGACGTGTCCTTTTCTTATGCCCTCGAAAAAAAGCTTATTGAAAACTTTTCTCTCAGTGTAAAAAGCGGACAGAAAACTGCCATAGTAGGCCCTACGGGTTGCGGAAAGACCACATTCATAAATCTTCTCATGCGTTTTTATGATGTAAACGGCGGAGCTATATATATTGACGGAGTTGACATAAGAGACATCACGAGAAATTCTCTGAGAAGCTGTTACGGTATGGTGCTTCAGGACACCTGGCTTATGCCCGGCAGTATAAGAGACAATATAAAAATGGGAAAACCCGATGCCACCGACGAAGAAATAATCGAGGCGGCAAAGCTTTCCCATTCGTATTCATTTATTAAAAGACTGCCCGAAGGACTTGATACCTTCATCGGTGAAGACGGAGGTTCATTGTCTCAGGGACAAAAACAGCTTCTGTGCATAACAAGAGTGATGCTTACTGACCCGGAAATACTGATTCTTGACGAGGCCACGTCATCCATTGACACAAGAACGGAAATAAGGGTCAACAAGGCATTTGACACTCTTATGAAAGGTAAAACAAGCTTTATAGTGGCACACCGTCTTTCAACCATATTAAAAGCCGACAAAATACTTTATATGGAAAACGGTAAAATACTTGAAACGGGCACACACGAAGAGCTTCTCAACAAAAACGGAAAATATGCCCGTCTTTTCAGAAGTCAGTTTGAAGCTTGAAAATAATCTGCGATATTTATGATTTCAAGTCCGGATTTACGGGCATAATTAACAGTATAGGCACTTCCGCCCGCAGTTTTAGTAAGGTAAGAGATACACACGCTGCTGTTTTCGACCATATAACGGTTTCTCGCCTGCATACAGCCGGTGTAATAATTATCCGACAGGCATTTTACCTCATCAGCCTTGCTGAGTATATCGGAATGTGCCGCTTTATTTTCCTCACTCCAGCCTCTTGTCTGATTTTCACAGGGCATGATTATATGAAGCTCTGTATCGGGATATTCCTCTTTAAGTGCAAGAACACAGCGGGCAGCAAGGGTATCAAAGCCTATTGCCCCTCCTGCGTAAAAACGGCGGATACCGTTTTCTATGCACTTAAGTATCTCTTCACTGAGTTTTTCGGCAACAAAGGGAACATCCTCAGGGTTAATTTCTCTGTGCCCCGTGAAGCAGCAGGATATATTTTTCATAGCATCACCTCATTTTATTAAGAAAGGATAATTTTTATGATTATTGACAAAATTTCGGAAGCAAAAAAGTATTTCGGTGTCCATCCCTCATTTGAAAAGGCATTCAAGGCTCTTGAAGCCATTGATGACAACACTCCCAATGACAGAATAGGTGTTGACGGAGACAATATTTTCATAAATCTCTCCGACTACACAAACAAAAATGTTGACGACTGTCTTTTTGAATCCCACAAAAAGTACATCGACATTCAGTTTGTCTTAAAAGGCAGCGAAATTATTGATGTGTGTGATGCGGATAATCTCACTTACACAGACAACCGTCTTGAAACAGATGACATTGCATTTTTTGAAAATACAGATATTTTCTCAAGTGCATATCTTGAGGAAGGTATGTTCCTTGTTCTCTTCCCCGGAGAAGCACACAGACCCTGTGTTGCCCCCGACGGAAAAGGCGTAAAAGTAAGAAAAGCAGTGGCAAAGATTATATTATGATTTTCACTTATCAACAAGCCTTCTTCCTGCCTCAATTACGGAAGCCTCGGAATCTTTCCCGAAATCCCCTCTTTCAATGTGAGAGGTTTCATGCTCAAGACTTTTCCTCTGCTGTTCAAAAGGCAGGTTTTCGTTGATATAAATATTGTAATCTCCCTGAGCATCAGGAAGAGTAAATGCCCTTACCCCCAAAGGTAAGGGTATTTTTCTTATATAAATATTCTCAGTCATGCTACCTCCGTATGCTCATAATTTATTCGCTTGTAAGTGCGTCTACTATTTTTATAAGTTTATCCAAGTCCTCTTCCGTGGCTTTTGCGGAGAGGTCAAAAAGAAGCTTTCTTTTTCTGAAAAGCTCGTTACGTCTTCCTTCCACGGCATCCTCCTCTCCCGTGAGAAGGCTTAAGGGTACTTTGAAATACGCGGCTATTTTTTCAAGTGTCGGAACGGACAGTTTTTTTGTTCTGCCCTTCTTAAGCTCCGTAAAAACCGAGCTTCTTATTCCTACACCTGCTGCGAGAACCGACATTTTTATCCCTTTTTCGTCGCAAAGCTCCTTTATTATCATGTATGTATCCATAATATTGCCCCCATATCTTTCATACACGGAAAAAAGCATTGACAAATACAGAGTTCTGTATTATTATAATCATAGATTACAGTTTTCTGTACTATACACACCCTTTGAGCATATTATAATACTGTTTTCTGTAATTGTCAAACATTTTTTTGAACAAAAATTGCTTCTGAGAAAAAATAATCTGCAATTTTCAGAATTTTTTTCAAAAACCGCATTTTCAGGGGCGAAATACTGAGTATTCGTCTGCTACACTACTCTCAACGAAATGTCTCACCGTCATTATACGGCATATACCGTACCATGCTTGGGACTTCGGATATATATTTTCAAGGAGGTCTAAAAAAATGAACATTCCGATCACGGCAAAAATCCGGTGCCCGTTTTTCCTTTCAGTAAAAAACAATCTGCTGTGTTGTGAGGGATATATTGACAACACCTGTATGACGACAAAATTTTCCGACGAAAAAAGTAAAAAAGATTACATAAAAAACCACTGCTTCAGGTGCGACGGAGGCGGGTGCACTTTTGCAGAAAACCTTTATAAAAAATATAAAGCCATTGAAGAAAAAGAGGACATGGAAAGAGAGAAGAGAGCAAGGGAGAAACTTAAAAAGACAGGCTGAAAATTATAATTGATTATTATATGAAAATAAGTTATTATATATTATAATAACAAATATTTCAGCAGGAGGTCAGTTATGATAGATTTCAGCTTATCTCTATTTCAGAACGCCCGTAATAATACTCTTGTATGTGCCCACCGAGGGTCATCCGGGGCAAACATCCCCTGCAACACCCTCGCCTCCTTCAAAGCGGCACTCGAACAGGGAGCTGACATAATAGAGCTCGATGTTTCAAAAAGCCGTGACGGAAAGTTTTATGTTTTTCATCCCGGCATGGAAAGTGCCCATCTTCTCTTTCCGATGCTTTTATCAAAGCTCAACTCAAAAAGCATAAACCGTCTTCGTTTTGTCAATCAGGATAATGTTCCGACATTATGTAAAATCAACACACTTGAAGAAGTGCTTACCTTCCTTAAGGGGAAATGCTACATAAACATAGACAAGTTCTGGATCGACATTCCCGGAATTACGGAAATAATCAGAAAAACAGGTGTTGAAAAGCAGGTTATAATCAAAACGGACACCAAGGAAAAATATCTGAAGCAGGTACTGAAATACGCACCCGACCTGATGTTTATGCCCATAGTTTCCGAAAAAGACGAAATTACCGACTCACTTTGTGAAAGAGGTATAAACTGTATCGGTGCAGAAGTGCTTTTCAAAGCAGAAAATGCTGAGGTATGTCAGAGAGAATATATTGAAAGCATGCATAGAAAAGGCAGAATCGTATGGGTCAATTCCATTGTATACAACTATAAAGCCGTACTGGATGCCGGTCACACTGATGATATTTCCGTTACGGGCGAAGCCGACAGAGGCTGGGGCTGGCTCATTGACAGAGATTTTGACATAATCCAGACAGACTGGTGCCTTATGCTTAAAAACTACATAAAAACAAGGGGGAATAAAGACTGATATGAAAAAGCTGTCAGCTGTTTTACTTTCATTTACTTTTATTTTCCTGTGTGCATGTAATTCGGCACAGACGGAAGAAACCACTGTAAAAGCAGAGGTAACCACCCTTCCCGAGGAGATAACCACAGTAGAGAGTCTATCTCTTGAAGAAGTTGACCCTGCAAAGGTGCTTACCGTATATTTTTCGCATAAAGATTCCGTATCTGCCGCCGCAGAATATATTTCGGAAAAAACCGACGGCGGGCTTTACAGAATTGAGACCACAGGCAAATATCCCGAAGATGAGGCTGAACTTGTAAAAAAGGCACATGAAGAACACCTTAAAAATATCCGTCCCGCACTTAAGAATGCTCCCGGAAGCATGAGTGAATATGACATAATTTTCCTGTGCTTCCCCTCATGGGACAACACCATGCCCATGGCAGTTTGGACCTTCATTGAAGACTATGACATGAGAGACAAGGCAGTTATCCCCGTGTGCGAAGGCAGTTCTGCGGCACTTACAAATGCTATAAGAGACATAAATAATCTCGTTCCCGGCATGATGGTGGTTGAAGGCTTCTCTTATACCGAAGACTTTCTCAGTATAGCCGATGATTTCGGTGCTCGCATAGACACTGCACTTTACGGATAAAATAATTTTTGATTTGCGTTTCTGAAGTTCAGTTTACATAACGAACAAACGGCTGCAGCCCGTCTCGGGTGCAGCCGTTTTGTATTGCGTAAATTTATCTATAAATTATTTTGCAGGCTTTGCATCATTTTTAACATTCTTGTCTTTTGTAACAGCCTTGATAACAAAAATTGTTCCGAGCATTGCAACAAGACCGAAGCCAAGAGAAATTACTGCACAAAGTGCATAAGAGCTTATGAAGCTCTGAACAATACCGGATACGACGTATGTTACAAATGAAACACCTGCAACGGTAAGAGCATAGGGAAGCTGTGTATTTACATGGTTGATGTGGTTACACTGAGCACCTGCGGAGGACATGATTGTTGTATCCGAAATGGGTGAGCAGTGGTCGCCGCATACAGCACCCGCAAGACAAGCAGAGATGCCGATGATGAGAATGTTTGAATCTGCAGGGAATATTGCAGTAACAATGGGAATGAGAATACCGAAAGTACCCCATGATGTACCTGTAGCAAATGCAAGTCCGCATGCAACTACGAAAATAATTGCAGGAAGGAAGTTTGCAAGACCTGCTGCAGCACCGTTCATAAGGTCAGCAACAAAGTACTTTGCACCGAGAAGACCTGTCATGTTCTTAAGTGCTGTTGCGAATGTAAGAATAGTAATGGCGGGAACCATTGCCTTGAAGCCTTCGGGAATACATTCCATCATGCCCTTGAAAGTGATAACTCTTCTGATAAGGAAATAAACCATTGTCAGAACAAGTGCAATGAGACCACCCCAGGGAAGACCTACCGTGGCATCTGTATTTGAGAAAGCATCAATGAAGCTTTCTCCGTCAAGGATACCGCCGTTGTAAACGAGTGCAAATACGCAGGTTACAATAAGAATGGCAACGGGAACAATGATATCAATAACCTTGCCCTTGGGATTGCCCATGTCTTCTTCCTTTGAGTCAACTCTTTCACCTGCTGTGTAAAGATCGCCGTTAAGCATTGCATTCATTTCGTGAAGCTTCATGGGACCGAAATCTATCTTCAGGAATACAATTGCAAGGATAAATACGAAGGTAAGAAGTGAATAGAAATTGAAGGGGATAGCCTGAATGAAAAGCTTAAGTCCCTGTCCTTCTTCAGCATAGGAAGCAACTGCGGCAGCCCATGAGGAAATGGGAGCTATCATACATACGGGAGCAGCAGTAGCATCTATAAGATATGCAAACTTTGCTCTTGAAATTTTGTGAGAGTCTGTTACGGGACGCATAACAGAGCCTACGGTAAGACAGTTGAAATAGTCATCGATGAAAATGAGGACACCGAGAATAAAGGTTGCAACCATGGCACCTGCACGGGACTTTATGTTCTTTACAGCCCAGTTACCGAAGGCTCTTGAACCGCCCGATTTATTGATAAGTGCAACCATGATGCCGAGAAGTACAAGGAAAATGAATATACCTGCACTGTCGGAAACTGCGGCAATAAGACCGTCGTTTATAATGTAGTCCATGGCACCCGTAAGTGAGAAGCCGGGTTTGAACACATTTGCGGAAAGAAGACCGCCCACAACGATACCGACAAAGAGAGAGGAATATACTTCCTTGGTAATAAGTGCAAGTCCTATGGCAATGATGGGAGGAATGAGTGCCCAGAATGCTGCGAAATAATCGCTGGAGGCACCTTCTCTTACATCCACAAGACCTGTACCTGCACAGGTTTCGCAAACACCTGTAAATCCGCAGTCTTCACATTCGTAACAGCTTCCTTCTCCGTCACAATCGGGACAGGAATCCTCATAAACATTAAGACCTGCATCCTCTGCTGCAGCACCGTCATCAGAAAGAAGAACCGCAGTATCATCTGCTTCGGTTGCACCTGCACTCATGGAAATAATGAAGCAGCTGAGAACCAGAGCAATGAGCATACACAAAAGCTTTTTGCGTGTTTTCATAAATTGACTTCCTTTCTTTGTAAATAAAAAACGGTTCACCGCAGAAAAATACACAGTGAACCGTGAAACCACGATAGCACTCCGCATATACTGCGACAGTCATAAGAATGTTCTTCTTATGCCCGACTGACAGCATCACCGGCTGATACTGCCGCCTCGGCGTCGGCTCCTTTCACTGTCATTCAAATCCGGAACAAACTGACAGCTACTGATAACAGACGCACCTCTACCGACTTTTTATTTTGTATTTATATATAATATTACATATTATCTGTGAATTGTCAATAAAAAACAACTACAAAAAAATAATTATGACAAATTACGGTCTAAAAATTACCGTGCATTGCAATAACAATTATATTTTTTTATAATTGCAATGAAAAAACAAGGAAAGAAGTCAGTTATGAAAAAGCTAAATAAAATAAAGCCCATACCCCTGTGGCATCAGATAATATGGTGGGCTGTCCGTGCCTCCCTTCTCATTTTCGGGATATACGGATTTCTGCACAACTCAACAACTCAGTTTCTAATGGGCATATTCGCCATTGCTTTTACACATCTGTGGGATATGTTCCAGCTTTTCGGCGGAAAATCATTTATCACACGAGTTTCATATCAGGCACAGACCATGCTCAACATATTTATCTGTTTCGGTGTGGTAATCGGCTATGTTCTCAATACAAAGACAAACTTTCAGTATGTTGACATTATTGAGCATTTCATTTCAGGTGTGGTAGCCTCGTACTTTGCTTATGATTTTGCCGTAGCCTTTCAAGGAAAATCCCGTCATTTAAGCCCGGGACTTGCAGCATTCTTCTCCCTTTGCTTCTCATGCTTTATACTTGTAGCCTGGGAATTTTACGAATTCACCATGGACCGTCTTTACGGATATACCCTTCAGGTATCCTCCATACTCAGTGAGGACGGACTGGTTGATACCATGATAGACATGATTCTTGCAGGTGCAGGCTCGGTACTGGGAATGTTCTGGGTGGCATTTTCAAGAAACGGTGTCATCGGAAAAAACAGAAAAGAACTCAGAGCCAGGGTAAAAGCACAGTCAAAGCTTGACAGGGAGACAGAGCTGAGATATCTTGAAGAAAACGATTAAACTTAAAAACACTGTCATATCGAAAAAAAATATTTCGGTATGACAGTATTTTTTTGTGCAATATCAATTAAATAAATTCATTGAATTTTATTTATTAAAAAAATACATTAATAATCGCAAAAAAAATATTTACAAGAAAACTTTTTTGCAGTATATTATTAACTAAATTGAGATATTGCTTTCGGGGATATTTCAAAATCCAAGCTTAAGGAATGATACAAAATGAATGTAATGCAGGAAATCACCAAATACGGTCACGAAAAAATACTTTTCGTCAACAACGAAAAAGCAGGTCTTAAGGCTATTATCGCTGTTCATAACACAGTAAGAGGTCCCGCTATCGGCGGCTGCCGTCTTCTTCCGTATGCTTCCGAAGATGAAGCTCTTTTCGACGTTCTTCGTCTCTCCCGCGGTATGTCACACAAGAACGCAGCAGCAGGTCTTGACTTCGGCGGCGGTAAATCCGTTATCATTGCTGACCCCTCACAGAAGACAGAAGCAATGTTTGAAGCATTCGGCGAAGCTATGAATGCTCTGAACGGTTGCTACATCACTGCAGAAGACGTTAACACAGACTGTGACGATGCTCTTATCATTGCAAGAAAGACAAAGCACATCTGCGGTCTTCCCCACATTTCAGGTGACCCCTCCCCCTTCACCGCTATCGGTGTATATCAGGGAATCAAGGCTACTGCAAAGGTAGCATTCGGCTCTGACAACCTTGAAGGCAGAACCATTGCTGTTCAGGGTGTAGGTAAAGTTGGTCTTGACCTTTGTAAGCATCTCGCTTCAGAAGGTGCAAAGCTTTATGTTGCAAACAGAAAGAACAAGGCTAACCTTGAAATCGCTGCTGAAAAATACGGTGCTACCATCGTTTCCGCAGACGAAATTCTGACGCAAGAATGCGACATCTTCGCTCCCTGTGCTCTCGGTGCAATAGTTAATCCCACAACAATTCCCGGTTTCAACTGCAAGGCTATTGCAGGTGCTGCAAACAACGTTATCCTTGACCTCGCTTCAGGTGAAGCTCTCAAGGCAAGAGGCATCCTCTATGCTCCCGACTTCATCATCAACGCCGGCGGTGTTATCAACGCAGCAGGCGAAGCCGCAGGCAACTACAACGAGGAAGAAGTTCTCAAGAAGGTTAACAATATCTACAACACTGTTGAACGCATTCTTACAGAATCTCAGAAGACAGGCGAACCCGAAGGCGTTATCGCTGAAAGATACGCAGAAGAATGCATCTACGCAGGTAAATAAATCATCACTGAAAATCAACAACTCCCGAAGAGATTCCGGGAGTTGTTTTTCACTTTATAGTAAATTCCTTCCTATAAAGTGAAAAAAATTATAAGTCCCTCAGAAACTCGCTTCGCGATTTCCTGAGATGGACAATACGAAATCGGTTCCACGCGATGCGGCGAAGCCGCTTTCTTATTATACAGGAAATTACTCGCATCGTGAGTAATTTGCTTATGTCAAAAAACACCGATTCCCCCAAGACCCGGGGCAGGGGTTGATAAATCAAAAGATTTTTTCTTAATCGTAAAATTTAATTTTATTTATATCGAAGAAATCTGTTTCCACGATTTTTATTACTTCGTCAATATCATCGGTAACTCTGAAAAGGTCAGGAGTCTGAGCTCTGATAAATCCGTCTTTTACATTGTCGTCAATAAGACTTAAAAGCTTGTCGAAAAATCCGTCAATATTGAAAAGTATAATGGGCTTTGAAAGACGGGCAAGCTGTTTTAATGTGAGAACCTCAAGAAATTCTTCATAAGTACCGATTCCCCCGGGAGTGACTATGAAGGCATCGGAATTGTCTTCCATATATTTTTTACGGTCTCTCATGCTCTCGGGCCATACGAATTCATCACAGGCATCATATAATACATCGCCTTCCTTGAAAAATTCGGGGGCAACTCCCGTGATTTTTCCGTGACCCTTTGTAAAGCCACGGGCTGCCGCACCCATAAGACCGTTTTTACCGCCGCCGAACATGAGAGAATGACCTCTTCTTGCAAGCTTTTCTCCCAGTGCTTCGGTTTTTTCTATGTACTTATTATCAATTTCGGTTCCCGATGAACCAAATACGCATACTACCATAAAGTACCTCTCTTAATAGATTTTTCTGTAACGCAAAGCTTCAAGTATATGATTCTTCGTTATTATATCATATCCTCCGAGGTCGGCAATGGTTCTTGCAACTCTGAGAATTTTATCATAAGTTCTGCCCGAAAGTCCGAGGGTTTCATATTTTGACTCTATAAGCTGCTGTGCCGCGTCCTCAAGAATACAGTATTTTCTTGTCTGAACGGAAGTCATTTTCGCGTTACAGGTAACGGAAGTTCCCTTGAATCTTTCCGTTTGTACGGCTCTTGCTTTTTCCACTCTCGCCCTTATTTCTGCCGATGTTTCCTCCTGCTTTGCTTTGCCGCTTATTTCATTGTAGGCAACAAGCGGAACATCTATCTGAATATCAATTCTGTCAAGAAGAGGGCCTGATATACGGTTTTTGTACCGCTGAATTGCATTCTGAGTACAACTGCACTCTGTCACGGGATGTCCGAGATATCCGCAGGGACAAGGATTCATTGCACCGACGAGCATAATTGAACAGGGATAAGTAAGAGAACCTGCCACACGGGAAACAGTAATTTCCCCGTCCTCCACAGGCTGTCTCATGACCTCCATGGTTGTCCGTGAAAATTCGGGAAGCTCATCAAGAAATAATACTCCGTTGTGTGCAAGAGAAATTTCACCGGGCTTCGGCACAGTTCCGCCGCCTGAAAGTGCCACAGGTGACACGGTATGGTGGGGTGAACGGAAAGGACGCTCAGTCATAAGTCCCGTCTGTCCTTTAAGTCTTCCCGAAACCGAATATATTTTTGTTGTATCAAGTGCTTCTTCAAATGTCATATCGGGCAGAATGGACGGAAGTCTCTTGGCAAGCATACTTTTACCTGACCCGGGAGGGCCTGACATCAGCACATTGTGACCGCCTGCCGCGGCAATTTCAAGGGCTCTTTTAGCTGCACTCTGTCCTTTGACATCTGCAAAATCAGGGGAAAGAGGGTCTTTCTCTCCCTTCCTGTAAAGAATGGGTTCAGCCTTTATTATTCTGGCCCCTTCTTCTTTTTCCTCAAAATGAGCAATGAGCTGTTTTGCGTTTTTTACGGGATAAATGTCTATACCCTCAACAACCGCGGCTTCTCCTGCATTTTCATAAGGAAGATATACTTCCTTTATACCTGCTTTTTTTGCTTCTATAACCATGGGAAGAACACCGTCAACGGGACGCAGATTACCCGAAAGAGACAGTTCACCTATAAATGCTTTATCCTTTACACTTACAAAAAGCTGCTTCGCCGCTATGAGCACCGCCATAAAAATGGGCAGGTCATACACACTTCCCTCTTTTTTTACATCCGCAGGAGCAAGATTTACGACTATGTGCATAAAAGGAAAACCGAGTCCGCTGTTTTTAATGGCAGCCTGAACTCTTTCTCTCGCTTCGGATACAGCCGTATCCGGAAGTCCTACCATATCGAAACGGAATTTTCCGCCTGATATATCAGCTTCAACCTCTACCATATAAGAACGCATTCCGAATATACCCATACTGTTGACTTTTGATGTCATTATTATCCCACCTCAATGCGAACATTTGTTTGTAGTATACGACAAAAAAATAATAATGTCAATACATAAAAGAAAACAGGGCAGTTTTCTCAAAAGGAAAACCACCCTGAATACGCATTTACCAAGGCATATAGCTGCCGAAATCAGATGCTACTGCCGAAAAAGAAACACCGAATACTGTCATAAGTATTATTGCGATTACGACGAGTACCACTGTCACAATGGCAACAACAAGCCATAAAATGAGAAATGCTTTAAAGAAATTGGCTCTTGCGGGATAGCTTTTACCGCAGGCAAAAACAATTACGAGAATAGGATAAAGAAGAGGTACAATGGATGCAAGAGGCAGAACAAACAGCCACAGGAAATATTCACCCTTGGTAGGTATTCTTTCATGGGGAACTTCATACATATTCTGCTGATTATACCGATAAGGGTCGTTATAATGAGCAGAATAATTCTGCTGATAGCTTTCCTGCTGATAATTACCGTATACGTTGTTTTGGGGCATTTCACCGTACACATTTTCATTGTACTGCTGCTGTGCCTCATTTGCAACGGCTTCACGCTCAGCACTTACTATCTCACCGCAGTTGGAGCAAAAGACCATACCGTCTTCGATGGGAGCATTGCATTTTGGACAATTCATAAAATTTACCTCCTTTATTTTATTACAGTTTCAGCCTCTGAAGAGTCCGCATGAAACTTGTAAATATAAGCATAATAACATCTTCGTCATACTTTTTGATTTCGCTGTGTCTGTTTTTACCGAATTCCCTGATAAATTCTCTGACTCTTGAAAATGCACTCGCAGTATCAAATTCGAGCAGGGGATAAAGCCCGTCTACCTCAGATTTAAGAAAATACAAAAGCTCTGACAGTACATAGTCCTTTTCCTCATCATAATTTATGGCTTTAAGGAACATTTCAAATGCACCGAGGAAGATTTCAGCTTCAGAGGGCTTTTCTTTTCCGATGAAGTCTGAAATGACCGTGGTACAGCCTTCAAACTTATTTATACGCTGATAGCGTACCTTACCAGAAAAATCAAAGGAGGCTTCGGCAGAAGTCAGGATATCGGTAAAAAGTTCTGCGGCTTCGTTCAGTATTGCAATATCATTTTCTTCGGGTATAAAAGTAAAATCATTACCCAGATACTTCCCGTATACCTTCATGGTATCATTATAGCCCAGCCTTATTGAACGGTCAAGCACTTCCCTGTTGAAATTCAGAAAAGCTCCGAGGTCCTTTGAGGGTCTTATATATGTAACTCTCGGATGTTTTATATAACCTTCGTGGTTGTTTTCCGTATTAAGGTCGACTACGACCACACGGGAAGCTCCGAGTCTTATGGCAGAAGCCACGGGGATATTGTCAAAATATCCGCCGTCAATATAATTCTTGCCGTCTATTTCCATAACGGGGAAAACGGGAAAACAGGCGGCTGAAGCGGCTATCCATTGCCACGCATTTTTGCCGTAGGGAAACATATCGGTCTTTTTCATTTCAACGGGAATGATATCAGAAGGGGTATATCCGTTGAAATTTACGGTCATAAGTGCATAGTCCACATCGGATGCAAAAAATTTTTCGGGAGAAAAATATTTTTTCATCATATCAAGAAAGGGAGTATTATCAACACTTTTTGTATTGAGATAGTTTTTCAGAAAGGGAAAAAGATTTTCCTTCTGAGAAAAAATACCTTCAAATGACACATCAAGATTTATGCCGTTTTTCATAATATCTCCGGCAGTTATCTCGCCCCACATCTTCTCGGCAGCTTCATAGTCCTTCTGAACATAAAAAGCCGCATTTATGGAGCCTATGGATGTTCCCGTTGCAATCTGAAAAACCTCGCCCAGTTCATTAAGAGCCTTCCATGCACCAATCTGATATGCACCCTTTGAACCGCCTCCGGCAAAAACTATTGCTTTTTTCTCTCCGGAAGCAGTACTGTCGCCACCAATCTTCAGTACAAGCTGAGGAGCCTCCTCCTCATTAATGTCATCTTCTTTTTCTTCCGTTAACGGAAATTCTCCCTTTAGTATTTCTTCAAACATACTGAATTCATTATCAGTATTTTCCATCTCATCACCGCCCATTTTGAAAAAATCAGACAAATTTCGTCATATCCCCCGTCAGCAGTGCAGTTCTTATCATCCTTACGGGAACCACCTCTTTGCCGAGATAACCCGAAACAGCCTGAGACAGCTGAAGAGGATTAAGATTGAAGGTACTTCCCGCAGGAAGGACAACATCAAGAAGGATGTCCTCTCCTTCACCTGAAAGGGTAAAACTCTTTATATTTTCCGAAACATTTACCTGCTTCATGACCTTCTTTTTTCCCTGTTTACCGCTTTTTTCACAGGTAAGCACACCGCTTGAAAGAGAATTGAAAAGTTCACTTTCGCTTACGTCATCTTTTGAATATGTAACCGTGTAGGAAGCAAAAGCTATGTCACCGCTTTTATCGTATGGCTTTACGGCACTTTCAACATAAAGCCCCTCGGGCATACACTTATTGAGTCTCTCTTTAATTTCATCGGGGGACATATCCCCCACAATTCTTATATCAACGGGTTCTCCTTCGCTTTCAACTCCTAAAGAAAGAGCAAGAAGGAAGGATATATAAGGATGAGGATTGAAGCCCTCGGTATACCACAGAGGTATATCGGCACGTCTTACGGCACGCTGCATAAGACGGAACATATCAAGATGGGACACAAATTTTATTCTGCCCTTTTTGGATATATAAAGTCTCAGTTCATACATCGCACTTACCTCCGTTCAGTTTATTTGCACTGCAGCCTGCACACTTCACACGGCAGTGAGGAGTGGTTTCGGCATTGTATGATTTTCTGCTCTCTTTTTCAAGAAAAGCCTTGCTGACACCAAAATCAAGATGCTCCCATGGGAGAACTTCTGAATAATCCCTTTTTCTGTTGGCATAAAACTCAGGAGAGACGGAACATTCCCTGAAACTTTCAAGCCAGTTTTCATAAAGGAATTTATCTCCCCAGCCGTCAAATTTACATCCCTTCTGCCAAGCTTTTTCAATGACAGAGGAAAGTCTTCTGTCACCTCTTGCAAAAACACCCTCAAGGAATGATGTGGGGATATTGTGGAAGCTTACATTTATCTTCTTTGAAGGAAGAGTATTTTTGAGATGCTCCTGTTTTTCTTTCAGTTCATCAGGTGTCGCCTGAGCTTCCCACTGGAAGGGGGTAAAGGGCTTGGGCACAAATGATGAAGCACTGATACCGACGGTAACACCCTTACCCTTGGGACGGTCGGGATTCATATAAAATTCATCAACGACTTTTTTTGCAAGTATTCCTATACCTTCAACATCTTCCGGTGTCTCTGTGGGAAGTCCCAGCATAAAGTAGAGTTTTACCGCACTGTAGCCGTTTGAAAATGCAATTCCCGCAGTTTCAAGAAGCTCGCTTTCGGTAACATTCTTATTTATCACATCACGCATTCTCTGAGTTCCCGCTTCGGGAGCAAAGGTAAGACCGCTTCTTCTGACTCCCGTAAGCTTTTTTACGAGAGAATCGGAGAAATTATCCACTCTCAGAGAAGGAAGTGCAATATTGACTTTTTCCTTCTCTGTCCAGTCAAGAAGCTTTTCAAGCAGCTCTTCAATTCCCGTATAGTCACTGCTTGAAAGGGAGCACAGGGAAATTTCATCATAACCCGTGTTTTTGCAAAGAGTCTTACACTGCTCGTTTATAACATCGGGACTTTTTTCTCTTATGGGTCTGTAAATGAATCCTGCCTGACAAAAACGGCAGCCTCTTATACATCCTCTGAATATTTCATGAGTAACTCTGTCGTGTACCACATCAATAAAAGGTACAACAAAATTGTCGGGGTAAAAAACATTGTCAAGGTCTTTTATTATTCTCTTTGTGACCTTTTCGGGGGCACCGTTTTTCGGAGTTATCGCCTTAACGGTTCCGTCGGGGTTATATGTAATATCATAAAGAGAAGGGACATACACACCCTCAATTTTTGCGGCATCAATGAGAAATTCTTCCTTGGTTGAGCCTCTTTTTTTATGCTCTTTGTAAAGGTCCATAATTTCACTGTTGACCTCTTCACCTTCGCCTAAAGAGAACAGGTCAAAAAACTCTGCCACAGGCTCGGGATTGCACACGCATGGACCGCCGCCCATTACTATGGGAGACAGAGCCTTTCTGTCCTTTGCTTTTACGGGAAGCCCCGCCAGATCAAGCATATTGAGCACATTTGTATAACAAAGTTCATACTGAAGCGTAAAGCCAAGTATATCAAAATCCTTGATGGGGTCGCCGCTTTCGAGGGCATAAAGAAGAATTCCGTTTTTACGCATTTGTTCTTCCATATCATCCCAGGGTGCAAAAACTCTTTCACACCAGGTATCCTCTCTTGCATTTGCGGCAGAGTAAAGAATTTTCATTCCGAGATGCGACATACCTATTTCATAAGAATCCGGGAAACAAAAGGCAAATCTTATGTCGACCTCATCTTTATTTTTAATTACACTGTTCAGTTCACCGCCCGTATACCTTGCAGGCTTCTGTACCAGAGGCAGTATTCTTTCAAGCTTTCTGTCCATAACAAAACCGTCCGTTATATTTATTATTTTTAATATAACATCTTTTGTCCGTTTTTTCAAGTAAGCTTATCGTTAATATAGCCCAATGTGCAATAAAAAAAGAAAAACATCAGAAAAAGCACATACTTTTTCATAAAAAGGGTCACAGCAAAAACACCGCCGAGAAAAACAAGAGAAGTAACAGCAAGTATGTCGCAAATTTTTCTTATTTCATGTTCTTCATATTTTACTGCAAGAAGGGCTGCGAGAGTGCGACCGCCGTCAAGAAAGGGAAGGGGCAGGAGATTCACTGCACCCGTTATGAGATTTATTACGGCAAAAATATAAAATACTTCTTTGCGAAAAAGGAAAAAAAGGCAATAAAACAAGGCACCCGTAATGATATTTACAATGGGTGCCGAGACAGTACACAGAACAGTATTTTTATATGAAAGAAGAGAAAATCCGTCCGTCTGCATTTTTATGCCGCCGAAGGAAAATTTCAGCAATATTTTTCTGCAGCCGCATTTTTTCAGAAAAAAAACATGAACACCTTCATGCAAAAAAGCACATATAAGTGAAAGAAGATATGTCCTTCCCACAGAAGTATTTGCGGCAACGGCAAGAAAAACAGCAAAGGAGAAGCTTATGTAAAACGTGATATTCCCGATTTCAATGTACATTTACAGCCCCACCGAGTATTTTTTCGGGATCTTCAATATTTCCGTTTAAATGATATTCAAAATGAAGATGGGGACCCGTTGCAAGTCCCGTCTGCCCTACAGCCGCTATGATATCGCCCTTTCTGACACTGTCACCTTTTTTAACATACAATTTGCTGCAGTGACAGTAAAGCGTGACTTTATTGTTACCGTGGTCTATCTTTACATAATTTCCTGCAGAGGAGGCAGTGCCTGCAGCCATAACCGTGCCGTCAAGTACAGCATACACAGCACTACCCTCAGGTGCGGCTATATCTCTTCCTGCGTGAAAATTATCCGTACCGTAAATGGGGTGTATCCTGTAGCCGTAGGGAGATGTCACCTGTCCGTTGACGGGCATTACGGCTTCGGCTGAATAAAATTCAATATTATCTGAAACATTCTCTGTTACCGCACAGAAAACAAGATGCTCACTACCGTCAGAAATATCGGATTCTTCAGTAAAAGACATCTGAGATAAAACTGATGTGTCACCGGACACTGAAAATTCTTTTTCTTCGGTTGGGGTGAAATATCCGCCGATATCATAATTCTTCCTGAACATCTCTTCTATTTCCCCTTTTATTCCGTAAAACGCATTGGGACTTATCCTTGACACGGCAAATATCATAATGACTATGAGCACCACAGCCGCAGATTGAGCAAGGCACAAAACGGTAAACATATCCGTTTTGTACCCTTTTTTTCCTGTTTTTATTCTGACTGTTTTCATAAAACCACTCCGCAGGACAAATATCACTATTATCTTATGAGTGAAATTTTATGTTTATTCCCTGATACGGTTTATTATTTCTTCAGCTATCTCAACTATTCTGAATTTTATTTTATAACCGCTTTTTTCTTTTATAAATTCGCTTCCGTTATCACCGAATACTGCAAAAATACTGTCCGTGTCAGTCCCTTTTTTTGTGGCGGCAGGAAGGCACAGGGGCGGAAACATCACGCACCACCAGTTTTGTCCGCCGCCGTCACCGAGAATTATTTTACAAGCCTTATACACACCTGCGGGCAGTTTCACATTTTCATATTGTCTCGTATCAAAGTATTCATCCGTAATTAAGACACTTGCTTTATAATCAAAGCCGTTTTTTTCAAGGACACTGTTTATAAAATCGGTTATTTCATTTTTATTGTTTTCAACACTCTCTGCGGCTTCAAGAGCATCCGTACTTTCAAGAAAAATATTTTCGGTAAATTTAAGCACCTCGTCACGGACAGTAAGCTTTACAGCCTGATCATCTTCGGCATCCGAATTTGCAAGAATATGAAGCCTCAGACTGACATTGCGGACTTTTTCAGCCGCAGCAAAACCGTCGCAGACCGACAGTATGAGAATACTGAGAGAAAGAATAAGTATCAGAGGGAAATTTCCGTAAGTTTTTAGTGTTCTTTTTACTTTATGTTCCATAAAAAAAGACCTTCCTTTCACAGGAAAGTCTTGACAGATATTTCCGATTTATTCAATGCCCTTGTTTTTTGTTGTTGTGACAAACACACTTTCAACCCTGCCTCTTAAAAGGTCAGCACAGGCAAAGGCATCTTCCTTCGAGTCAAAAAGTCCGTAATAAGCAGAACCCGAACCTGACATGGATGAGAACCATGCCCCCGAGTGATTCATGGTCTCCTTTATCAGTTCACCCGATTTTACATCACTTAAGGCTTCAAAAATATTTGATGCATATTTCATAGCCTCTTTATATTCCCCTGCGGCGGCATAATACAAAAAGGATGTATTATCCGGATGAAGAATGCTTTCTGCCGTATCAAACCGTGCATAGGCATCCTTTGTAGACACTCTTTCAAAGGGCTTTACAATAAGCACGTTTGAGAAAAATGAAGGAAGCGGTGACATAATTTCGCCTATGTTCTGACAAAGCCTTGTACCTCCGAGATAGCAGAAGGGCACATCTGCCCCCACTTCAAGGGCAAGAGACATTATATCTCTGTGGGAGAGCTTTTCGGGGTAAAGCCCCGTAAGAGCTTTAAGAACTGCAGCAGCATCTGCACTTCCGCCTGCAAGTCCGGCTCCTGAGGGAATAACTTTTTTTATAAATATTTCACAAGACGGCTCAATTCCCGCTTTTTCATAAAACAGCTTTGCCGCCTTGAATGCGGTATTCCTCTCATCGCAGGGAATGTATTTTTCCGAGCATCGCAGAAGTATGCCGTCTCCGCCTTTTTTAACACTGACCCCGTCAAAAAGTCCTACGGACTGCATACAGGTAAATATTCCGTGATACTTGTCGGGCAGAATTCCCGTAAGATCAAGAGTAAGATTTATTTTTGCATACGCCTTTAATTTAACTTCCATCTGAAAGTCCGCCTTTCATATAACAAACCCCACCCCGCCGCGGGAGAGATTATATATCATTTACATTCTATCACATTTCCCTCGGTTTTGCCACTGTTTTTTATTTCTTCAAAGAAATATCAAATTTTTTACATTGAATAAAAAAACGTGCACATCGGGAAAAAATGTTGAAAACCTTGTGAAGTAAAGTTAATATTTTTACAAAAATCAAGTTTCTTTTGAGGAAATAAAAAAACTTTTCAACATTTTCAACCGATTTTTCAACATTTCCACAGTAAATATCAACATTACATAAAAGTTTTCAACACTGTAAAGCCCCTGTTCTTTACACCGTTTTTATACATCACCCATGCATAAAATGGCAATTAATGGAAATACTCTGCCAATTAAATGACATATATTCAACATCCGATAACGAAAAAAGAACCCCGAAATTTCAATCCGAAGTCCTTATTAATTTACTGTCCGGCTTCCGGTTTATTGTTGTAGGAAGAGAACACTTATATCTGTCCCTTTTCTCATGTGAGAGAATTACCTCTGTACGATGTAGGATTTTCCAAAGCATCATAGGAAATACTCTCTCCGTCAAAGTATATGAGCTTATCCTTCCATGTATCGTTATATGAATACGTAACGGTATCAAGTAAGAGTAAGGGGTCAGAGGTAGAATAATCATAATGCTTTCTTGTGAGAATATTACCTCTCTTGTCACACTTTATCGAGGCAAGGCGGAGAGCAGAATCTCTGCCGAATGAAAACACAAATGTGAATATTATTCACAACCATAAACCCAAACCGTGATAGGTTACAAAACCGTTCCCTGATAGATACTGTCAAGTCCAGCCGTTTCTTATCTTAAACTGTGAAAATTCTTCAACATTAAATGAAGGAAAATCTGTTATTTCAAACAAATCATAATTAAGGTCTGTTGATACAAACAGAAAATATTCTGTTATACCGTTGTTATTCTTTAATTTGAAGTAAAGTATCTCATTTCCTTTTGTATCAACATCATCTACACATAATTCTTGGATATTCCCACCTGAAAAACCAAGTTTTTCGTGACATAACTTCAGTATTTCTGAATACTCAATTGAATTATTTGACATAATAAATCCGTCAAAACTGATAATAATCGGTCTTTTTGTCATTTTATCAACATTCAGTTCTTTGTTCCAGTCATTTGCTTCTTTCAATAAATTGACTGTTAAATCGTTATATGTATCAAATGAAAAACAGACATCTTCATAAAAATATACATAATCGGAATCTGCTTTCTGACAGATAACAAAAACACTTTCTGTTTCCCCGGTAATAAAACATGGGGTAATGAATTCAAATAAAACTCTGTCAAAGGAATCCGTTTCTATAATTTTATAATCAGTCTCAGACCCCTTCAAATCAGGATAAAAAATTCCGGGAACTGCGTAGGCACCACAAATTAAAAGATTGGGATAATCTTCTGTTTTTATTTCTTCTGTACAACCATTCAGAATAATACAAAGTAAAATAATCACTATAATTTTGATAATTTTCATTGTTACCATCCTTTCCATCTAATTAGCCCGTTAGAAGGAAGCAAAATATGCAAGAGCCGCACTAAAAGCATATTCAGCATGTTGCCTGTCAACATTTCCTATAATATCAGCAGTATATTCCCATGGTGGATTATAATAATTTTCATGTATAAATTTACCCACAGGATTCTTCCCTCGGGAAATCAGATTAAATAATGCAGAAGGAAGTGCTATATATAATATATAATCATCAATTCCTATAAGTTTTTCTTGTAAAATATGACCATATTCATGTTTCAAATAATTCGCTCTGTATTCATAAGAGTATGCATCGAGATTATGATTCAAAAAGATAATTCCACCAATAGACCAGGAGGTCAAAAAATCATTTGAGTGACGAATAACTAAAGCATCCTTATAAAATGTAAAATATTTTGTTGCGAATACAGCATTTAATTTATGTTCTTCAAGAACTTCCTTTACTCCCATTGGAATATTGGAAGTTGTTCCCGAAGCACCGACCCCATCCGTACCTTTAACATGCATAGTCCCTGTTACATCAACATACATCACCGGGTTATT
>SVQH01000052.1 GCA_015065425.1 Oscillospiraceae bacterium
AGATGCAAGAAGAAAAAAGCTCTTTGCAATGAAACAAAAGATTATGAACAGAAACAATTCTCAGAATAATCAATAATTTAGAAAAATTTGTTTTTTCTATTGACAACCCGATTTTGTTCTGCTATAATACGACACGTTCCTTACAAATGCGAGAGTGGCGGAATCGGCAGACGCGCACGTTTGAGGGGCGTGTGGTAATCCCGTACGGGTTCAAGTCCCGTCTCTCGCACCAAGGCCAGGTCTTTTGACTTGGTCTTTTTTAGTTAATTTTATTGATTGCAGTTTTTATCTCTTTGCTAAAGATTACATATAAGGTGATTTATTATGAAAACCGAGCATAAGACACTATTATATACTTTGATTATTGGTTTATTATCAGTAATTCTTGTACTTCTGTGCATAGTTGTTGTATTTTTTGTGCGTTCATTTTCATTGAACGGAGAGACTGATAAGATAACGGAAAGTATTGTCATCAATTCAGATGTAGTTGGAACCTTCGCTAAATCAAATAATGTATCTGAAACATTGGTCGAAGAAGATACAGAGTTACATGAATCTGATGATTTTGAAGAGGTTTTTTACAGTAATAATGTATCTGAAGTTCTCATTGACGATGCCTGTTATATAGTTTCTGATACACCCGCTTCTGCAGGGCTTGTTATGCGTTCTCTTGCTACATCGTCATCTGAAAAACTTGGTGTTTTACCTGAGGGTACAAAAGTTATTGTTTTATCTGATGATAATAGCAATCATACAGGATATGTACGAGTTGTTGCATTGGTTGAACCTATGGATAGATATTGCTATGTTATGAAGAATTATCTCAAATTTGATTCGCTTTATGCAATTAACAGCTCTTCAGATGAAGAATGTATGTATGTTTCATATAATACACCTGAACATTTAGGTCTTAATATGAGAGAAAGTCCGTATTCATCATCAGACCTTGTTTGTCTTATCAACGAAGGGACAAGGGTAAGCATTACAGAACCATATAATGATAAGAATAACGGATATATCAAAGTTTCATATTCTCATCCCTCTGCAGGCGAGAATTTTGTCGGCTGGTTGTTATATGATTACTTAGTATATTGATAGCTCAATTTTGCAGCACTTTCGGATTATTTCACCGAAGGTGTTCTTTTTTTACTACGTATGAGTATTCCTAACTCTGAATTTTTGTCACTCTAAGCCTATAATTACTTGACTAAATACGATAAAATAGTGTAATATATTATAATGTAATATTATGTGTCGGAGGGAAATATGGCAAAGAAAGCAGATTACGGCAATGAAAGCATTGTTGCTCTTAAGGGAGCAGACCGTGTCAGAAAAAGACCTGCAGTTATTTTTGGTGATGACGGTCTTGAAGGATGTCAACATTCCGTATTTGAAATCATTTCCAATTCAATAGATGAAGCAAGAGCAGGTTACGGCAACAGGATTGTTGTTACAAGATTTCTTGATTCTTCAATAGAAGTTCAGGATTTCGGCAGAGGTATGCCTGTTGATTTCAATGCAAAAGAAAACAGATATAACTGGGAGCTTCTTTTCTGTGAGATGTATGCAGGAGCTAAATACAATAATAATGACGGCGGAAGCTATGAGTTTGCTCTCGGTCTTAACGGACTTGGATTATGCTCAACTCAATATGCTTCAGAGTACATGGAAGCCGAGATACATTCAGAAGGATATTGTTATAAACTGCAGTTCAGAAAAGGTGAAAATATCGGCGGTCTTACAAAAGAAATTTATGAAAAAAAAGACACCGGTACAAGAATTCGCTGGAAGCCGGATCTTGATGTCTTTACGGATATTTCCATTCCACTTGAATATTATCAGAATGTACTTAAAAAGCAGGCCGTTGTAAATAACGGTGTGCGTTTTGTTCTTAAAAATCAGCTGTCAGATTCAAGATTTGAAACTTATGAATACAGATATGATAACGGTATTGTAGATTATCTCGGTGAAGTTGTTGATAATAAGAGTATTACTCCGATACAGTTCTGGTCATGTGAAAAAAGCGGAAAAGACAGGGAAGATAAGCCTGAATATAAAGTCAAAGTTTTTGCAGCACTTGCCTTTTCTGACAAGTTGTCAATGAAGGAGTATTATCATAATTCCAGTTATCTCGAGTATGGTGGTGCTCCCGATAAAGCTGTCAGAAGTGCTTTTGTTTCTCAGATTGATTCATACATGAAGCAGAATGGCAAATATAATAAAACTGACAGTAAAATTACTTTCCAGGATATAGAAGATTGTCTTGTGCTTGTTGTTTCTTCTTTTTCAACACAGACCTCTTATGAAAACCAGACCAAAAAGGCAATAAACAATAAGTTTATTCAGGAAGCTATGACTTCATTTTTCAAGCATCAACTTGAAATATACTTTATTGAAAACAAGCTTGATGCAGATAAAATCTGTGAACGCATTCTCATTAACATGCGTTCTCGAGTAAGAGCAGAGGCTACAAGAGTAAATGTTCAGAAGGCACTTTCAGGCGGAAATGATATGCTCAACCGAATTGAAAAATTTGTTGACTGTCGCAGTAAGGATGTAAATGAAAGAGAAATCTTCATAGTGGAAGGTGACTCTGCTTTGGGTGCTTGTAAACAGGCAAGAGATTCTGCTTTTCAGGCTGTTATGCCGGTAAGAGGTAAGATACTCAACTGTCTTAAAGCAGATCTTGCTAAAGTTTTTAAAAGTGAAATAATAACTGACCTGATTAAAATTCTCGGTTGCGGTGTTGAAGTATCAGGTAAGGCGGTAAAAGGAATTCCTGAATTCAATATAGATAATCTCAGGTGGAATAAAGTTATAATCTGTACTGATGCTGACTATGACGGATTTCAGATAAGAACTCTGATTCTTACTATGCTATATACTCTTATGCCGTCAGTCATAAGAGAAGGTAAGGTTTTTATTGCAGAATCTCCTCTTTATGAAATAACATCAGGTAAACATACATGGTTTGCTTATACCGAAAAAGAAAAGATTGATGCCCTTGAAGAGATTGGAAATGCTAAATATACAATTCAGCGTTCAAAAGGTCTTGGTGAAAATGATGCTGATATGATGTGGCTGACAACTATGAATCCCAAAACCAGACGACTTATAAAAATTGAACCTGATTTTGACCCGGTTGCTATAGCTGATAAGTTCGACCTTCTGCTCGGTGATAATCTCCAGGGCAGAAAAGATCATATTGCACAGAACGGGCATTTGTATATTGATATGGCTGATATCAGCTGAAAGGATTAGTTATGGCAAGAAAAAAGAAAAATACCGATGAAGATAACATTCTCGGTACTCCTGTTGATCCCAATGCACATATAGCAGGTGCGGGTGAGATAGCTAATCAGTTTATTACGGATACTCTTGAACTGAATTATATGCCCTATGCAATGAGTGTTATTATGTCAAGAGCCATTCCCGAAATTGACGGCTTCAAGCCTTCACACAGAAAACTTCTTTATACCATGTATAAAATGGGTTTATTAAGCGGTGCCAGGGCTAAATCTGCTAAAATTGTCGGTGCTACTATGCAACTCAATCCTCACGGAGACATGGCGATTTATGAGACAATGGTTCGTCTTACCAAGGGTAATGAGGCGTTACTTCACCCTTATGTTGACTCAAAGGGAAATTTTGGAAAAGCATATTCAAAAAATATGCAATTTGCGGCATCCCGATATACTGAAGCAAAGCTTTCAAATATCTGCAGTGAACTTTTTGCTGACATTGATAAGGATGCTATTGATTTTGTTCCCAATTACGACAATACTATGACGGAGCCTGTTCTGTTTCCAGTTACGTTCCCGAGCATTCTTGTAAACGCAAACTCGGGTATAGCAGTCGGCATGGCAAGTAATATTTGTTCTTTTAATCTTCAAGAAGTATGTGAGACAACGATAGAACTTATAAAGAATCCTGAACATGATTGTACCCAAACTCTCAAAGCACCTGACTTCAGCGGTGGTGGCAGCGTAATTTATGATCCGGTAAAAATCAGGGAAGTATATAATACGGGCAGAGGGTCTCTCAGAGTAAGAGGAAAGTGTAGTTACGATAGAAAAAATAACTGCATTGACATCACTGAGATTCCTCCCACTACTACTTGTGAAGCAATAATTGATAAAGTAATCGAACTTGTTAAGGGCGGAAAACTTCGTGAAATAAGTGATATTCGTGATGAAACCGACCGTTCTGGACTTAAGATTACACTTGATCTTAAAAGGGGAGCAGACCCTGATAAAGTAATTTCCGTTTTGTTTAAGAAGACTCCACTTGAAGACCCGTTTCCCTGTAATTTCAATGTTCTTATCGGCGGTATTCCCATGACACTCGGTGTTGGTGATCTTCTTAATGAATGGATTGCTTACAGAACCGAATGCGTCAAAAGGAGAACTTATTTTGACCTGAAAAAGGCCAAAGACAGACTTCATCTTCTTAAAGGTCTTCAGAAAATACTGCTTGATATTGATAAAGCCATTAAAATAATTCGTCAGACGGAGGAAGAAGCAGAAGTTGTCCCCAATCTTATGATCGGCTTCGGTATCGACGAGATTCAGGCTGAATATGTAGCGGAAATAAAACTTCGTCATCTTAACCGTGAGTATATTCTCAAAAGACTGGAAGATATTGAAAAACTAGAAAAACAGATTGAAGATCTTGAAGATATTCTTTCAAGTAAAACACGTATCAAAAAAGTTATTGTTCAGGAGCTAAAAAAGGTCATCGAAAAATATGCTATGCCAAGAAAGACTGATATAATTTATGAGTCTGAACTTGAAGATGTAGACGATACAGAAGAAATACCCGATTACTCAGTTATGGTATTTTTTACAAAAGAAGGTTATTTCAAAAAAATTTCACATCAATCATGGCGTATGGGAAATAATCACAAACTTAAAGACGGTGACAGTGTGATTTTTGAAACGGAAGCTTCAAATAATGCAGAACTTCTTTTCTTTACAAACAAGCATCAGTGCTATAAATCAAGAGTATCTGATTTTGATGAATGTAAAGCAAGTGTACTTGGTGATTTTGTTGCAACAAAGCTTCAGATGGATGAAGGTGAAACTGCAATTTTTGCTGCTGTTGTAAGTGAATATAGCGGTTATATTCTTGCGTTTTTTGAAAACGGTAAGGTTGCCAAGGTCGATATATCGTCTTTTGAAACTAAAACAAACCGAAAAAAACTTATCAAAGCTTATTCCGATAAATCTGATGCTGTTGCTTTCAGATATATCAGAGAAGATGCAGAATTTGTATTATCAACTTCTGCCGGCAGATATCTCTTGTTTGATTCAGGGGCAATTACTTCAAAATCAACAAAAGACACTCAGGGTGTAGCTGTCATTTCTCTGAAAAAAGGACATAAGGTCGTCAGTGTCGCCGATTTTGAAGAGGGTAGATTCAAAAAACCTGCAAGATACCGTGCAAAATCTTTACCCGCAGCCGGTGCTGTTTTGTCAGCCGAGGATCAGGGGGAACAGCTAAAATTAGAGTAAATTTCCGTTGAAAGGATGTATAATATGAGCCCGTTGTTAAAACGTAAGAATAGAGTTATCGATGAAAAATTCCTTCTCAGAAAGTATTGTTTGCTATCAGCTGCATTTGCATTCGGAATTATGATGCTTATGTATCTTTTTCATGGTAATTCCTTGTGGCTTGGAGACCATACAGTTCTGAGAATCGATCTTTATCATCAGTATGGACCTCTTTATGCAGAGGTTTATGACAGAATAACTCAGGGTGACAGTCTTGTTTATTCATGGACGTCAGGTCTCGGAGGTTCTTTTCTCGGCAATCTGTTTAATTATTGCAGCAGCCCCTTTGCCTTAATTATGCTGCTTTTCGGTCATAAAAATATGCCCGAGGCTATTGCTGTGATGATTCTCGGTAAGGCAATGCTCGCTGCTGCAGGTTTTACTTATTATATCAATAAGACCAATGGACATGTAAGAAAAGAAAGCATTATTTTTGGTCAGATGTATGCATTTTCAGCATATTTCGTCGCTTATTCATGGAACATAATGTGGCTTGATGCATTTGCTGTATTTCCGCTTGTAATGCATGGTATTGAAAGAATTATTCAGAAAAATAAGCCCGGTCTTTATATTGCCGCAATGACTTATACAATGATTACCAATTATTACATGGCATTTATGGTCTGTATTTTTTCTGTTTTATATTTTCTTTATTATTATTTTGGAAGATATGAGCTTACCTCGTCCATCTTCAGAAAAAAAGAAGAAGCTGCACTCATAGTTGAAAATATTCCTGAAACAGTTCATAATGACAGCGATGATGCCGCAATACTGCTTGATTCTGTATCTGAAATTCCTGATGATTATATTCAGGAAACTGTGACAGACAATACATCTGATGAATCTCTGTTTGTTGAAAGCATAAGCGAAGATTCTGCAGTTACTCCTGTTGCTGATACAGAGACAAAAATAAAAAGAGAAAGAAAATATCTTCTTAAGTACAGAAGATTCTGGGTCACAGGCTGGACATTTGCATTGTCCTCTTTCCTTTGTTTTGCATTAGCGGCATTTGCTTTGATACCTGTATACTTCTGTCTTCAATCTTCATCGGCTACTGCCGGTACTTTCCCTGAAGAATCAAAGCAATATTTTGATATTTTCACGTTTATTGCTAATCATCTTCCCGCAGTTGAGCCTACAATTAGAAGCAGCGGAGACAATGTTATTCCAAATGTCTATTGCGGACTTCTTACGGTAATCCTGCTTCCGTTTTATTTCCTCAGTGACAGAATTCCCGGAAAGCAGAAAATTGTTTCTGCCATTCTCATGATGGGATGCTTCTTGGGATTTGTATTTAATTATTTCAATTTTATATGGCATGGACTTCACATGCCTAATGACCTTCCGTACAGATGGTCTTTTGCTTATTCATTCTTGCTTCTTACCCTTGCTTATAAAGCCTTTATTCATATCGGAGAATTTTCAAAAAAATCATATATCGGTACAGGATTTGCTGTTCTTGTTTTTGTTGTATTTGTTGAAAAATTCGGAGTGGAAAACTGCGATGAATTGACTTTACTATCAACTGTTATTTTCACTATGATGTATGTTGCGATTCTTTCAATGATGAAATCATTGAAATACCGCAAATCAGCACTCGTATTTTTACTTTTCTTTGCAGTGATTTTTGAAATCTTTGTTTCCGATGCACCAAAATTTGTTATGGAACAAAGAAAATCTGCTTATACAGGAGATTACAATAATTATAAAGAGCTCAGTGAAAAGGTTGAAGCTGATGATGAGGAGCTTTTCTTCAGAACGGAACTTGCAAAGCTTCGTGCAAGAATGGATCCCTCATGGTATGGATATAACGGTACATCAACATTTTCCTCAATGGCTTATGAGCACACAGCAAAAACCATGAAAAAGCTTGGCTTTTTTGCTAACAATATAAACAGCTATACCTATTATCCTCAGACCACTATTTTTAATTCAATGTTTTCCATAAAGTATATTTATGATAATATGAATTTCCTTCAGAACGACGATATCTACACACTTGTAGATAAGAATGATGATTTCGAGGCATTTGAATATAAATATTTCCTTCCGCCTTTATTCTCTGTTGACAAGGCTGTTCTTGAATGGGATTACGCATCAAATGATCCTTTTGTTGTTCAGAATAATCTTATGGCTACTGCTACAGGTGTGTCAGATATTCTTATTCCCGTTGAGGCAACTGATGTAAATACAGAAAATCTCAATGATGTCTCACTTTCGAGTATCGATTCAGGAGTTAATTTCTCTGTTTCAAAGGCTTCTAATGGCTCTGAAGCAAAAGCTTATGTTAAAATTAAGCCTGATGTTGAAGGTAATTATTATGTTTATGCAGGCTCAACAAGATTATCTGCAATGAAAATCACTGCTGCTGACCTTTCTTATAATTATGTAAGCAGTTCTATTCAGCCTTTTATTCTTGACCTCGGTTACTTGACCCCCGAAGATGAGGTAGTTGTTACTTATACAATTCCTGCAAGTAACAATACTGCTACCATAGCATTCTGTGCAGCTCGCCTTGATGTTGAAAAGTTTGAAGAGGCCTATAATAAAATTCTTTCAAACGGCACTATTGAACTGACTTCTTTTGATGAAACTTCGCTCACAGGTACAATTAATGTAAAGAATGATAATGCTTTCATCTGGACTTCCATTCCTTATGATGAAAGCTGGGAAATCTTTGTTGACGGTCAGCTTCTTGATTATACCGTTATGAACGATGAATCGGGCGAAATTATCAAGGAAGGCAGTATAGATAAAGTTGGCGGCGGTCTTATTGGATTTGACATTGATGAGGGCGAACACTCCATTGAAATGAAGTACAAGGCAAAAGGACTTTCAACGGGTATTAAATTTACTGTCACAGGTATTATAATCCTTGCACTCATCATTGTTTATAAAAAATGGTTAGTGAAAATTCTTTTCAAAAAAGGTGGTTTCATGCCTGTCTTTCTTCGTGAACCTGATTATGAAAACTGATTGGAAGTGAGCTTTAATGAGCATTTTTGATAAAATTATTGATAATATATCCTTTGGCAGTTTTGCAGGTTTATATAACTGCGGAAATGATTGCTTGTTAAGGCTATATTCTGATGTTTCAGAAGACGAATTCAATGCTTTTGTTTCGGAGATCCGCACCTGCGGGTCTTCGGAAAAACAGCATAGTTTTGTTGATAATTTTATTTCATTAACTTTTTATGCCGATAATTGTTTTTTTGTTTTATCTTATGATAAAAAATGCTATGAAATGCGTATTATTCTTGATTCCAGTTCAAAAAATTTGAATATTGAAAAGAAAACAGCAGGGAAGTGTCCTGTACGTTTATGGCAATTTGAAGTTGATCACTCTCTTATAGATTGCGGTATGTGTTATATCGTTCAACTTAGTGATTATTCATTTTTTGTGGTTGACAGTGCTCATACATATTCTGTCAATGATGATAAAAGAATATATGAACTTCTAAGAAAAGAAACTCCCGACGCATTGCCCGTAAGGGTTGCAGGTTGGTTTTTGTCGCACGGACACGTGGACCATATTGCCAAGTTTTTTGATATTCTGAAATATAATCATGATATTATAATTGACGGTTTGTATTTTAACTTTGTTCCCAATGACCATTTTTCATCTGACAGCTGGATGTGTTCGGACAAGATGCACACTGAATTATTTTTGAGAGAAGTCGAGAAAAGAACTGATATTCCCGTTTATAAATTACATTCAGGACAGTATTTTTATCTTGACAGTGTTCGTTTTGATGTTTTATGCACTCATGAAGATGTTTTTCCGGCCTCACTTGATAATTATAACGATTCATCAACTGTTCTTATTATGACTGTTGAAAATGACAAAGTTTGTTTCCCGGGAGATGCCGGTGGTGAAGTCAGTAAGATTCTTGAAAGAAGATTTCCCGATTATCTGAACTGTAACATAATTCAGGTTGCCCATCACGGACATTTCGGCACTACTTCCGAGTTTTACAGAATGTGTGATGCTGATGTTGCACTGTTTGCCACAACACAGATTAAGTTTGATGAAGAATTTGAACATTATGAAGCTAACAGGGTTGCATGTAATATTGCAAAACATACCTTTATTGCGTCAAACGGTACCGTATGTTTTACTTTTCCGTTAAACGATTCTGAGATAATTATTTATAAAGATGAAACTATAGAATCTTTTGATGGTGTTTATAACCTATGGGGCTACGAGTATTCCGATGATCGAAAAAAAGAACTCATAGATAAATATCTAAATTCCTGTGTATATAAAATAAAATATTAAAAATCGTAAAATATTATAAATATTTAAAAAAGTTCTTGACTTTTGCGTTTGTCAGTGTTATAATTTCAAATGTTCCAAGGGAATATGCGAGAGTGGCGGAATCGGCAGACGCGCACGTTTGAGGGGCGTGTGGTAATCCCGTACGGGTTCAAGTCCCGTCTCTCGCACCA
>SVQH01000053.1 GCA_015065425.1 Oscillospiraceae bacterium
TCTGACAAGCAGGGTGGTACCGCGGATATTATTCGTCCCTGAGGATTTTCCTCAGAGGCGTTTTTGTTTTATTATGTATTAATTTTGGAGGTTATCCTGATGAATTATGATTTTAAGAATACCGAGCTGAAGTGGCAGCAGAAGTGGGAAGATGCAGGCGTTTTCCATGCTGTTGACGGATCGGACAAGAAGAAATTTTATGCACTTGTAGAATTCCCCTACCCCAGCGGTGCGGGTATGCACGTCGGTCACATCAAGGCTTATTCGGGACTTGAAGTAGTATCGAGAAAACGCAGAATGGAAGGATATAATGTTTTGTTCCCCATAGGCTTTGATGCTTACGGTCTTCCCACGGAAAACTATGCTATAAAGACAGGTATTCATCCGAGAAAGGTTACTGATATCAACATTGAAAAGTTCTCAAGTCAGTTAAAGAGAGTCGGATTCTCTTTTGACTGGAACAGAGTTATTGATACCACAGAAGAGGGTTATTACAAGTGGACACAGTGGATTTTCCTTAAGATGTTTGAAAACGGTCTTGCTTTCAGAGATAAGACTCTCGTTAACTACTGTCCCTCTTGTAAGGTCGTTCTTTCAAATGAGGACTCACAGGGCGGCAAATGCGATATATGCCACAGCGACATCGTTCAGAAGTCAAAGGATGTATGGTATCTTCGTATAACAAAGTATGCCGACAAGCTCCTTGAAGGACTTGATACTGTTGATTATCTTCCCAATGTAAGACTTCAGCAGGAAAACTGGATAGGTAAATCCACAGGTGCATTCGTTAACTTCACAGTAAAAGATACCGATGAAACTCTGAGAATTTATACTACCCGTCCCGACACACTTTTCGGTGTTACCTTTATGGTTATGGCTCCCGAGCATCCCATGCTTGACAAGTACAAGGAAAAAATTGCAAACTTTAATGAAGTTGAAAGCTACAGAACAGAGTGTGCAAAGAAGACAGAATTTGAAAGAACTCAGCTTGTAAAAGAAAAGACAGGTGTTAAGCTTTCGGGCTTCTCTGCAATAAATCCCGTAAACGGTAAAGAAATCCCCATTTTCATTTCCGACTATGTTATGATGGGCTACGGCACGGGTGCAATTATGGCAGTTCCCGCACATGACCAGAGAGACTGGGAATTTGCAACAAAGTTCGGTATTGATATCATTGAAGTTATCAAAGGCGGAGATATCACAAAAGAAGCTTATGCCGGTGACGGTGAAATGGTAAATTCCGACTTCTTAAACGGACTTACAGATAAAAAATCATCTATTGAAAAAATGCTCACTGTTCTTGAAGAAAAAGGCATCGGTGAAGCAGGTGTTCAATATAAGATGAAGGACTGGGCATTCAACCGTCAGAGATATTGGGGCGAACCCATTCCGATAGTTCACTGCCCCTCTTGCGGTATGGTGGCAGTACCCTATGAAGAGCTTCCCTTACGACTTCCCACAGTTGAAAACTTTGAACCCGGCACAGACGGTGAAAGTCCTCTCGCAAAGATAGAAGAATTTGTCAACTGTACTTGTCCCAAGTGCGGCGGTGCGGCAAAAAGAGAAACTGACACAATGCCTCAGTGGGCAGGCTCCTCATGGTATTTCTTAAGATACATTGACCCCAACAACGATAAGTGCTTTGCAGATAAAGACAAGCTCGCATACTGGGGACAGGTTGACTGGTATAACGGCGGTATGGAGCATGTTACCCGTCACATGATTTATTCAAGATTCTGGCACAAGTTCCTTTACGACCTCGGAGAAGTTCCCTTCGCAGAGCCTTATGCCAAGCGAACCGCACAGGGACTTATCTTAGGACCTGACGGAGAGAAGATGTCAAAGTCCAAAGGTAATGTTGTTGACCCCAATGATGTTGTTGACATTTACGGTGCAGACGTTCTCAGAAGCTATGTTCTTTTCATGGGTGACTATGAAAAGGCTGCTCCTTGGTCACAGAATTCACTCAAAGGCTGTAAAAGATTCATTGACCGTGTTTGGAATCTTCAGGAAATCGTAACCGACGGTGACGAATATAGCAAGAAGCTCGAAACATCCTTCCATAAGACAATAAAGAAGGTTTCTGAGGATATCGAAAATCTTAAGTACAATACTGCTATTGCTGCACTTATGACTCTTATCAATGAGATTTACGATGCAGGCAGCATCACAAAGAAAGAACTTAAGACCTTTATTACACTTCTTAATCCCTTTGCACCTCACGTAACGGAAGAAATCAATGAAGCACAGGGCTTCGGCGAAATGCTGGCAAACGGCGAATGGCCCGCCTTCGATGAAGCAAAATGTGTTGATGATGAAATTGAAATTGCAGTTCAGGTAAACGGCAAAATCAAGGCAAGAATAATGGTAGCTGCCGAGATTTCTCAGGATGACGCAGTTGC
Organism: Oscillospiraceae bacterium; assembly: GCA_015065425.1. Lineage (GTDB taxonomy): Bacteria > Bacillota > Clostridia > Oscillospirales > Acutalibacteraceae > RUG806. The sequence goes on from SVQH01000053.1 coordinate 2,403, forward strand.
TGCTGCAAAAGAAAGCGAAGATGTAAAAGCAGCCATTGACGGAAAAACAGTTATAAAAGAACTCTATGTCAAGGGCAGACTTGTAAACATCGTTGTGAAATAAATAAATAGCACCTTGTTCCGATTTTGGAGCAAGGTGTCATTTTATACCTGTTTCATCATCCTTAAAATACCCGAATTTAATAGCGGATGAACCAAATTTTCTCCTTATATCATCAAGGGTATTTTCAATTTTTTCCTGTTTTTCGTGTCCCGTATCTGCGGCGGCAAAAAGGTCCATCTGAAAGAAATCTTCATCCTCATTTATGAGTCCCGAAGCCGTTACGGATAACAGTCTTACAGGCTGAGTGGGACTCCAGTTTCCCTTTATGAGAGACATTGAAACCTCGGAAATTTCTTTCTGCAAATTGGTAGCCCTTTTAAGAGTTGTCTGTCTTTGCATCACTCTGAAATCGGTGTCTTTTATTCCCACCTGTACAACGGTACACTTCTTTTTATCCTTACGAAGACGGCAGGCAACTGAATCCGATAAAAATGAAATACCTGCTCTTATGTCATCATAACCCACAAGATCTCTTTTGAAGGTCATGGAGTTACCTATAGATTTCACTTCCTGTTTTTCGTAATAAGACATTACGGGCGAATCGTCTTTTCCGTTTGCATTGTCCCACAGGGAAAGCCCCTGCTTCCCGAGGATATCGCCGAGCTTATCCCTGTCATAGTGAGCCAGTTCTCCAATGGTGTTTATTCCGAGAAGTCTCAGTTTTTCAACGGTCTTTTTACCTGCAAGAAAAAGCTCCCCCACATCGGCTTTATGAAAAATCCTTTCCATGTCTTCCCGCATGATAACCGTTGTAGCATCGGGCTTTTTATAGTCACTTCCGAATTTTGCAATTATTTTGCAAAAGCTTACTCCTACGGAAATTGAAATACCTATTTCATTTTTGATTCTTTCTCTAATACTGTCGGCAAGTTTTTTCGGGTCATTTCCGAAAAGATGCAAAGTATTTGTCACATCAAGATAAGATTCGTCTATACTTGCTTTTTCAACAAGGTCGGTATACTCAATGTATATATCGTTGATTTTCTCACAGATTTCTCTGTACATATCATGATGAGAAAGAGTGCATACAAGAGAGGGGCATTTTCTTTTTGCCTGAATTACGGGCTCTCCCGTAACTATTCCGTATTTCTTAGCCTTCTGATTTTTGGCAAGTATAACACCGTGACGGCTTTCAGGGTCACCCGTTACAGCCATGGGAATATCACGAAGAGAAGGGTCAAGCAGCTCCTCACAGGAAGCAAAAAATGAATTGCAATCACAATGAAAAATTATCCTATCCATATACTCACCTCTCTTTTATAAAATAATGATATCATAAAACAAGTGAACACACAAGAATCAAATATTACCGACACTTATATTAAGTTTGTATGTAAACCGACAAAATAACGAAAAATAACTTTATTTGTCAGCATAAATTCATACATTTGTACTTGCAAACACTGCAACACAATGGTATTATATAATTTGTATTAATATAGCTGAATATTTATTTCGGTTAAAATGTTGGAGGAGTTTTTATGCTTAAAATCAACACTTCGTTGTGCAAAGGCTGTTCTTACTGCATAAAGTTCTGTCCCAAGAAAATTCTTGAACTCGGAGCTGAACGCAATAATCACGGTCACTTTTTTCCGCTTATCACTGACGAGAGTTCATGCATAGCCTGTGCAATGTGTGCAACTATCTGTCCCGAAGGTGCTATAGAAATTTTGAAGGAGGAAACGAATAATGGCTAAAGTTCTTATGAAGGGCTGTGAAGCTATTGCAGAGGCTGCCGTAAGAGCAGGTTGCCGTTTCTTCGCAGGTTATCCCATTACACCTCAGAATGAAATTCCCGAATATCTTTCATGGAGACTTCCCGAAGTGGGCGGTGTTTTCGTACAGGGCGAAAGTGAAGTTGCTTCCGTTAACATGGTTTACGGTGCAGCAGCATCCGGATGTCGTGCTATGACAAGTTCCTCAGGTCCCGGTATCAGCCTTAAGGCAGAGGGTATTTCTTACCTTTCAGGTACAGGTCTTCCCGCAGTTATTGTTAACATCAGCCGCGGCGGTCCCGGACTTGGTTCAATTCAGCCTGCTCAGCAGGACTATCTTCAGGCTACAAAGGCTCTCGGACATGGCGGCTTCAGAGCTATGGTGTTTGCTCCCGCAACACTTCAGGAAGCAGTTGACCTTACATATAATGCATGGGAATATGCTGAAAGAGACCGTAATCCCGTTATGATTCTTATGGACGGCTGTCTCGGTGCTATTATGGAGCTTGTTGAATTCCCGGAAATGAAAGAGCCCGACAGAAAAGGTACGAAGGCATGGGACCTTAACAGAAATGAAGGCGAAAGCAGAAATGCACGTCTTCTTACTCCTTATTTCCCCGAAGCTATTCTTGAACTTAAGAATACTTCTCAGAAAAAGATGATTGAACGCTGGGCTCAGAACGATGTTCAGGTTGAAGAATTCATGGTAGAAGATGCTGAATACATTGTTGTTGCTTACGGTATTTCAGCACGTGTTTCCAAGGAAGCTATTCTTCGTCTCAGGGAAGAAGGTCATAAAATCGGTATGATAAGACCCATCACTCTTTACCCCTTCCCCAAAGAGAGCTTCAGAAAGCTTAATTATGAACAGATCAAGGGCTTTATTGATGTAGAACTTGCTATTCCCGCTCAGATGCACGATGACATTGAACTTGAAGTAAAGGGTCGTGCTCCCATATATGAATACTGCCGTTCAGGCGGACTTCTCTTTGATGATGACGGTGTTTATGCCGCTGTCAGAAAAATTATTGACGGAGGTGCAAAATAATGGCTGAATATAAAAGACCTGAGTCTCTCAAAAAGACTCCCAGCGGATTCTGTCCCGGATGTATGCACTCTCTTGCAACAAAGCTTATTGCTGAAGTAGTCGGTGAAATGGGACAGGTTGAAAACTGCGTTCACATCGTTCCCGTTGGTTGTTCAACACTTAATCTTGCATATTGGCAGGGTGATGTTCTCGGTGCCGCACACGGCAGGGCTCCGGCCGTTGCTACGGGCTTTAAGAGAAGTAATCCCGACAGACTTGTATTCGCTTATCAGGGTGACGGCGACCTTGCAGCTATCGGTCTTGCAGAAATAATGGGTGCTGCCAACAGAGGCGAAAACTTTACTGTTATTTTCTTCAACAATCAGACCTACGGTATGACAGGCGGTCAGATGGCTCCCACAACTCTTATCGGACAGAAAACAACAACAACAAGATACGGCAGAGACCCCGAAACCACAGGCTATCCCATGAAGATGTGCGAGCTTATCTCTACCCTTGAAGCTCCCGCTTTTGTTGCCCGTTATGCCCTTAATACTCCTAAGGGATGCAAGGATGCAAAGAAGGCAATAAGAAAGGCTTTTGAAATTCAAAAAGCAGGTAAAGGCTTCACATTTATTGAGCTTTTAGGTAACTGTCCCACAAACTGGGGATTGTCACCGTTACAGACACTTGAATATATGGAAAGCAACACCATTCCTTATTTTGTACCCGGTGTTTATAAAGATAAATATAAGGATGAGGTGAAGTAATATGAAAAAATCATTGGTTATATCAGGCTCAGGCGGACAGGGTGTTATGAGTGCAGGTATCATGATCGCTCAGACAGCTGTTTCTGCAGGTAAATATGCTACTTTCCTTCCCGAATACGGTCCCGAACAGAGAGGCGGCAGTGCAAAGTGTACTGTTGTTGTTAATGACGATGAAATCATCTCCCCTCTTATGGCAAAATGTGACACTCTCATTACTATGAATGAGCAGTCATACAAGAAATTCGCTACTTCACTTAAATCAGGCGGAATTCTTATTGCAAACACAAGCCGTGTGCTCTCAGAAATTACAAGAGATGATATTACTGTTGTAAGAGTTCCCGCTGACGATATTGCAGTTGAACTCGGAAGCATCAAGTGTGCTAATATCATTCTTATCGGTGCTCTTATCGGTGCAGACGCAGGCATTATTACTGAAGAAGCAATGCTCGCTTCACTTGAAGCTAAATTCGGCTCCAAGAAAAAGGAAGTTCTTGACCTCAACAGAACCGCTCTTGCAAAGGGTATTGAGTACGGTAAAAACGCAAAAGCCTAACACAACAAAGACCGTTGTTTTTCACAGCGGTCTTTAAATATCGGAGACAAATTATGTACAGTATCAGAAAATACCTTCCGTCGGATAAAGAACGACTCCGTCACATCTGTAAAGAAACAACAGGTGAAGAAAACAAAAAAAATGCAGCTCTGCTTGAGAGCATTCCGATTATTTTCAACGATTATTTCACTGAAAATGAACCCGATAATGTTTTTGTTGCAGTAAATGAAGAAAATATTGCCGTGGGATACGTTATCTGTTCAACAGATATTTTGCTTTTCAGAAAAAAGATGCTATCAGAATATAGCAAGAGAGTCAGAAAAACATATCCTGCTTCCCTTTTTATGCACTATGCATCTGTTGCTGCTGTTCTTATCACAAAGAAACAGTACAGAACGCATCTTCACATTGATATTCTTCCCGAAGCACAAAGACAAGGGCTCGGAACAAAGCTTATAGATGCACTATGTTCACACCTGAAAACAAAGGGCATAAAAAATGTAAGTGTACTGACTATAAGCCGTAAATCTATGGGATATAAGTTCTATAAAAAATACGGCTTCAGGCAGGTAGCCTGCATCTCTCCCGACAGAATCACCATGACTTATGACATAAATTGAGGTACAAATGAAAATCAAGGCTGTTTTAATTGATATTGATAATACCCTTCTTGATTTTAACAAAAGTGCATTTGTTGCAATGAACAATGTTGCAGCTTCACACTCTGTTGTTTTTCCCGAAGGTTATTTTAATGTGTTCTTAAAAATCAATGATGAACTCTGGACCGAGCTTGAACACGGAAATATAGAAAAAGCCGATATATATAAAAGGCGGTGGAAAAGTATTTTTGATGAACTGGGAATTGTTGCAGATTACGATGCATTTGAAGACAATTTCAGAAATGAAATGCGAAAAACGGCAATAACAGTTGACGGTGCAACAGAAATACTTTCTTATCTTTCTGAAAAATATCCGGTATATACGGCAAGTAATGCATCAAGATTTCAGCAGGAAGTAAGACTTGAAAGTGCAGGGCTTTCAAAATACTTATCGGGAATGTTCGTGTCTGAAGATATAGGATTTCAGAAGCCTGCAAAGGAGTTCTTTTATGCCTGCTGCAGTGCACTCTACCCTATCACTCCCAACGAAATTGTTATGATAGGTGACAATGTAACAGCTGACATCATAGGTGCAAAAAATTTCGGACTTAAAAGCATCTGGTTTAATTTTCAAAGGAAAGCGTATGAAGATTACAGTTTTACTGACTACTGCATAAACAATCTGGAAGAAATAAAAAACATAATATAACATAGCAGTCTCCGGTTGCTACATTGTAATCAGACGGCTACTATACATAACAGACATACTATGCCTAACAAGCAGAATGAAGTGGCTGTATCAAAACATCTGCTTACGATGTTTTGATACAGCCACAGTGATTTATTTTTGTGCCATTCAGAGAAAAGCGTATTATTCAGTTCAAAACAGGTTCAAAAGTTACTGTAATATTGGCATCTTCGACATCTGAAATATGTACTGTCAGTTTTTTGATATCATTATAAAAATTATCAAATTCATATTTGCCGTCAAGTTTTTCGGCATTCATTACAGAAAATGTTCCGTCCCCTGAAAGTATAGCCTTTATCTGTTTGCCGTTTTTTGTGAGAATTGCAGATTTTCCGTCTGCGGAAATATCGATATCGGCTTTTGTGTGCATAAACCAGTATATCTCACTTTTGATGCGGCATTTAACAGTGTCTGTTATCCTGAGAGAGCTTCTGTCACCAAAGAGTTCAAATTCACGGGTGACGGTTTTTGCCATATTCATCGAATAGGCATCTGTCATATCAAGAACTGCTTTTCCGCCGTCGGGAGTTTCTTCAAAAGAAGTAAACGAGGCTTCGGCAAGAGCATATTGGTCGTCAAGGGTGATATCGGGATTTATGACAAGCGTGTTCTGTCCCTCTGCCCTTTTGCAATAATTCTTCCACCTGCCGCCTGCGGGAAGGTTCATAAAATATCCCGGGGCATCATAGTTTCCGGGTCCCAATTCCTCTGCCCAGCGTTCACCGAGAGCATCAAAAATAAAGGTACCGATATCAAGGTCACCGTGATTAATGAAGTTATAACCGCCTTTAATTGCGGCATAAGTTGCGTTTTTATCCTGATAAGCACTTCGTATTATACAGATATCCTGACCTTCATCCGAGGAAAGCAAAACACTTAAGGGTTCATTGGAAAAATCGGCAGAATCTTTTGTATATTCCCTGTTATACCACAAAAGTGACAATGCATCTTCTTTTCCCGAACCGTTTCTTTCTGTATTTTCGGAAGTATCAGGAGTAAATTCACCTGCCGTATCTGCCATCTGATAAACAGACAGTAAGGGACTGCCGTATTCATCTGCATACCAGTGAAGAACGGGTGAATAACACATTCTGTCTTTATTGTCACCGAAATTGAACATCCCCGCACTTCCTGAAATATATGCCGGGAACGACCCCAGTTGAATGAAGCCATCCGTTTCTGACATACCAAAATCAGTTCCGAGAAGATTCTTCTGAGTTGCAATAAAATACACAATGGCATTCATACCCGACTGACAGTATCCCGGTCCTTCAATATAAACACCTTCAGGGGTAAAATTGGAAAATGCAATGGGCATATTCTTACTGCACATGGAAAGGAATTGCGAAGCCTTTTCGGGATTTTTGTCGTAAAATGCCATACAAGCAATTCCGATTCCGCTGTAACATATACTGTTCCAGTTATTTTTTGACCACGTGAACCAATTTTTAAGATAGTTTTTTGAAAGTGCAGGAGTTATGGCATATTCCCATGTTTTGTCGCACAACAGTTCTTTTTGTTCATCTGTAAGGAAATCGTACAACCAGTCATAACCTATTGATACGGCAAGAGCCATTTCAGCAGTTGCAAGAAAATGGGATGTGCACCAATCGGGGAAAGAACACACATTGATAAGTTCTTCTACTGCCCTTTCAGCATACTTTTCTTCTTCGAGGACATTATATGCAAATCCGAGAATGATTATCCTGTTCACACATTCTCTTGAAACAGGGAGAATACTGTCCTCCTCATCGAGTTCATAAACAAGAAGAGGATATATATCTTTATTGAGAAGTGCATCGGCATTGTTTATTGCATACGAGAACAAATCGAAGGTATATTCCCCGAAAGTGTTTCCTTTATATTCCTCTTTTACGGCAGAAAAATCACTTTCTGAAGCGAGAATAAAAGGGTGGTGTGTTGTTTTTTCTGCAAAAGCAGTTAAGATATCTTTCTTCGTTGCACCGTTTTTATCTCTGTCAAGAGAAATATAGTCAAGCCCTACTTTTACCATATC
>SVQH01000006.1 GCA_015065425.1 Oscillospiraceae bacterium
GTCCACCTGCCTTTCAGTAATTTTCTATAATTATACTCTTCTGTACCAAGAAAGTCAATATTTTAAAAGTGGTGTTATGTATAAATCAGCTCTGAGTAAATTAAAGTAAATTAATAGTAAATTAATTAATTCTGTTGTAACAACTTCACGTGTCCTTGCTTCAATATTCTGTATACGGCATATCCATTCCATCTGATTATCTTTTTTTAGTTGCTCAGTTACACCTTCAGCCTTTTTCATCTGTTCCACGAGAGTATCAAACATCTCATGAGCCTGATTTTCTACCTCGGCACAATGTTGATAAAGTTTACCACATGTCGCACCAATATGAGGTTGAGAGAGCAGAACTGAAGGTTAAGATATTTAACCTTAGAGAAAAGGTAGCAAATATGCAGACAGTTCAGCACAGCAAGGATATGTTTATCGGTGCGGTAAGAAAGTTCTTGGACATGGATACTATCACTGCACCACTAATTCACGAGCTCATTGACCACATTGATGTTTATGAGGCAGAGGGCAAGGGTAAAAACAAGACACAGAGAGTTGTGATTCACTACAACTTTGTAGGTTATCTTGAAATCCCTGAGAATGACGAGCCTTGCTTTACGGCAGATACCCGTCAGGGAGTAGCAATAGGATATATTGCAAAACCTACAGAAAAGTCAGCATAACAAAAAAGTCGCACTCCGAAAGGAATGCGACGATACATAAAAATTATATCAAACTATATACAAAACTCTATTTTAAGCAAAAAAATTGAGTATTCACAGGTCAAATCCCTTATGAATACTCAATATGGTCGGAGTGACGGGATTCGAACCCACGACCTCTTGGTCCCGAACCAAGCGCACTACCAAACTGTGCCACACCCCGGAGATTTAATTTTTTGAACTTTATAAGTATAGCAAAACTTTTTTGTAATGTCAATATTTTTGTGCAGGGTGCGGAAAAATTGCAGGGAAATTGCGAAAATTGCGAAAAAAGGCTTTGCAAGATATAAAATGCACAAACAGAGGACAAAGATAAAATTTAATACTGAGAAGAAATTGCGGAAAGGTTGCCTATATAAAATGTTTATTGTTTGTTCATAAATTCTTTATATTTGTCTTGCACTGCGGTGATGTTTGTGATATAAATATATTATCGGATATTAATGTGGATTATTTTCTTGTCTTGAGGTGTTTTTATGTACCGCCATATTCTGTGTATGAATACTTCACCTGCTTTCGGTGTATCTTTGGAAGAACAGATTGTTATGCTGGGAAAAACGGGTTTTGAGGGATTTTTTACTCCGTGGTATGAAAATTGCCCCATGGACTTATGGGCAAAAACTGCCCGTGATAATAATATGATATATCAGTCTGTCCATGCTCCCTTCGGAGGAGTAAAAAAACTGTGGCACGGACAGGACGACGAAGCGGATATTGCCGAAAAAGAACTTGTTGACTGTGTGCACGATTGCAGTGACAACGGTATAGGACTTATGATTTCCCATTGTTATATAGGCTTTGACAGTGTTGTTGACATTACCCAAAAAGGGCTTGAACGGTACGGCAGGATAATTGAAGAAGCACAAAAATGCGGAGTAAATATAGCATTTGAAAACACCGAAGGGGAAGAGTACCTTGCTGCCGTATTGGATAACTTCGGAAATAACAGTAATGTGGGTTTTTGCCTTGATACGGGGCATGAGTTGTGCTATAACTACGGAAAAGATTTATTGTCCCTCTGGGGGGATAAGCTGATAGCAACTCATATAAATGACAATCTCGGAATTAAGGACCGTGACGGAAAAATATTCTGGCATGATGACCTTCATCTTCTGCCCTTTGACGGAATACGGGATTGGGATGAAACCGCCAGCAGATTAAAAAATTGCGGTTATAAAGGGATTCTTACATTTGAACTTAATAAATCTTCAAAACCTGAAAGACATGAAAATGATGTTTATGAAAAAATGTCTTTACAGGAATATTTTACTCAGTGCTATATAAGAGCCTGCAGATTTGCTGCGAAGCTGTAGTTTATCATAGAGAAACTTCTGACAGGTATGTGAGTTTTTGTTTATTGTTTATTTGCGTATTAATGTAATATAATTATCTGAACAGTTAACTGAAAAAAAGGAAAAGGAAAAAACATGATTTTAGAGGATCTTACCCAACTTCGTAATCTTAAACAGATGGTTGATTACGCTGCTGAAAACTTTGCTGACACTGATTTTATTCAGTATAAGGTTCCCGGGGGAACGGGATCAAAAAAATACAGCCGTTTAAAAAAAGACTGTGATGCCTTCAGCCTTATGCTCGAGGACAAAGGCCTTCGCGGTGCACATGTCGCAGTTATCGGTGCTACAAGCTATAATTGGATAGTGACTTATTTCGGAACGGTTGCAACTGAAAGTGTTATAGTTCCTCTTGCAACAACAGAGACGACAGAAATGAATTGTCGTCTTATGGATTTTTCCGATGCAGATGTACTGGTTTTCGATGAAAAATGTAAACCTTTGTATAAAGCAGCCCGTGAACAGCTTCACGGGATAAAACTGTTCATATCCTCAGATGATACCGCCGATGAAGACGGAGTTGAAAATTTCAGCGATATCCTTAAAAAATATAAAGGTGAATACCATAAAGAACCCGATGCCGAAAAAACCTGTGCCATAATGTTTACATCAGGTACTACGGGATTTCCCAAGGGAGTAATGCTCTCTCATAAAAATCTTGTTTATTCTGCAACAAGCGTTCATATTGCCTGTCCTACAACAAAAATGTTCTGTTGTCTTCCGATACATCACGGCTTTTGTTTTACTGCAAATATTACAAAGAGCATCTGTAAGGGTAAAACCGTCTGCGTGAATGACAATCTTGCCGATATTGTACCAGACCTTCGCTTGTTTAAGCCTGACAGTATCGTGGCAGTTCCTCAGATAATTAAAAAACTTATGGGTGGTGCACTTAAATATGCCTCATCAAAGCCCGATATGACGGAAGAAGAGGCTGTAAGAGAGTTTCTCGGGGGAAATATCATTGATATCATTTCAGGCGGTGCTCCTCTTGATGCCGCACTCAATGAAAGATTTAATGCAACAGGTGTACTTGTTCTCAACGGCTACGGAATGACAGAGTGTTCACCCATTATTTCAAACAATGCCGTCGGTAATTTCCGTCACGGCTCTGTCGGTATGCCCATTCCTTGTATGGATGTAAAAATAGTTGACGGAGAAATACTTGTAAAGGGCCCCAGTGTCATGCAGGGGTATTATAAAAACCCCGAAGCTACAAAGGAAGCCTTTACCGAGGACGGATATCTTCATACAGGAGATGTCGGTCACTTTGACGATGACGGATTCCTCTATATTACGGGCAGATGTAAAAATCTCATTTTGCTCGACAACGGTGAAAATGTTTCCGCAGAAATGCTTGAAGATAAATTTTCTTTTGAACCTATGGTTCAGGAGGTCGTATGCTTCGGTGAAGACGGTGCAATATATGCTGAAATATATCCCGATAAGACATATATTGCCGAAAACAATATAACCGATATTGATAAGGCAATGATTGAAATGCTTATGCGTGTCAATTCCACTCTTGCAGGTTTTCAGAGAGTTTCCGCATACATACTAAGAGATACTCCTTTTGAAAGAACCGCTTCATCAAAAATAAAAAGAGGTGCTCACGGAGCAGTTAAAAAGGCAGCTCCCGTGGAACCTGAAACTCCCGAAGAGAAAAAAGTTTTTGATGCAGTAAAAGAGCTGCTCGGTCTTTCAATTCTCAGTATGACAGACAATTTCTTCGCAGTAGGCGGTGATTCACTCAATGCTGTTGAGCTTGCCGTTTCTCTTAACATAAAGCCTCAGGAGGTTTATGATAATCCTTTCCTTTATGCACTTGCAAATAAACTTAAGGAAAATACTGAAACCGAGGCAGACGGAATCAGTAACATAAATGAACTCATACTTGAAACAGAAAGTCCCGATATTCCTGAGATAAAATATTCATCTGCCCTTCTTACGGGTGCTACGGGTTTCCTCGGTATTCATATTCTCAAAGAGCTTATTGATTCGGGACTTAAAGTATATTGCCTTGTCCGAAACGAAAAGAAGCTTTTGTCACAGATAAAATATTATTTCGGCTCTCTTGATATGACAAATATCAGAGTAGTTCCGGGAAACATTGAGGCACACAGGCTGGGACTCAGTAAAGAAGATTATGAAACTCTTGCAAAAGAGGTTGATGTTGTTTATCATGTTGCCGCAAATGTTCATCATGCAGGTGACTATTGCGACCTTGAAAGAACAAATGTGGGTGGTACAAAAAATGTTATAGATTTTTGCTTTTTTGCCGATGCTGTATTGCAGCATACATCTACGGTAAGTGTACATGGTGCTGCCACGGTCCGTCAGAGTTTCAAAAATGCCGTTTTTCATGAACATATACTTGACATCGGTCAGCATTACTGTGACAATGTATACATTCACAGTAAATACCGTGCCGAAGAGGCTGTTATTGAAGCAAGAACCCGCGGACTTAAAGCCAATATCTACCGTATAGGCAATCTCACATGGAGAGCATCTGACGGAAAATTCCAAAGTAACTCTGCAGACAACGGTTTCCTGCACCGCCTTCATGCAATGCTGAAACTGGGGCTTTATCATGAAAATATGGATAAATATCCCATGGATCTGACTGCAGTTGACGAATGTGCGGATGCTTTTGTAAAACTTTCGCTGCTCGGCAAGGTAAATGAAATATATCATCTGTTCAATCATAATTTCCTTGATTCAAGGGATATGTTTGAATTTCTCGGTGTTTCATACCGTCATGTATCTGCAACTGAGATGATAGAAACAGCGTTTGCAAATACTTCCGACAGAGATATACATGTATATCTTTTCTATATGATAATTTCGGGGCGTTCGCAGAATGTCCCCATGTATAATGATTTTACCCTTTCGAGACTCAGAAAAACAGGTTTCAGATGGAGTATTCCCGATAAAAAGTATCTTACGGTATCCTCCGACGGAGAAAAAGGATTGTGTCTTGATTTTGACCCGGTGGAAATAAAATCCATGAGAAAAACAGGTGGTATACTGAATCCCATTCAGAAGCTTACTTTAGGGGTGCTTAAAAATGCTTATCCTGTTGACAGTAAGGTTATAAGAGGAGCAGGAAAGATAGCTGAGCTTAAAAATGAGCTTGGATTAATGGGTGTAAAAAGACCTCTTGTCATAACTCTTCCGAATGCAGATTCATTTAAGGGTATAAATACTTTTATTAATTCATTCTCCGAAAAGCCTGTTGTTTTTGATGCAATTTACGGGGAACCCACCGTTAAGAATACTGATGATGCACTCGCTTTGTATATTGAAAACGGATGTGATTCTGTTGTAGGTATCGGCGGCGGTTCGGTACTTGATACTGCAAAAATAGTAGCATTGAGAGCAAACAATAGAGACAGCGTAATTGATGATATATGTAAGCTTGAAAGTGACGCAAATATGAGTGTCCCGCTGTTTCTTGTTCCTACAACGGCAGGTACAGGCTCGGAGGTGACCTTTTTCGCTGTTGCTACCGAGGAGGAAGAAAACAAAAAGAGACCCTTTGTAAGTGATAAATATCTTCCCGATGTTGTAATACTTGACCCTGAGCTTACTCTTACGGTCCCCGCAAAGAGTACTGCTTTTACGGGAATTGATGCCATGTCCCACGCAATAGAAAGTTATGTAAGTCTTTTTGCATCTGCTTTTGAAGAGGATGCTGCACTTTCTCCCGATGTATGTAAGGACATTTTCGCTCATCTTTACAATGCCTGTCTCAATCCTGCTGATATTTTTTCCCGTGAGGTGCTTCAGAATGCGGCATTTAATGCAGGTCTTTCTTTCAGAAGAATCGGAACAGGATATATTCACGCCATAGGACACAGACTCGGTGAATTCTGTCACATTCCTCACGGACTTGCAATAGCTGTATGTATTGCTCCCGTTCTTCGTGCATATCTGCCTTTCGGAGCAGATAAGCTTTCTGAACTTGCATTGCACTGCGGTATCGGAAGTGTTACCGATACAAACGAAGTCAATGCGGAAAACTTTATTTCAGCCATTGAAAAGCTTATCGGAAAGCTGGGTATTTCTGCTGATTCAATAGAATTCAACGAAGGTGACATCGATGAGATAACAAGACGGTCACAGGAAGAAGCAAAAATAATCGGTTATCCGAGACCCTTCAGTGATGAAGAGCTTAAGAGTATTATTCTTTCAATTTTCAGATAAGGTGATGTTATGTCCGACAAAAAGAAAACGGATATTCTGAAAGTTTTTGCAGGTGCTGCCATAGCGGCGGCATCTGTGCTTTTTATTTGGATGCTGTCAGAACCGCGTTTTTATAATATTCCTCCTGTTATATTAATTGCAGTAATTATTGCTTTTATTGGTGAAACAGCACTTCTTGTTGTTTTAAGAGGAAAGAACATATTAAAAAGAATAATTAAAATTATCCTGCTTTTGGCGGTAAATATTTCAGTCTTCACTTGTGCTGTTATTTATAGCTTTGCCCCTGCTTTTATTCTTCAGCCCCATTCGGATGAAACTTCTTATGAAGCACTGAAAACCCATCCGTCTGCCGAGGAAATAAGCTTTGAAGGGACAAACGGCAGTATAAACGGATGGTTTTATAATGCGGCAGGGCGGAGTGCTCCGACTGTTTTATATTTTTACGGAAATTATGAAACCGCATCAACAAGACTTTTGCAGCTTAGCCGTAATTATGAAAATTCAGCCTTCCGCGATTGCAATTTTGCGGTTTTTGATTATCCCTCTTACGGAAAAACTGAGGGCAGATGCTCGGATGATACGCTTCTTGCCTTTTCCCTTGATGTTTTTGATAAACTTTCAGAAATAACGGATAATATTATTGTTCTCGGCTATTCCGTGGGTACGGGACCCGCCTGTTATCTTGCAAGTAAGCGGGATGTGAAGGCTCTTGTGCTTTATGCCCCCTACAGTAACGGAGTTGACCTTTATAACAATGTTATTGATATCTTCCACGGTGCTTTGGAAGGGCTTGTATCATTTAATATCGAAAACGAAATTTATGCTTCGCAGATTGCCGAAAAAGCACTTGTTTTTGCATCTCCGAGTGACGAACTCATTCCGTATTCGTCTTCGATGAGGCTGTCGGAGAAATTTGATGTTTGTAATTTTGTTACGGTACAGGGAATCGGACACAATGATTTTCTTTCAAACGGAGAAATAAAAGAGAAAACAGCAGGGTTTATAAAAGAGGTGACGGCAGAATGAAAAATGAATTGAAAAAATCTCTTAAAATTGCCGCACTTTTTATTTCTTTCGGGCTTCTGATTTCACTGTTTGTGTTTTTTCTTCTTTTCGGAAAAGGGCTTCAGATACTTCTGCCCCTGATTTTTTTCTGTATATTTTTTGCAGTTTTCTTTCTTTTTGAAAAACTGCCCTTTATAAAGCGACATACTATATTAAAAATTATTGCAGCATTGATTCTTATTGCAGTTTTTATTGTGATACTTTAAATCGAGTAGGAGGCTAACCATTAGTTGTTAGCCTCCTACTCGATTCAGCAGTTATTTTGTTGGGTATTTTCTCCGAAGTCATTGGGAGAGTTTTTCTGTGACGGTTCGTTATCTCTGAATTTTTTTCTGAGGGAAAAAAGGGCAGAAACAACAAGAAACATAGCTATCAGAGAAATCATACCCGGGATACTTGTAATGATGACGGCAATATCTTCGGGAACAGAGTGGAATTTAAGAGTAATATAACTGAATATAAATATCACAGTCATGCAAATTGTATAAATGTTTCGCCTTACGATAAATTTTCTGTCAAGTGCCTCATCTGTCTGCTGATATTTCTCTGCAATCAGACTTAAATCCGTGAGTAACTGAAAATTAAAATAAATAGTAATGATGCTGACTGTTATGTTTATGAGGGATGAAAAAGGGAAGCTTGTAATGCCGAATACCTGTAAAATACATAATATTGTATGCCATACCGCAAGAACGGTGCCGAGCGGTTTAAGAAGCATTATTGTTTTACATTCATCTTTAAGGATTGAAATTGCATAAATAATCATAATATATCCCACAAAATCGGGAAGGAAATCGAAAGGACCTATTTTTATATGAACAAGGATAAAAATGAAACCGTATGCAATTTTTGATATTGCTTTATAAAGGGTAAGCCTGTCAGTCATATTCAGTTCTCCCTTTCTAAAACAGCTTCAGCATAAATCTCGCTGTTGACATAAAGTATCCCATTGACCTGTGCAGGTAAATACATTTTGCCTTCCTTATATTCTGCGGTGTGCCCGCCGCCACCGAAATTCAGGATATCGTCCCAGTTTTCGCTGAGTGTTGTTGATGAACTTAATGAGCCGTTTGTGCTCGAAGAAGAAAAATCTCCGTCTGTTACAGTTGATATTTTTTCCAATAAACTGCTTAGTGCCTTCTGTGGAGCCGAAGGAGCATCAGAAGAGGTTATGAGTTTATCAATAATACTGCTTTCTTTTCCTTCTGAACTCGAGAAGCCCAAACGGGTTATCTCAGACTTTTTTTCTTCGGGACCGTGATAAATACACCGTGAAAAAGTATATACGGTTACTTCATAAAACGGGGCATTGAGAATTGGTGTTGACACATTTTTATAATTTTTGTTAATGTTAAAGCACAGCTGATAGTGACGTTCAAGAGTAAAATCATCTGTTTCGGCACGGTATATATAAGTCGGTAAATCCTGACAGCCCAATGTTCCTAACATTTTGTATGTCAGAACATAATTGAAATCAGAAGAAGCAGTCACGACCCACCTGTTATCTTCTTTAAAAACCTTTACCTTCTGATACGCTATTTTCTGATTATTGTATTCATTGGGGTCATGGTAGTTTATTATGAAAACAAGATATGCACTGTATTCATCGTCTCCGGTTTCTTCAAAATTATAAATATAATAACTGTTCGAATCCTCGGGAGAGCCGTCAACACCTGCACTCCATAGTGGAAAATGCTTACTTTCCAGATTCTGTTTTATTGTGTTTTTTATTTCTTCATGATGGGATAGAGGAGCTGAGACAGCCCTGTATATACCGTTATTCTGAAGCACTGCCTTGCCGTATGTGTCAAGTGCGGCAGCGGGTGTTGTGCAGAAATAACTTCTTGCCGCCGATAAAGCAACGGCAATCGATGTTTCGTTTGTCACCTGAATATATCTTTCGGGAAGAATTGCTGCATTTACCCGTATCAGCAAAAATGATGCCATAATCAGTGTTATGCATACTGAAATCAATGCGTTGTTTACAGGGTACTGTTTGAATCTGACTATTGTTTCAATGCGGGAGCTTATGTTTTTTCCTCCGTTTGCTATTGATGTTGTTCCGAAACAGGATGAATATTTTTCATTTGCCATGGAAAGAAGTATATTTCCGTATTCCCGCCTTTCTTCTCCTTCAATAAGAGAGAGAACTCTCGAATCACATAATTCTTCTATATCGTTATTGATTTTATTAAAGCAATGCCATAAAACCGGATTGCACCAATGTATTGAACGAAAAAGTGCAATAAAAATTCCCCAAAAAGCATCCTTGTATTTCAGGTGAAGAAGCTCGTGCAGTACGATTTTTTCGTCGGGAAAATCTTCGGGGAGAATAAGAACAGGATTTATAAAACCGAAAATAAAGGGAGAAGAAAGCCCCTTCATTGTAACGGCTCTACACTTTTTCAGCAGATATTTTCCTGCTATTGAACTTAGTTTTTCTTTATTTTCAGCGGATAAGGGGGGACACTTTTTGGTGACTATCTTTAACCTGACAAAAGATATAAGATATTTGATGAAAAATACAAATACACCTGATACATAAATCAGAAATAAGATGTCAGGAATATTTTCGGGCACGGAAAAATCCGGCACGGGAAAGAAAAAAGCGGGTCTTGAAACTGTATATTCACCCGATGTAAATGTTTTCAGCAGTTCAGCAAAAAACGAAATATTGCTTGAAAATGAAAAAGGAATCAGAAGTGCTGTTGCAAGAATACTCCACACTCCGAATTGCCAGGACGGATGAAGTTTATTGCGGAAGATTCTTTTTATGATAAGAATAAATATCCCTACTCCGCTGGCATAAGCAGTCTGTATGAGAAATTCAAATATATCGTGCATATTTACACCTCCATATTATCAAGCAAATTTTTGAGTTTTTGCATTTCTTCCTTTGTTATCGTTTCTTCCTTGAGAAAAGCGGCAATCATATCACTCGTACTGCCTTTATATACACGGCGAAGAAAGCTTTGTCTTTCGTTTTTCTGACATTCATCTTTTGTAAGTGCGGCTTTATAAATATGCGGATTCATATTCTTGTCAATGAAAACAAGCCCTTTGGCTTCCATTCTTGTAAGATAAGTGTGAACGGTGTTGCGACTCCATGCAGTATCTTTTTTCAGCATTTCGACAATCTCACCCAGCTCACATCCGTCTGTTCCCCATAATACTTCAAGAACTATCCATTCTTTATCCGATAATTTCATGGTAATTCCTCCTACAGTTGTAGTATCTGATATTATACTACAACTGTAGGAGAAAATTGTCAATACGATTCTGAATTTTATTCTGCTGTTTTTGCCTTATTGATTGACAATCAGTTGTTTTTAATATAAAATTTCAATGATTTCAAACATATTCCGGAGATAGAAAATGAACAAAAAGAAAAAACAGAAAAAGATAAGACAAAAGGCTTATGTGTTAAAAAACACAGCTTTTATGCTTGGCTGTGCTTTTAAGTGTGCACCTTTGTCGCTTATTATTATCTATTTATCATATATTGCGGAAAATGTATATTATTCCGTTGTCATTAATGTTATGTTCCTTGAAACAGCATTGTCCATTGTCGAGGGCAACGGTACTTTCAATGAGTTCGTTTTTTGGATGAGTGTTATAGTTGCGGGAAAGCTTCTGATTGACCTTCTCGGTTACATTGATTTTTATACTGTCAGGACAAAATTTGAAATTAAATGCGAAAGTTATATAAATTCGCTTATATTCAAAAAAGCTCAGGAGGTGGAACTGGGCTGTTATGAAGACCCCGATTTCTTTGATAAATATAACCGTGCCACATGGGTAGTTGAAAAAGGCGGCTTCAAGAGAATAATTGAAGGCTCGGCCTGGACCATTGGCTCATTTATAAGCATTGTTTCTCTTATCAGCTATCTTATTTCCATTGACCCTGTTCTTCTTATTTTTATCGTATGTCCTCTTGTGGTAATCGTTTTCAGAATATTCAAAAATAATATGGAACTTGAAAAAGAAAAGGAAATGACCCCCTTTGAAAGACAGAAGGATTACGTAAGAAGAACCATTCTTCTCAAGGATTTCGCAAAGGAAATAAAAACAACGAATATATTTGCCGTCATTGATAAAAGATTCCGTTCTGCCATTCAGAAAAACATTGATGTCATAAAAAAATACGGCTGGAGGATAGCTGTTCTTGAGTGTATTTCGGATTATTTTGCTGAAATAATCCCCGTTACGGGAGGTTTTCTTTACGCCTGTTACAGGCTTATTGTAGTACAGAATCTTCCGATATCCGAATTCTCTGTTCTCATTTCTGCCATTACCACCTGCAGAAATAAGCTCAATCATCTTGCACATTATTTTGCCATGCAGCAAAAACACTGTCTGTGGGTTCAGAATTTGAGAGAATTCATTGAATACGAACCAAAGATAAAAGGCGGAGAACTCATCCCCGAGGATTTCAAAAGCCTTGAATTCAGAAATGTTTCCTTCAGATATAAAGAAGACGGAGATTGTATTCTTAAAAATATTTCCTTTAAGATAGAAAAAGGTCAGACCGTAGCCATAGTAGGTCATAACGGTGCAGGTAAGACAACTTTTTCAAAACTTCTTATGAGACTTTATGACGTAACGGACGGCGAAATACTTTATAACGGTATAAATATTAAAGAATATGACCTTATAAAATACCGTGAGAAATTTGCAGGAGTTTTTCAGGATTACCGTGTCTTTGCCATGAGTGTTTCCGAAAATGTGCTGACAAGAGAAATTACGCCCGAAAATGAAGCCGTGGCTGTAAAAGCTCTCAAAATGGCAGGTGTTTATGATAAGATAGCATCCCTTCCGGATAAGGAAAATTCAATACTTACCAAAGAATTTATGTCTGACGGTATCCTTCTTTCGGGCGGTGAGACACAGAAGGTCACCATTTCCCGTATTTTTGCAAGAGATTTTGATATTGCTGTTCTTGATGAGCCGTCTTCTGCTCTTGACCCTGTTGCTGAAAGTAAAATGTACGATGCACTTCTTGAAGGCACAAAAGGAAAGACGGTATTTTATATTTCACACCGTCTTTCAAGTGCCACTCGCTCGGATAATATACTTGTTTTCAATAACGGAACCGTCATAGAAAGCGGAACCCATGAGCAGCTGATGGAAAAGGGCGGAGAATACAGCGAAATGTTTACGCTTCAGGCTTCGGGATATAAAGGGGAGGTGTCCTACGATGAAGAATAATGCAAAAGAAAAAGTCAAAGAGAGCTCAAATGCTCTGAAAAACTATGTTTATATGCTGAAATTTATCGGAAAACACACACCGTTTATGCTTTTCGGTTATATGTTTTTTGATGTACTTGCAAATCTTCCGTGGACACTTTCAAATGTTGTACTGCTGAAATATATAATAGATGTAGTTACCGAAGGAACGGGCTATGAAAGAATATTTTATGTTCTGGCGGCTTTCGTCGTCTTTGTTATTGTAACAAATCTATGCACAACACTGTTTTATGAAGCATCCGTACCGAAACAGAAGGAGAAACTCTACTTCGGTATTTATAAAACAATATATGATAAAGCGGCAAAAATGGATTATGAGGCTTATGACAATCCCGAATATTATAATGACCTTGTCCTTGCCATGAATTCAATGAACGACAGGGCGTACAATGTGCTTGGTAATACGCAGGATATTCTTACCAATATTGCAGGGGTTCTGACCATAGGTACCGTTATTGTTACAATAGACCCTGTCTGTCTTGTCTTTGTTTTTCTGTGCGTCGCCATAATGACTCCCATCGGAAGAATGATTGCAAAAGTAAATGTTGAACGAACCGAGGCCATGACACCTCTCGACAGAAAGAATCTTTATTTCAGCCGTGTGTTCTATCTTCAGGATTATGCCAAGGAATTAAGACTTTCAGGTGCGGGAAAAATGATAGAAAGAAGATATAATAAGAATATCTTTGACCGTATCACCACAATTTCTCCTTATCTCAGACGTCAGTGGCAGCTTTATTTCTGTCAGGAATCTCTTCCCATGACTCTTCTTATTTATCTCGGGATCACTCTTCTTATGGGATATAAAGCCATTGTTACAAAAGAAGTGGGAATGGGGGATTTTGCCGCAACCTTCAACGGTGCTGCTTCTATCAGCAACAGTGTTTTTGCAATTACAAGCTGGTTTGCAATTTCCTTCCGTGAAAACGGACTTTATATTGAGAAATTCAAGCGTTTTATGAACGCAAAGGAAAAAATAATAAACGGAACAGACAAAACCGTTTACAAAAAGCCCGTAACAATAAAGTTTCAGAATGTTTCTTTTAAGTATCCCGGTACTGAAAAATATGTCCTCAGAAATATAAACCTTGAAATTTCTCCGTATAAAAAAATAGCCCTCGTAGGCTATAACGGTGCGGGAAAAACCACGCTTACAAATCTGCTTCTGAGGCTTTACGATGTGACAGACGGTAAAATAACCATAGACGGCAAAGATATAAGAGATTGGGATATAAAGACATACCATGAGAATTTTGCCGCAGTTTTTCAGGATTTCTCTCTTTTCGGTGCCACTCTCGGTGAAAATGTTTCAATGAACGATTCCCCTGAAGCTGAAAAGGTCAAAAAGGCACTTGAAGCATCAAATTTTGAAAGAGAGCTTCCCGACGGAACAGACAGTATGCTTCTCAGGGAATTTGATGATAACGGTGTGTCTCTTTCAGGCGGCGAAGCACAGAAAATTGCCATTGCCCGTGCGTTTTATAAGGATTGTGCCTTTGCTGTGCTGGATGAACCCAGTGCAAACCTTGACCCCATTGCGGAATATGCTCTTAATCATTCCATGACAAAAGCGGCAGAGGATAAAACGGTTATATTTATTTCTCACCGTCTTTCCACCACAGTAATGGCAGATGAAATATATATGCTTGAAAACGGTGAAATAGTTGAACACGGCACTCATGAAGAGCTCCTGGAAAAGGACGGAAAATACGCATATATGTTCCGTCTTCAGGCTGAAAAATATAATTCAAAATAAATTTTAAGAAATTGTTGATTTGATGAAGGTTTTCTTATATAATAATGTATGAGTTGATTTTCATGCTCAAATAACTGAAAGGAATGAAATTATGAAAAAAATAATCAGTGTAGCACTTATCCTTGTCGTTCTTGTAACTGCTTTTGCATCCTGTAAAGGTGCTGAAGAAAAAATTCTCGGTGCATGGAAGTGTACGGAAGAACTCGGCGGCGGATTTTCTCAGGAAAAGACCTATGTTTTCAATGAAGGCGGCACAGGTACGGTAAGTGTTGTCGGTGAAGCAGTTTCTCTTAACATGAAATGGTCCATTTATGAAAAAAATCTTACCATTGAAATTGATACTTCTGCAGATGTAAACATCCTTCAGAGCATAATCAATATGGGTAGTGCTCTTATTTCCGACCCTGTTACATACGGCTTCAAGATTAAAGGCGATACTCTTACTCTTACCGCAGCAGACGGAACAGTTACCACTCTTACAAGAGTTGAGCAGTAATATAAAAAACGAATATTCAGCCGAATGCTGATAATGAAGTATTTTTGAAAATTTGGTGTAACCTCATAAAAACGAGGTTGCACCATTTTTATTTATACGGCATTGTGTGTAATATCCTTTTTTGTAATGCAAATATTTGTCTTTACATTTTTATGGAAGTGTTTTTTATCAAAATTGATAAATTCAAAAAGGTGCAAAAAAGTCTGAAAAAATGTACAAAATAGTACAAGCAGCACTTTACAGATTAACTACGCGTACCGATGAAATCATTAATCTTTGATTATTATCGTTGATTTGTGGCTGAAGGTGCAAAAAACAAAATCAAAAACTCTGTAAAAGGTGCAAATAACTTATAAAATAACTTGAAGAATGGTGTAAGTTATGCTATAATACATTCATTGAATTCCCGGAGGTTTGTCTATGGAGCGAAATGCATTGCAAAAACTGATCGATTGGAATAATAATAAACGCAAAAAACCCATGATTGTTTGGGGGGCAAGACAGGTGGGTAAAACCTATCTCGTTCAAGAGATTTTTGCTGAAACTTATTATAAAGATAATTATATCTATGTGGACTGCAAAAAGGAGGACGAAATCCGTGATTTTTGTTCCGAGACTGCCAATGCAGAGAAAATCATTGAATACATCTCTCTTCTGAAAGGAAAGCAAATCAATGAAAATACACTTTTGATTTTTGACGAAGTGCAGGAATGCCCCAATATTATTTCTTCCCTCAAATACTTCTGTCAGGATTTCAGAGAAATTCCCGTTATTGCAACAGGCTCAATGGTGCGAATTAAACTTCAAAGAGAAACTCACAAAAGAGGGTCAAAGGAAAACGACAAATTTCTTTTTCCCGTAGGAAAGATAAATCAGATGACGGTTTATCCTATGACCTTTGACGAATTTTTGATGAACAGCAATAAAATGCTTTATAATACTATTAAAAAAGCTTATGAAAGCAAAACCTCATTGTCTGTCAAAATTCACGATTTGGCGATGGAGCAGGTATATAAGTATCTGCTTGTGGGCGGGATGCCGGAAGCGGTAGACGCCTATATTGACAGTGAAAACCTTTTTGAGCCAAGAGAGATACTTAAGGCTTTGTATGATAACTATTTTTCTGATATGGACTTGTATCAGGCGAGTCAGGAAGCTGTTTTGCGTTCTCGTACATTATTCCGGAATATCTATAGGGAACTCAACAAGGAGTCCAAGAACTTTTCTCCCGGGCTTATTGAAGAAAAAAGCAAAACAAGAGATTTCGCAACCTCTATTCAGTGGCTCACAATGGCACACGTTGTCAATCAGTCTTTCCAACTGAAAGAGCATATTACAATGCCTCTTATGCCGGATAACGAAAGTAACTTCCGTCTTTTCCTCGGTGATATCGGTATGTTCTCCCACCAAAGCGGTATAAATGCAGCCTCATTTATATCAGGTAAAAGAGAAAATACTTTGTCGGGTATTTTCTTTGAAAATTTTGTGGCTAATGAGCTGATAGCAAAAGAGCATAAGTTGTTTTACTGGCGTGGGAAAGCATCTGCTGAGATAGAATTTATTATCGAATCTGATAATAAACTGTATCCGATTGATGTTAAAAAAGGCAGAGGAACACTTAACTCTCTTGAAAAGTTCTCAAATCATAACAAGTTTGAGTATGCCATTAAGGTTTCAAAAAACAACTACGGTTATAATGCCGAGCAAAAACTGCTCACGATACCGTTTTATTTTATCCCGTTTGCGGCTAAAGACCTCGCAGACGGAACAATGGCAATATAACGTAATTATTATTTTGCATATATGTTTTTCTTATGCTGTTTTTATGTGAGCAGTCAACGGAAAATATGCAAGAGATAATAAAAATTAATACATGTAATTAATAGTTTTTTATAAACAGCGGAACTTCTTCGCAGTCCTCTTAAGTGCTGTGGAGAATTCCGCTTTTATTATTACTTTTCAAGAGTGGTAATCATATTGACGGACAAGACAGCATAATATGAAAAAGAAGGGTGGATGCTATGAAAAACGAAATTATACAGGCTCTGAGAGTATTTCCCGATCGGCTTAAAACGCCCGTTTTGTCGGCTTCTTCTTATGTTCAGGATATATATGAAATACATCTGATTTCGCAAAGGGCAGTTTATTTTTTTACTTCTTCGGGTATTCGTTTTGTAAGTGACAAAGGCTTCGTAAGTCTTACTCCTTCCGACAATGTGCTGGTGCCCTATGAAAGTGAGCTTGAAGAAATAACTGACCGTGCCTCGGGTTTTTCGGGCTTTTTACATGAAAAGGAACTGCAGGAAGGATATATTACTTATTCGGGCGGTTACAGAATGGGTATATGTACCTCCGGCTCGGGAGAAAACTTTTCTCAGGGAAAAATAAATTCTCTGTGTATAAGAATTCCCGACAGCGGAAAATGTATATTCCCCACGGATACAAAAGACGTCCTGTGCGGTATAAAAAACGGACTTCTGATTGCGGGACCGCCGTGTTCAGGGAAAACCACTTTGCTGAGATATTTTGCAAGACTTCTCTCCGATGCCGGGGTGACCGGCTATAAAAAGGTAGCCGTAATAGATGAAAGAGGGGAACTTTCACGGGGAGAACCTCTCGGATACTGTACGGACATAATAGGCGGCAAAGAAAAAAGTGTTTGTATACTTCATGCTTTGAGACTTACTTCCCCCGAGTACATAATCTGTGACGAAATAGGTACTGTTTCAGAGACAAAGGCTATTTTACAGTGTCTCAATTCAGGTGTGCGTTTTATCTGTACCATGCACGCAGGAGACATTTTAAGCCTTACGAGAAGAGAGCAGTTCAGAATACTTTTCAGTGAAGATGTTTTTGACAGGATTATTTTTTTGTCAGAGGAACAGCCGGGGAAAATTCTGTCCGTTCTTTCAAAAGAGGAGGTATGGGATGAAAACTTCAGGGCTTGTCCTTCTTTGCTGTGCGATAGCAATGACAGGCTTTTATCTTATGTTCCGCAATAATACAAAACTGGCTGTTTTAAGAGCCTTTTCCGCTTTCTTCCGTGAACTTTCCTTTTCTTCTTCACTCACTTTTGCAGATGCTTTTGAGTGTGTTTGCGGATTTTGTGAAAAATCTTCTTTTGGTATGCTGACTTTTATTAATGAGCTCTCGGTAAATTATGAATACGGCTGTGATTTCAGAAAACTATGGAGAGACTCTCTGGAAAATTCCTCTGAACTGAGGTATCTCGAAAAAACTCAGCGGTCGGTACTTTTATCCTTCGCCGATGTATTTGGTAAATCTTCAAAGGATGAATTTTCTGAAAAATGCATGCAGTACTCTGTTTTATTCAGGGAATATTATGATGAAGAAAAAAAGAAAAGTGAAAAAAACAAAGCTCTTGCAGCCGCCTCGGGTCTTCTTACGGGTGCTGCCGTATTTATAATTTTTGTGTAAGAGGTGATATGTACGGATATTGAAATAATTTTCAAAGTGGCAGCGGTAGGACTTATAGTTGCCGTACTCAATCAGGTGCTTATCCGTTCGGGCAGGGAAGAATATACCATGATTACAACTCTTTCGGGACTTGTTATTGTAATAATGATGGTACTGCCTTATGTGGGTTCACTTTTTTCGTATGTCAGGAGCGTGTTTGATTTGTGATGTTGAAAATAGCAGGTGTCGTTCTGTGCGAAATACTGGTTTATACGCTTCTCAAACAATATAAACCTGAATTTGCAGTTATTTCAGAGGCGGCATCTCTTGTTCTGTTGATTTTTCTTTTAGGGGATGAAATAGAAAATGCCATAAGCTCTTTCAGTTTTTTCTTTGATTCCTCAGGGCTGCCGTCGGAATATATTGCTGTTTTGCTGAAAGTATCGGGTATCGCTCTGATAACTCAGTTTTCTGCTGATATGTGCAGAGACTCTGGAGAAAGTGCAATGGCTTCAAAGGTTGAATTCGCAGGTAAAATTATTATAACAGCGGCAAGTATTCCCGTCATTGAAGGCTTTACGGGACTTATTGCCCGACTGGTGGAAAGTGTATGAAAGTATTTTCCCTTATTGCATTATGTGTGTTTCTTGTGCCGTTTTTCGGAGTATGTGCCAATGCCTCCGAAAATATGTATGATGAAATTTTCGATGTGCTCTCACCCGAAACAGAAAAGCTTCTTGAAAGCTTCGGAATAACCGGTGATGTTCAGGAAAATTTTACTGAAGTGTCTGTTGAAAAAGCGTTTGATACCGTTCTCGGAATATTCAGAGGAGAACTTATTTCTCCCGTAAAATATCTCGGAGTGTGTCTTGCTTTGATGTTTATTTCCTCACAGCTGAGCCAACTTTTTTCCGTTGCCGGTTCTGTAGGCTCTCTCAGCAAGAGAATATCCCTCTTGTGCGTTATGTTCAGCATAGTCAGTATGAGTGCAGGAATATTTTCCCAATGCAGTTCCTCTCTTCTGACAACAAAGGACATGATGCTGGTGCTTATCCCCATATTTGCCGGAGTGGTCTCTTTCGGTGGTGACATAGCTCTTGCAATGAGTTTTAACACGGTAGCTTTTTCATTTGCCGAAACTGTAGCTATATTTTTTAACGGAGTTTTTCCTTTGCTTTGTACCGTGATGACAGCCGTGACATCTGCCTCGGCAATAAATCCTCTTATTAAGCTTGACGGAGTGGGAAAAACTCTTTCAAAAGCAGTAAATGTTATAATGGCATTTATATCAGGCATTTTTGTTGCGGTACTGTCCATCCGCGGTGTTATTGCAGGTGCGGCAGATACGGTTGCAATAAGAGGAGTCCGTTTTATTATCGGAAATTCCGTTCCCGTTGTAGGCTCTGCCATAGGTGAAGCTCTCAATTCAGTGGTGGCAGGAATATCGCTTATGAAAAATACTGTGGGTATGGTGGGTATTGCTGCTGTTATTGTGATAAATCTTCCCGTGATAATAAAAGTTGCAGTCTGGAAAGGTGCACTGTATTTTATTTCTCTTTGTGCCGACATGCTGGATCTTCCCGAAATCAGAAGCTTTTCAGAAAACATGAACGGTGTTTTGTCTGTAATAACGGGAGCACTGTTTTTTGTATCTTTTGTATTTATAATTTCAATAGCAATTATTCTCACTGTAAGTAAGGGGTAAATATGGATGCTGTAAAAGACTGGGGTATGATGCTGATTTTTGTATCTGCAGGTTGTATGATATATTATTTTCTTCTGCCTTCAGGTAATGTTTCAAAAACTGTCAAGGGGGTTGTTGCCGTAACGGTGATGTCTCTTATTTTTATGCCACTGTTTTCCGTTCTTTCCTCTTTGTCACAGTTGAAAATAAACTTTTCTTCTCCGCCCTCTGTGGTAAGTCCTGAAGATGTCATAATTGACAGTGCCCGTGAAAGAGTAAACGGTATTATTGATGAAACGGTAAAGGAATTTTCGGACATTTCTTATAAATCTGAAATTTTTATTGATATTGAGGATGACCGCAGCATACATATTAGACAGGTAGAACTGACTTTTCCCTCTCTTCCTTCCGAAATCAGAGAAATAAAAGAGGCTCTGTATGAAAAATTATCCATAATGCCCGTAATCAAGGTTGAAAAAACAGATGAATAAAACTATAGAAAAAAGCATAAACAGAATAAAGAAGGACAAAAAGCTGCTTATAATAATGGCTTTGGGCTTTCTCGGAATGCTGTTGCTTCTTGTGTCCGGTTTTTTACCTGAAAAAAATGAAATTGATTCAAGCGGTAATACCGATACGGCAAGTGTTGAGCAACAGATAGAAAAAGACCTGTCCGAACTTCTGAAAAGTGTGGACGGTGTGGGAAAGGTAAAGGTTATGGTGACCCTTGACAGCCTCGAAGAACGGATAATTGCTCAGAATACGGAAAATGAGAGCTCAGACGGCTCTTACGAAGCAAAAAATGAGTATGTCCTTACGGAATTTTCGGGCGATACGGACGGATTAATACTTAAAATAATTACTCCTGTCATAAGAGGTGTCGGTATTTCCTGTGAGGGGGCAGTGTCAAATACCATGAAACAGGAAATAAAAAAACTCGTATGCTCGGCTCTCGGTATTGCCGAAAACAAAGTATGGGTATCAAAAATGCAAGAATAAACGGAGGAATCTATATGCATGTACTTTTAGGTAAAAAACAAATCGTTCTGGCGGCTCTCGTTGTGGCTCTCGGTCTTGCCGTATTTGTAAACTGGTATTATACCGACAGCGGTGCGGAGCTTTTCCCCGAAGGAAGTGTTTCGGATGAAGATAAAACTCCCGCTGACTCCTCGAATGGGGAAGCAGAGTATGTCGGAAATACTGAGGAATCCGAATATTTCGCTTCGGTAAGACTTACAAGAGATTCTGCCCACGCATCTGCTCTTGAAGAACTTCAGGCTGTTATTGCAAACGCTCCCGAGGAAGGTGAAGCGGCACAGAATACAGCCTCTGCCATAGAACAACTGAGCAATGTCATAAAAATGGAAACAGATATAGAAAGCCTTGTCACGGGTAAAACAGGAAACGAATGTGTCGCAGTGATTTCTGAAAAAACCGTCGAAGTCCTCGTTCCCACATCTGCTCTTTCCGATTCAAATGTACTTACCATTTCCGATGTCATAAATGAAGTGTGCGGAAATAAATTTGAAAACATAAAAATCTCAGGTGCCGCAGTATAAAACTTTCCCGTGTTGACAAAAACACCGCCTTTCGTTATTATAATGATTATGAAACCGATAACCATTATAAAGAAAAGACGGTGTTTTTTTATGGATTATATTAATAAAGGAAAAGACGGAGAAATAATTCTTTCAGACGGCAAAAATGAAGCTGTATTTGAGTTTATGGATATGTACGTACTGAACGGACAGGAATATGCCGTTTTACTGGAACTCGGTGACGACATGATAACCATAATGAAATTCACCGAATCCGACGGCAAATCCCCCGAAATATATTCCGAAATAGAAGACGATGAAATTTTTGAAACGATACTTAATATGTATGAAGAAGATAACGATTAAAATCTATTTGGATTTGCTTGTTATATTATTGCTTTCTGAATACAAACAGATATTCGTGTGCAATTAACAGGAAATTATATTTTACACTATTGGTTTTCCAATATCCCGTAGCTTTGCAGTTGTGTTGCTCTTTTATGATAAGTTCTTTTAGCTTGAAACCTGCATTTTCAAATATACGCATAACTTCAAAAGACATTGGAATTATATGACCTTTCTGACGGGTATCGCCCATAAGTACAGCACAGAATTTATCTTTTTTTAATACACGGTGGCTCTCAGCAGCCACCTTTTTCATTTCCTCAAGAAAATCTTTGACTTTCAATAAAGATAAATCTTCAGGAATATTTTCGCTGTATTTGATAATATCTGCATACGGCGGATGTGTACAGATTAAATCAATACTGTTATCCGGTACAAAGTCAAGATTTCTTGCATCACCCTTATGAAGATATACTTTTCCGTTTGCACCCTCGTGTTCAAAATCAGTTTTTTCTTTGCACCGAGTAAGAGCAACATCATTCACATCAACGCCAATAATATTTCGATTTAGTAATTTTGCCTCTACAAGGGTAGTTCCTCCACCCGCAAATTGATCGAGAACCAAATCGTTCTCTCTTGAATAACGTAGCAAAATGTTTCGAGGTATGTATGGAGACCAATTACCACGCCATTTTGCATCGTGAGTCGCCCAATCGCCACGTTTTGGAAAAGACCAATGTGTAGTCATTTCCATCTCGAAATCTTCCGGCTCCCATTTTGTTGTTTTTTTTGCCATTACTTAAAAACCTCGCTAATTATATCATCTTCCAAATCCTTTATGTTATAGATGTGTTGCATAACATCAAAAGTTTCTTCAAGATTGTTTTTTGCACTTGTCCAGCCTTTTCCATCGGTAAACCAAACGAATGTGAAACCGTTAATTTTTTCTGTTTCCCAAACAAGAGTCTTATAGCTGCGAGCAGTTTCGTTTAATTTGCTGCCGCCACTGCCATAGAAATTAGTTTCAATACCATAAATCATAGTGGGTGTTTTAATTACAAAATCGAAGCGTTTTTCCATTTTACCCTGATTTGAAATAGCGGATAAATCTATATGCCACTTATCTGTAATTTGGTGAATATACATTTCTTTGAAGTAGTTGACACCTTTGACGAAGCCTGCTTTTTGAATAAAATTCTCAACTAAATCTTCCATAAGATGTCCGCCACGATTTTTACGTCCGTTGGAGTCAAGTCCTGTTTCAACACCGGTTGCATAATCAATCAAGTTGTTTACAATGTGATTCTTTAACAAATCAAACAATCCGGTTTCTCTCATAAAATATTTATATCTCTCATAATGAGTGTGACTGTTCAGCGGATACTTCCCGGAATCAAATTGGAATAAATGACCGCCATTTTCATCCTGACAGTATATTTCATTCGCTCGAACTGCCAAAAGAAGAGGGATACACTTCAATACTTCGGGATATTTTCTCATTAGGTTCTCAAAATCAGCTTCAATATTCTTAGATCCAATGAGTGAATTTAAGATATTAAGTTCAATTTTGATGTTATCCACATTTCTATGAACTTTTTCAAAGTCTATGTAATAGCCATAGTCAGCGATGCTATCACGAAATCCGGATAACCACATATTAAAATCTCTATTTTGCATGTTAAATCTCCTTAAATTCAACGATAAAATTATTGTCGGATTCTATGTGCCAGACAGCCTTTTTTGACACAAAAACACCATCCGGTTGCCTTAGACCAAAGTTCTTATAAACTTTTGAAATACCGCCGACATATCTTCTTTGAGCATCAATTCTGTACTCTTTGTATAAACTGTCACCAAATTTGATTTTGATAGTAGAAGAATCTTCAGAAAGACTATTCTTAATTGCTCGCGGTAAAACTAAAATATATGCTCGTGTATCATTTTCTGTCACAATTCTTTCTACTGTAGTTGATTGCTGATTTGTTCTGGAAGGTACTTTTTGCATTATATTGTCAAGGGCGGTTTTGCTGAAAATAGGTTTGAACGTAAAACCAATTTCTTTCTCTATGCAAGTGCTAACGAGTTCCTTCCCATCTACAACAATAATGGGTCTGATAGGATCTACTTGCTGTGCTTCTGCTTTTGCATTATCAGACACTTTTCCGGTAGTGATAAACATTCCGATTCCACTTCTGAAAGAACCTCTTAACGCACGAATTTTCTCAGGGGACACAGTGCTTGACGGGGAATAACGTTTTGCCTGTATGTAAAACGTTTCATCAACCGCATTAGATAAACCACCAATACCTTTCCGTACAGCAATTAAATCAATTCCTCCATCACCTGATTTTTTTGTTACAAAAATTTCTTCTAAGCCTATTTTTTCTAAATATATCCTTAAAAACTCTTCAAATTTATAACCATCTTCAAAGTAACTATAGAAGTTGTCCATAATTTCGTTGTATTCTTCCGATGATAAGTCAATATTCTTTCTCACTCCACTTACTCCTTAAAAATTGCTAATAAGTAATTCTTTTATTTTGCCTCTTGCTTCGCTGTTACTGTTTATCATTCGATTAGCTTCAACTCGTTTGATTTTATGAGCAGAATAAATGTTGTCAAAGAAATCATCTTCTGCGTTTGAGTTCTTCGGATCAGAATTACTAATTACGATCTTTGCACCTTTTCGGTGCATAGCATCAACGAATTTTGCAAGTTCAATCTGTTCTTTATCATTAAAAAGAGTTTCTGTGTATGCAGTAAAATTTGCTGTATCTGTAATAGGTCTGTAAGGCGGATCAAAATAAACAAAGGTATTTTTATCAATAAATTCTGTCGATTCTCTGTAATCTCCGCAAACAATAGTGACTTTCTGTAATTTCTCGGACACTGAGCGAAGATTGTTTTCATCGTAAATCATAGGATTTTTATAGGCACCAATAGGAACATTGAATAATCCTTTTTTGTTCACTCGGTATAAGCCGTTGAAACAAGTTTTATTTAGGAATATCATCAATGCCGCTTTTTCAATATTGATGTTCTTGTTGCCGGTGACTTTCAAATCGTTAAAACGCTCACGTTTTTCCATATAATATACTTTACGATTATCTGTATCTAACGGAATAAAATCGTTCTGCATAACGCAAAGCATTTGGGTCAATGCATCAATATCATCACGAATAATTCGATAAGTATTGATAAGTTCGGCATTAATGTCACTGATATAAATTTCTTCTAAATCATATTTGCTGAGTATGTCAAATAATACAGCACCGCCGCCAACAAACGGTTCTGCATACTTTGTAATAGTGCCGTCAGAAAAAGGATAATACTGTTCAATTTCTTTAAGGAGCTGTCCCTTTCCTCCGGCCCATTTCAGGAAAGGCTTGATTGCTTTTTCTTCGTTATTATGATATCTGCTGCGTGCATCTTCGGGCTTTTTTGCGTCGATGGGGATAATCCACATGTTACCTAACATTGCAACATCACTTATACGGTTTTCCTTGCATAATGTTAAAACACGTCTATGTGATATATTCCATTTTTCTGCAGCTTCATTTGCTGTCATATATGCCAACATTTTATCACTTCCTTATGAAATCATTATATTCCAAAATCCGAACAATAGCAATATCAATTTAAAATATTAATGACATATTGATATTTTGTGCAACATTTTTGCTTGAAGTGATATGCTATTTTTTGTACTAAATTCTATGGGTATGGTAGTCTCTTTTTATATTGCAAAGTTATATGATTTATATTATAATACACATTCAGAGGTGTTTTTATGACGAGTGATGTAATTGTTATAGGTGCGGGACCTGCAGGGCTTATGGCGGCGGGAAAAGCTGCTGAGAGAGGACTTTCCGTAATCGTTCTTGAAAGAAATCCCCGACCTGCGAGAAAGCTTATGATAACGGGTAAGGGCAGATGTAATGTTACAAATGCCTGTACGCTTGTAAATGAACTTATGGATGCCATTCCCGGAAATGCACGTTTTCTTTACGGTGCTTTTTCGAGATTTATGCCTTATGATACCATGGATCTTTTTGAAGCTCAGGGAGTTCCTCTTAAAATTGAAAGAGGAAACCGTGTTTTCCCGGAGTCTGATAAGGCTGTTGATATTGTTGATGCCATTGT
Organism: Oscillospiraceae bacterium; assembly: GCA_015065425.1. Classification (GTDB taxonomy): domain Bacteria; phylum Bacillota; class Clostridia; order Oscillospirales; family Acutalibacteraceae; genus RUG806. Next base: position 25,960 of record SVQH01000006.1, read on the forward strand.
CGCTTTTGCCGGAAACAACGGTGCAAAGATAATAACAGGGGAGAGAGTGACGGCACTTCTTACCGATGAAAACGGTATTTCGGGTGTAGTATGCGAAAGCGGTAATAAATATAATGCTCCTGAAGTGATAATTGCAACAGGAGGCTGTTCATACCCTCTTACAGGCTCAACGGGTGACGGATATACACTCAGTGAATGTGTCGGACATACCGTGACACCTCCCGTTCCATCTCTTGTTCCTCTTGAAACCGAAGAAGCATGGGTAAAACGCCTTCAGGGATTGTCTCTTAAAAATGTCAGCATCTCAATAAGAGATACTGACACTTATAAAGAGGTATATACCGATTTCGGTGAAATGCTCTTTACACATTTTGGTGTATCAGGCCCCATGATACTCAGTGCCTCGGCTCATTTAAGAAATATTACTCCCGGAAAATACGAGCTTTCCATTGACCTGAAGCCTGCACTCAGCGAAGAAAAGCTTGATGAGAGAATACTTAAGGATTTCGCAAAATATTCAAATAAAGCTCTCGGAAATGCTCTCAGTGAGCTGCTTCCGAGAAAGCTTATTCCAGTAATTGTTTCTCTGTCGGGAATAGAACCTGACCTCAGAGCCAATAAAATTACAAGAGACATGAGAAAAGACCTTTTGTGGCTTCTTAAAAATCTTACCTGTACCATAAAGGGCACAAGACCCATTGATGAAGCTATAATAACTGCAGGCGGCATAAAAACAAATGAGATAGACCCAAAAACCATGCAGTCCAAAAAAGTCAGAGGACTATATTTTGCAGGCGAAGTAATTGATGTTGACGCATATACAGGCGGATTTAATCTTCAGATTGCGTTTTCCACAGGAGCACTTGCGGGAAACAGCGTAGGAAAGGGAGAATAATTATGATAAATATTGCAATAGACGGTCCTGCAGGTGCAGGTAAAAGTACGGTAGCTAAAATGGTTGCAAAGGAACTTGGTTTTATTTACATTGATACAGGGGCATTGTACAGAAGTATAGGCATTGCCGCACTGAGAAAAGGTTTTTCAACAGATAACCGTGAACAGGTCATTTCAATATTACCTGAAATTGAGCTTTCTCTTAAGTTTGTTGACGGGGAACAGAGAGTTATACTCAACGGTGAGGATGTAAGCCGTGATATAAGGCTTCCCGAAGCATCCATGGCGGCATCAAATGTATCTGCAATTCCCGAAGTGAGAAGCTTTCTTCTTGATATGCAGAAAAAATTTGCCCGTGAAAACAACTGTCTTATGGACGGCAGAGACATAGGAACGGTTATACTTCCCGATGCCGAGCTTAAAATTTTCCTTACGGCTTCTCCCGAAGTCAGAGCTGACAGAAGGTATAAAGAGCTTATAGAAAAAGGTACTCCCAAGGCTTATGACGAGCTTCTTGAGGAAATAAAAGTCCGTGATTACAATGATTCACATAGGGCAGTAGCTCCCCTTAAGCCTGCAGAAGATGCCGTAATTGTGGATACATCTGAAATGTCACTTGATGAAGTTGTAGAAAAAATAATCTCACTTGCAAAGGATGTAAAAAAATGAAAATAACCCTTGCAAAATCAGCAGGCTTCTGCTTTGGTGTGGCAAGAGCCGTAAAACAGGCTGAAAAATATGTTGAGGACAAAATCAATGCCTGTACGCTGGGCCCTCTCATTCACAATCCCGATTTTGTAAAGGGACTTGAAGAAAGAGGAGTATATGCGGCGAAAGAACTTTCTGATGTAAAAGACGGTTACACTCTGATAGTACGCACACACGGCATAACAAAAGAGCTTTTCTCCGAAATTGAAAATTCGGGACTGAAGTTTTATGATGCTACCTGTCCTTTTGTAAAAAAGATTCACTCAATAGTTGCCGAAAGGTCAGCTCTCGGTGACAAAATTCTCATTGCAGGTGACAAAAACCATCCTGAAGTTATCGGAATCAGAAGCTATTGTGCAGGGGAAAGCTATGTTTTTTCCAATGCCGAAGAACTGGAATCGATTAAGAAAAATAATCAATTTTCAGAAAATGACACTTTTTCTTTGGTATCTCAAACAACTTTTGATTCAAAAGAGTTTAAAAAATGTGAAAAAAATGCAAAAATACTATATACAAACTTGAAAATATTTGATACAATATGTAATGCTACCGCTTTGAGGCAGGAAGAAGCAATGTCTCTTGCCAAAGAGAATGATATGATGATAGTAATAGGCGGCAGAAACAGTTCCAACACGGAAAAGCTGTATAAACTCTGCAGCGAAATTACTGAAACATATCTTATTGAAAAGGCTTCCGAGTTATCGGATATAAATTTTGAAGGTGTCTTTTCAGTCGGAGTTACTGCAGGAGCGTCCACTCCTGACGGTACAATTAAGGAGGTAATTAAAACAATGTCTGAGTCCAATGTAAACATCGAAACAGCAGCAGAAAACCAGGGACAGGTTGAAACTGCTGTGAACACCGAGGAAATGTCCTTCGAACAGGCTCTTGAGGAATCCCTCAACAGCATGAACAATGACCAAAAAGTAGTGGGCGTAGTTATGCACATCGCTCCCAATGAAATTCAGGTAGATATCGGCAGAAAACAGACCGGTTATATCCCCAGCGACGAGTACAGTGCAGACCCCACAGCAGATCCCATGAAGGAGCTTAAAGTTGGCGATGAACTCAACCTCATCATCATGAAAACAAATGATGTAGAAGGTACAATCATGCTTTCAAAGCGTCGTTATGATGCAATTAAGTATTGGGATAGCATTGTTGAAGCAAATAAGGAAGGAACGATCCTTGAAGGTTCAGTTGTTGAGGTAATCAGCAAAGGACTTATCGTTGTTGTTAACGGTGTAAGAGTATTTGTTCCCGCTTCTCTTTCCACAGTTCCCAAAGATGGAAGACTTGAGGAAATGCTCAACAAGACCGTAAACTTTGTTGTTATAGATATTGATAAGCGTCGCAGAAGAGCTGTAGGCTCCATCCGTGAGGCTTCCAAGACTCTTCGTAAGGCAAATCAGGAAAAGTTCTGGGCTGCTGCTGAAGAAGGACAGAAGTACACAGGTACTGTTAAGTCCCTTACCGATTACGGTGCATTCGTTGACATCGGCGGTGTTGACGGTATGATTCACAGAACCGAACTTTCATGGAAGCGTATCAAGCATCCTTCCGATGTTGTCAATGTAGGCGACACCGTTGAAGTATACATCAAGGCTCTTGATAAGGAAAACAAGAAGATTTCTCTCGGTTATAAGAAAATCGAAGACAATCCTTGGGAAATCCTTAAGAGAGACTATCCCGTCGGTTCCGAAATCGAGGTTAAGATTGTAAGAATCACAACCTTCGGTGCATTTGCTGAAATCTTCCCCAGAATGGAAGGTCTTATTCATATTTCACAGATTGCAAATGAAAGAATCGAAAAGCCCCAGGATGTAATTTCCATTGATGAGACGGTTAAGGTTAAGATTACTGATATCGATTTCGAGAAGAAGAGAATCAGCCTTTCAATGAAGGCCCTGCTTCCTGCTCCCGAAAAGCCCGCTGTTGTTGAGGAAGAAGTTGTTGAAGATGACGCTCCCGTAACAATGTCCATTGATGAACTCATTGCTAAGGCAAATGAGGAAGCAGCTGCTGATGCTGAATAATTTTACTTAAATGTTAAAGACTGTTTTCAGAACCATTTTGAAGTCCTGAAAGCAGTCTTGTCTTTTATCCTAAACCGAAGCTTACGCTGAGTGCTTTGTTTATTTTGTTCATTTCGGAATTGTCAAGCGTTCCCATGTGTTCTTTAAGTCTCGTTTTATCTATGGTACGCACCTGTTCAAGAAGAACTATGGAATCTTTCGCAAGACCGCAGCCGCCCCCGTTTACACTTATGTGTGTGGGAAGCTGTGTTTTGTATTTCTGACTTGTAATTGCCGCAGCAATAACGGTAGGCGAGTATTTGTTACCCACATCATTTTGGACTATAAGTACGGGTCTTACTCCTCCTTGCTCACTTCCTACTACGGGACTTAAGTCTGCATAGTATATGTCGCCCCGTTTTACTGTCATGTTCAACACTCCTTTTTATTCAGTGTTACGAAAAAAGCAGTTACCGCTTTTTTTCGTTTATCCTTCTGACAGTATTTTTGCCTTAAAGAAACCAAAATAAACAGCCAAAAAAATTTTTTTGAAAAATTTTGCAAAAACTATTGACAAATTAGAATTAATCCATTAAAATTAGAATTGTTCTAAGGCAATAAATACAAAATCAATTATAAAGGAGTTTTTATTATGACAAAGAAATGGATATGTTCAGTATGCGGTTATGTACACGAAGGTGACACACCTCCCGAAAATTGCCCCCAGTGCAGAGTTCCTGCTGAAAAGTTCAACGAGCAGAAGGCTGACGAAAGAACATGGGCAGCAGAGCATGTTGTAGGTGTCGCAAAGGGTGTTCGTGAAGACATCATTATGGACCTCAGAGCCAACTTTGAAGGCGAATGCACAGAGGTAGGTATGTATCTTGCAATGGCAAGAGTAGCACACCGTGAAGGCTATCCCGAAATCGGTCTTTACTGGGAAAAGGCAGCATGGGAAGAAGCAGAACACGCAGCAAAGTTTGCAGAGCTTTTAGGTGAAGTTGTAACAGACAGCACAAAGAAGAATCTCGAAATGAGAGTAGACGCAGAAAACGGTGCAACAGCAGGTAAGTTCGACCTCGCAAAACGTGCAAAAGAATTAAACCTCGATGCAATCCACGACACAGTACACGAAATGGCAAGAGATGAGGCTCGACACGGCAAGGCATTTGAAGGTTTACTTAAGAGATACTTTGGTTAATATTTCCATATATAAAACAGAGGACACAGCACAAAAACTGTGTCCTTGATTTTTTGAGTTTTTTTTAGAGTTTTTTTCGTAAGGGAATTACCACTCAGTCGGGTCTTCAAGTCCTACAGATGCTCTGAGTATCAGTCTTGCATCGAATGATGAAACGGTTCCGTCTTTGTCTACATCGGCAAGGGCTTTTAATTCTTCCGTAAAAGTTTCAAGTCCCACGGAAGCACGAAGAACAAGTCTTGCATCGGAAGAAGAAATGGTATTATCACCGTCAATGTCACCGAATACCTGAACGGGTATTTTGTCAAAAGTATCAAGGTCAATATGTATTGCAGGGCAGATGCCGTATTTATCTGATGCACGGACATTATCAAAATAGTCTATTGCACAAAATGTTCCCATAACAGATTCAAGTTCACCAGTATCCGGGTTTATTACACCTAAAGCAAATTCCGGCATTTTCTTGCCGTAAACAACAGCAGGTCTATGCAAATTACCCGTAACTTTTCTGAGGAACCATCTGTTAAGTAATATTGAATCAATGTCCAGAGTTGAAGAATAATCAGTACAATTCCTATGTAATGCTTCACTTGTATAATAATAGTCAAAAATGTCTTCTTTGAATGTATTGAATTTGAATTCAGGATTAATAACATCTTCTAAAGAAAACAACACAACATTATCAATCGTTGTACCGGTTTTTGTTTCATTTATGCTGTTTTTCTCAATATCGTTAAATACAGTGTTGAAAAACTCATTGTTTAGCCATGTTCTGATACTTGATGCCTCCCACTTGGCGGCAGGCTCAAGAGAGGTCATCTCACTACTAAGGTCTTCAAAGAAGGTAAAACACTGAACATCAAGAATACTATTGCCGATAAGATTTATTCTTATATGAACTTTATCACGCAGAAGCCATTGAAAATGCTTTCATCGATATTGACAGCCTATAGGTGAAGCAAAAAAACGCATAAAAACACAGACATAACTTTTTCAGTTGTGCTGATTTTATGCTAAAATCTAATAACATACTGATATATAGTGATTTTATGTGACGAGACCTGCCACGTAAAGGTTTTTGAATGTCTTCTTAAGAGATACTTCGATTGATTAATCAGATGGGCTGCACCAAAACATCGTAAGCAGATGTTTTGGTGCAGCCCCTTTATCTTGATTTTAGAAAAACAAAACCATTTATTCAGTTTCGGTCACAGGTGCAAATTTCTCATCGAGTACAGGAATTCTGTAATTAAGGAATTCTTCTATCTGAGATAAATCATAACCGGGAATTTCAGTGCCCCATTTTTCGGTTTCTTTGGTGAAAGTTTCCTCGGGAATTGAGGCTTTGAATTCTTCAAAGAGTTCCATAACATGTTCTTTTGTAAGAATATCACTGCGAAGTTCGGAATATCTCATTCTTATCTCTTTATCGAAAAGATTTATGAATCTTGACCAGAGCTTGTTGAGTTCAAAGGGAATCTGTTCCTGTTCATAATTAAACAGAGACTGTCCGGTCCAGTGTGCTCCCCAGCTTGTATCAAGGTCATAAAGGGAAGGATACCATAAACTTCCGTCGTATGTAACAAGCAACAGATTTTTTGCCTGATTATCACGAAGATAAGCAAATTCACACAGAATATAATAGTTTAGCATTGCATCAAGATTTAAATGCTGCTCAAAATTATTTCTGAATTCTTCATCGGAGCTTGTCATAACAAAAGAAATAAGAGTGTTGAGCTTTCCGAGTTTTTCATCTGTTTCATCTCCGACTTCCAATGCCCACGTATCATAGGTTGCAGGTGCATAGAAAAAGTTTGCTTTTTCATAGCTTTCACCGCAGAAAACAATATGATCAGGGTTATCCTCATCCATATTGAACATCCAAGCATCCTTGGGAATGTTAAATGTGTAAAGACCTAAGAACTCACCGTTGGAATATATTTCAATAGGAAAACCGTCAATGGCATTGTTTGCGGGAGAGTCAGTGAACATTTCATATTTCTGCTGTACTTCGGTGAAAATATTTGCAGTTACTATATTTCTTGAATGAGTTTTATCAATCCAGTTAGCTTTGAGACAGTAGTTGTTTTGTGCACCCCAGCCGACATCAACATTCATTTTATCTTCAAAATTGCTGTCTTTGTAAAAACTTATGTTGTAATTCTTCTTATTATAAGCAAGGCTTGAAGTGCCTTGAACCTTTAGTGTCGCATATCCTGTGAAGGATATATTTTCAGATGTATAAGAAATCTCAATATTTCTTACATCATTTTTGGAATTCATTTCTGAAATATTGCCTTCAAAACAGAGCTTCGGTAAAACAATTTCATCTTCACAAATTGCTGAACACTGAGAACATATACCGTTTACGGGAGTGTGCAGAAGCATAGGCAAAACTCTTGTTTCAATATGCCCGCAACTGCATATTCTTTTGTCTGTGCCTGTTGCCGAGCATGTTGCAGATGCATCGTTTTCCCATTCGGAATATTCATGGAGTGGGATGGTGTCTATGGCTACAGATGCTCTGAGTATACTTCTTGCATCAGCAGCTGTTATATCTCCGCTGTTGTCTGTGTCTGCAAGAAGTATCTGTTCGTCAGTGAAAACTTCAAGTTTTACAGCGTTTCGGAGAACAAGTCTCGCATCTGAGGAAGTTACAATGCCGTCAAAGTCAACATCCCCGGATATATGTGCTTGTGTAATTATACAAGTGAAAGAAATGATAAACAATGTAAGTATAACCGTTAAATATTTATGATGCATATAAACACTCCTGTCGTTATTGTTACAAATTATATCATAAAATTCTTATTTTTACAAGTATGAACGGTATTTTAAATAAAATCCACTATTACAATGCGATAGGTTCGTTTACAAAAGAATACTTTTTATTGATAGTTATATATATTTGTTGACAAAAATGCAATTTAATTGTAACATTATATTAAATTACATATTAAATAAAAGGGGAGTATGTTATGAAAAGAGTAATCGCTGTTCTGCTTTCTGTTTCTCTTTTGCTCGGTATGACCGTAATTTCAACTGCAGCAGCTGAAACGGATAGTCCCGAAATTATTTACACACAGTCAGAGCTTGACTGGAGAGAACTTAACATGGAGGATGTTCCCGTTGTCGAAGTTCCCGGTTTCGGTGAGACTATTTACAGAGGACTTGACACCGAAGATGAAAGTGATGATACAACTGTTTTCGGGCCTTCAATGGATGTCCTTCTGCCTGCAATTTTTAAGTATGTACCGGGTTTCCTTCTCGGTGTGCTTACAAGAAATTATGATCTTGTTGATGATAACTTGGGTCCGTTCTTGCTTGATGTTTTTTCTGATGTAAGCTGTAATCCTGACGGAACAATGAAAGAGGGAACAGGCGGTAAGTATGACAATAGCCTTGGTCTTGACGAAAATCTTGAACCCATAGAGCCTGAGGAAGAAGAACCCGAAAGTCCCGAAGAAAATTTCCTTTCAAAGATTTCCGGTTTCTTTAATCAGATGAAGGATAAAATCAACGGCTTCTTTGAAATGATAGGAAATATTATTGCTCCCGAAGAACCCGAAACTCCTCCTGCGGAAGATGTTGTTGAACATACTTATGGTTACAGAAACAGCTATTATTTCAGATTTGACTGGCGTAAAGATATGCACACCCTTGCAGGTGAACTTCATGAATATATCCGGAGAGTAAAGAAAGTTACAGGCAGCGATAAGGTTGCAATAACTGCTTTTTCTCAGGGTAACTGTGTTGTCATGACATATCTTTATGAGTATTATTACACCGAGACCGATCCCGAAATCCGTGATGACATAACCTCAGTTGTATTTATTTGCGGTGCTATGAATGGTGTTGCCGCCTGTGCTGACCCCATTTCAGGAAACATAGGCATTGACAGTCTCTCACTTCTCAGATTCCTTAAGACTGCTCTCGGTGAAAATTCTGCAACACTCGGTCTTTACTATATGCTCGAAATGCTTTACGCAGTAGGTCTTTTTGATTGGCTTGTTGACATAGTAAACGAATATCTTGCAACAAATCTTGATGCTGCTGTTGATCCTTATCTTCTTGAAACCTTTGGTGCAATTCCCGGTTTCTTTGCGATGATGAGCCCTGAAAGATATAAGGAAGCAGAAGAATTCCTTTACGGTACTCCCGAAAGACAGGAAAAATATGCAGGTTTGCTTGAAAAGAACCGTTATTATCATGATGAAGTTCAGGCTAATATGTCAAACATCATTGACTCTTTCATGGCTGAAGGTAAGAATGTCGGTATTATTGCCGAATATGGCTATCCCATGGCTCCCTTTACATCAGACAATGACAGAATGTCCGATTTCTCCATTTGTACAACTGATGAGAGTTTCGGTGCTACCTGCTCGGATGTAGACGGTATCTTGGGTCTTGATTACAAACAGGCAGAAACCTGCGAATGCGGTAAAAATCATGTATCCGTTGACCTTCAGATAGATGCTTCAACCTGTCTTTATCCCGATATTACCTGGTTCGGTAAAGGACTTAAGCATGATGCAAGCTCTCGTTTCTGGGGAAATCTCATAGACCTTATTCTTTATTCCGATGAACAGATTTCAGTATGGGATTACGAAGACCTTCCTCAGTTTATGGAAAATTGCAACAACGAATATCTTGTGCCTCTGACAAATGACGGAACTTTTGAGGTTCCCTTTGAAAGTACACTTATTTTCGGAAAATTCCGTGCAAACGGAAATACAAGTTTCTGATATAGAAATTTCTCTCCTCTTAGCCGAGTGTTTGTAAGGACACTCGGCAGTTATATTACGCTTTGCGTAGTGTTATTGACCTTCGGTCAGCTATTTGCGAATAAAATATCACTGAAACTGAAAGTCTCAATATCACTATTGCCGAAGACAATAATATTACTCTGCCGTCAGGCTGAATATCACTTAATCTGTCCGAAATAAGAAAGGCACACTTACTCACTACCAAAGGTGAAAGTGTAAAAAAATGAGAGGTAACACGTATTACCTATTTTTTCTGTCCTCTGCAAACCCTTCCGCTTCGGAGGAGCGTTTTTTTGATTTTATGTTGAAATATTTTTCCGATTGTGTTAATATACCTTTAGATTTTTTTAAGGAGAATGGTTATGGCATATTTTTATAAGAAAGACGGAGAAATTTTTATCCCCGAGAAAATCAATCCCGACCTTGCAAAGCTCGCCTATGCAATAGTAAAGACCTGTAAGCTTTCATTCAAACTTCAGATGAAGACTACTTCTCTTAATAATGCCGTAAAAGGCGGTAAAAAAGAACAGATGCTCGACATCATGCAGAAGTGTTTTGAAAAGTATAAAAAGCTTTACAATCAGGATATGTCCCTCACAGGGGTTACCGTGGAAGAGGTCGATGCATCATTTTTTGATGATAAGGACGAGGCATTTTTTAAATCCCAGCTTCAGGTACTCCTTGATTTTGCTGCAATCAATACTGTTGTAGAGTCAAAGATGATGCCACTTATGGGCGGTGCATGTGAAAAAACTCTTGGTGTTCCGCTTAATAAAATAAAGTTCTTCTCAAATCAGGATGTCATTCTTGAAGATCCCGATGAAGATGAAGAAACAGAAGCAGAGAAAACAGAAGAATAAGAAAAATCTTATGATTTATCAACCCCCTGCCCCGGATCTTGGGGGAATCGGTGTTTATTGATATATGCAAATTACTTACAATGCGAGTAATTTCCTACATATTAAAATATAAGAAGTAACAGCGGAAAAACTGTTACTTCTTTTTTCATTTATTAAATTGTGATAACAGCTTCGTTGTCTTCCTTTAACTGTACCTCGTACATATTGCCGTTGGCTTTTACTTTTACGGTTATGTTTTCGGGGGCGTAAAGTACAACCTTTGTTACCTTGCCCTGTGAAAACTCTGCCGAAACATCAACATTTCCTCTTGCTTTAAGAGAAGTAAAGGAGCCTGAAAGCCCTTCTTTTGCTGCAGGAAGTATTGAAATATATCCTTCGTGGGACTGTAAAAGAGATTCTGCAATACCTGCCGCACCTCCGAAATTTCCGTCAATCTGGAAGGGGGGATGAATATCAAACAGGTTTCCGAGGGTAGATTTTGTAAGAAGCAGTCTTATATGCTCATAAGTGTTTTTACCGTCTTTAAGTCTTGCAAAAAGATTTATAAGCCATGCTCTGCTCCAGCCGGTGTGCCCGCCGCCGAAGGAAAGTCTTCTGTCAAGTGTTTTTCTTATGGCATCAAAAAACTCGGGGGTGGCTTCTGTTATCATATTATCGGGATAAAGTCCGAATGCGTGGGAAATGTGTCTGTGACCGGGCTCGGGTTCACCGTAGTCTTCAAGCCATTCCTGAAGACAGCCGTTTTTGCCTACCTTAAGGGGAGGAAGCTTTTTAAGAGTTTCTTCTGCCTTCTTTTTATCTTCGGGATTTACTCCGAGAATGTTTTCCATGTCAATATAGTTTCTGAGTGTTCCGCCGATTATTTCTATATCCATTGTAGGAGAAAATGCAATGGTGGCAGTGATATCAGTATTGCCCTCTATTGGATAATAGTCATTTTCGGGGGACATGGAAGGACCGGAGAGAAGATATCCGTCAGGACCTTCAAACATGAAGTCCATGAAGAAAAGTGCACATTCATGTAAGTAATCATAAGCTGTTTCTTTGAGGAAATCCACGTCTTTTGTATACAGATAATGCTCCCACAGATGAAAACTCAGCCATGCTCCGCCCATGGGCCACACACCCCATATACCGTCTGCAGGTGTTGTAAAACCGTAAATATCGCTGAGATGATGAAGCACTGTTCCGCGACAGTGATAATTTTCCTTCGCCGTCTTTTTTCCTGATTCAAGAAGGAAATTATTCATATAATCAAACAACGGAAGATGACATTCCGAAATATTTGCAACCTCCGGCAGCCAGTAATTCATCTGTAGATTTATGTTTGTGTGATAGTCGGAGTTCCACGGATTCTGAAGCTTTTCAACCCACACGCCCTGAAGATTTGCAGGTAAGGTGCCGTCTCTTGATGAGGAAATGAGAAGATATTTTCCGAATGCGAAATAAAGTGCAATAAGTCCGTCATCTTCTGCATTTTCGTCATTTTTAAGTCTTTCCAGACGCTCGTCGGTGAAAAGGGAAGCGATTTCTTCGTTTTCAGTGAATTCTATGTCAGAACGCTCAAAAAGAGAAGAAAAATCGGCAGAAGAAGCCTCTTTCATCTCTTCAAAATCCTCTGCTTCACTGAGTATATCAAGGCATACTGCTTCAAAATCAGAGCTGAAATTGAACTCGGTTGCAACTGCGATGAAAAGAACGGTATCAACACTGTCATTTATTGTCACTTTGCCGTCTTTATAGGTGATATCGCCGTCTGTCTCGATTTTTATGCCTACTGCAAATCTGTGTTTACCGCAGGAGGTTTTGGCTCTTACAAGAAGAAGGTCGTTGAGAAATGTTACGCTTTCGGTATTTTCTCTTGAAAAAACAAGAGTAAAACCGATTTCTTTTTCTGCTTCAATTTTTATTGCAGTTGTTTCATCTGCATAAGAACAGAATGCGGTTTCTTTTATGTTGTTGCCGTTTTTTGTGTATGAAATCTCGGCGATACCTGAATTCAGGTGAAGACATCTTCTGTAATTCTCTGCCGGTGTCTTATCATCAAAATCAATGGTGAGAAGTCCTGCGTATTCATAGGATTTTATGGTTTCAATACCTTCGCCGAGATATTTTTCAGCCCAAGGGTCAATTTCGGGAATTCTTCCTTCAAGATACATCTTTCGGATGCTGTCTACTCTTTCCTTGAAGTCTTTTATTGTGGTATCTCTTTCTTCTCCGGACCATATACTTTCTTCACAGAGATAAATTTTTTCCGTATCGGTTGAGCCGAAGAGCATTGCACCGAATGAACCGCCGCCAATAGGAGATGCGTGCTCCCAGTTTTCAGCAGGCTTTGAAAGTTTTATGATGTGTTTCTGCATATTTGTTACCCCATTGCACGTATCTTGTATAATTTTACAGAGTGACCGTTGAGATTTGCGGAAATCTCATTTCCTGCCACAAAAGTAGTGTTTTCCCAGATGTCATAAACCGTATATCTGTCAGCCTTAGGAAGCTCAACATACATAAGCTCGGTCAGCTCCTTTATGCTGAAAGAGACATCTTTAGAAGAATTTCCCTTATTGAGAAGACATACTGCAACCTCTCTGTTTTCAAGAGGCTTTACAAGTACATCCGTAATGCCGTTGGTCTTTATTCTTCTGCACTGCATTCCGAGCTTATCCTGATTTATTGAAATTGCTTTTTGATTTGAAATTATTTTAAGAACTTTATTGTTGTAATCAACACTACCGTCCTCTTTGATGAAACTTCTTATGTCATTGCCGAGAATAAGGGGAGCGGCGAGCATACACCAGAGTGAAAAATGTGCAATGTTTTCATTTTCCGTAAGCTTTCCGTTTCCCACTTCAAGCATGTCGGGGTCGTTCCAGTTTCCGGGACCCGCATATTCATAAAGACGGACTGTTGCTTCATAAATTCCTATTACGGATGCCCATTCGGGACGGATATCGGGAGTTGTTCTCCAGAGATTTCCTGCTGTGGAACCCCATTTCCATGGCTTGTTCCAGCCCCATTCGCAAATGGAGAAGCATATAGGCTTCTCGGGTTTTCCTGTTTCTTCTGCAACCTTTTTAGTGGCTCTCATAAGCTCTTTTCCCATGTTCTGATACTGTCTTGCGGCAGAGTCCATTCTTGAACCGATGGGATTGTGAATAAGCAATGAGTTTTTGCCTTTTCTGAAATAAACCTGAGTCTGGTTTCTGCCTTCTCTTGTAAAGCCCTTTGAACCGGGAATACGGAAGGAATATGTATCTTTTCCGTTTACTATAATTTCACAGTATTTGTCTTTTCTGACTGCTTTTCTTATGCCGAGTGTAAGCGTATATTCGCCTTCCTCGGGAATTTCAATATCATAGAAAATGGCTGTGCCCGATGCGTTTGAAAGTCCTGAAATGTATTTTCCCGTAAGCGTGAGTCTTTCATCTTCAAAAATTTCGGCATCTCCGCGAAGTTCAGCCTCTTCTGCAAGAAGTGTGATAAATTCAGTTTCGCCTTTTTTTGCAATCAGTACCTTTTCTATTTCGGGAGCAAGTGTGGGAATAGGTTCATTGTGACAGAAGTCATATTTGAAATATTCAACACCCCATTCTGCAAAGGTCTCAGCATCAACTCTTTCATGATAAAGGCTTGAAGGAAGGTCTTCGCAGGTGAGTGTTCCGTTTGAAGTATATATACCCATCTTGAAGCCGTAAGAATTAACAGCTTCCACCAGAGCTTTTATTCCTGAAGGGAATGTGGCAAGGTCACCCTGAAGTCTGCCGTTTTCATCTCTTACCGATGACATCCAGCAGTCATCTACATTTATATACTGATATCCCAATTCATCAAGGTGAGCTGCTTTCATTGCAGCAGCTATTTCTTTTATTATATTTTCATTTATATTGTGACGGAATAAGTTCCAGCTTGCCCAACCCATTGGAGGAGTGAGTGCTACACCGTTAGAAAACCTGTCAGCACCGTTTACATGTATTTTTGTTGAAGCCATAAGTTTTTTCGCATGGCATACGGGGCAGAGATTTTTCTGTTTTAAAAGCTTCTTGAAAGACTCGTTCATAACATAAGCCTCCTTTATATTCATACATATTATATTACACATAAAATAAATAAAAATCAACCGTTATTTGCTTTTTGCATATACTGATTTTAAGAGGTGGTTTTTGTGCGGAATAATAAAAGAAAAGGTATGTTTTCACTCGTAAAACTGCTTATTGTCGTGTTGGTTGCCATAGCTTTATATTTTTTCTGTGATGAGAGAATGACGCCTGTTATCAATACTCTTGCATTATCAAGGGCACAGAACCTTGCGACGGTTATAATCAATGATACCGTAGCTGAAATGCTTTCAGACGGTACTTCTGATTTTTCCGACCTTGTAAAAATTGAATATGATTCTGCGGGGAAAATATCCGCACTTAAAGCTGACAGTGTCGGTATGAACAGACTTAAATCACTTATCAGTGTCAGCATTACAAAGGCAATAGGGGAAATAGAGGAGAGTAAAATAAGTATTGCCCTCGGAACTCTTACGGGAAGTACGTTTTTAACGGGCAGAGGTCCTAAAATCGATTTGAATGTAAATATTTCATGTTCGTGCTCTATTGAAGTCAGAAATTCCTTTGAATATTCGGGAATAAACCAGACAATGCATAAGGTAATGCTTGATATCACCACCAATGTTTATGTCCTGTCAATAGGAAATACTCTGACTTCGGAGGTTTTTACAAGCATACCTATTTCCGAAACCGTAATAATAGGACAGATTCCCGAAATATATGCGGGAAAAGAGGACTCTTTGTGGCAGGATCTTATCAACTGATACTTTACAATATCTGCAAAAAGTATTAAAATATATTTTCAGGAGAAAATTACTATGATACTTATAATTGCGGAAAAGCCTTCACTTGCAAGAAACATAGTTGCAGGTATAGGGCAGATGAAAAGAAATAACGGATATTTTGAAGGCTTGGGTTATATAGTGACCTGGGCTTTCGGGCATTTGTTTTCTCTTTGTGATATAGAAGATTATACAGGTGCAACCTCAAGCGGCAGATGGAGTATGGAAAATATTCCTTGCTTTCCCGAAAAATTCCGTTTCAGACTGAAAAACGGTGAGGATAAAAAACCCGATGCGGGAATTATAAAGCAGTTTGAACTTATTAAGACACTTTGTAACCGCAGTGATGTTGATACCATTGTAAATGCGGGAGATGCCGACCGGGAAGGTGAGATAATTGTCCGCCTCTGTGTGCAGAATGCACTTAATGAGGAAAAGCCCTTCAAGAGGCTGTGGCTTCCCGATCAGACACCGGAAACAGTCGCTGAAGCTCTCAAGGATATGAAAAATGAAAGTGAATATGACCTTCTTGCAAATGAAGGCTTTGCAAGGACATATATAGACTGGCTTTACGGGGTAAATCTTACGAGATATGCCTCTCTCAGAACGGGTGTTTTACTTCGTGTGGGAAGAGTTATTGTTCCCGTTGTAAAGGCAATATATGACAGGGATATGGCTATAAGAAACTTTGTTCCCGATAAGTATTTTGCCCTTGTAAGCAGTGCCGAGACAAACGGAGAGACAGTGGAACTTGTATCCAAACACAAATTTCCCAAGGAAAAAGCAGCCCTTGCACAGCGTGCCTGTGACAAGCTTAATGCTCAGGAGGCTCTCGTTACGGCAAAGAAAACAAAAAAAGATAAACTCAATCCCGGAAAGCTTTATTCTCTTTCAAAACTTCAGAACTTTCTCGGTAAAAAATATAAAATGAACATGGATACTTCTCTTCGTATAGTTCAGAAACTTTATGAGGAAGGTTTTCTTACATATCCCAGAACCAATTCCGAATATCTTGCAACTGCTGAAAAAGACAAGATAAAAAAGATAATTGAAATTGTAAAAGGGAAGGGATATCCCGTAGAATTCAAGGATAAAAAGACCATTTTCGATGACAGTAAAATAGAATCCCATTCAGCACTTACTCCTACTTATAAATTCCCGCAACCGGGACAGCTTTCAGACGAGGAGAAAACCGTTTATTCGGCTGTGCTCCGCCGTTTCGTTGCAGTTTTCTGCAGTGAGGAATGTGTTGTTCAGAAGACGGAAATAACCGTATCCGTGGGCGAGTGCGAGGACTATAATCTCAAAGGGCTTATGATTCTTGAACCCGGTTGGACAAAGTATGACGAGGCAGGAAAAAACAATAAAATATTACCGAATCTTGAAAAAGGCGACAGGGTAAACATTGATTTCAGACTCAAAGAAAAAGAGACAAGCCCTCCTAAGCACTATACTATAGAGACACTTAACAATTATCTGAAAAATCCTTTCAGGGAAGAAAAAGCGGCTGCCGATGACAGTGATGATGCCGAAGATTACAGAGCAATTTTTGAAGGTCTTGAGCTTGGAACGGAGGCCACAAGAACGGGAATAATAGACAATGCCGTAAAAAGCAAATATATAGAACTGAAAAAGGATGTCTATAAGATACTTCCCGATGGAGAATATCTTATAGAACAGCTTTCAAATATGGGTATTTCCATGGATAAATATAAGACAAGTGAACTGGGTCAGGCACTTAAGAAAGTTTATCACGGTGAAATAAGTATAGATGACAGTGTTTTGCAGGCTGTGAATGAAATTAAAGGTGTGTTCTCAGCACCCGAAAATTCCCCTGATTCAGACAGGTATTTCGGCTTTGCAGGAGATGAAATAGGTGTGTGTCCCGTCTGCGGAAAAACCGTTTCAAGGGGAAAATACGGCTATCAGTGTGACGGTTATAAAGAGGGGTGTAAATTCCGTATTTACGGAATGATGAGCAAAAGAGTAATTACCCCCTCTCATGCAAAACAGCTTCTGAGTGAGGGTAAAACAGAAAAAATTGACGGTTTCATTTCAAAAAACGGCAAGTCTTTTGCAGCCTGTATTAAGCTTCAGGACAATAAACCCGTTTTTGTTTTTGACGATTAAAGATTATATCCGCAATTCACTGATGAATGTGAACTGCGGATATTTTGCTTAAAAAGCATCTGTTATATGATTTATGTCGGCGGTGAAAAGGTCGTGTAGGATGACTTCAATGATGTCGAATCTTGTTTCGGCTGAAATGTTACGCCGTCTGAGATATGCCGTGGCATTATTTTTGAGTCTCTTTTCCTTTTCATGGTCAACAGCTTCGGCAGGAGAAAACATCTGTCCGGGGGAACGGGTCTTTACTTCGACAAAGCATACCGTTCCGTTTTTCGATTTTGCGATTATGTCTGTTTCTCCGAGCTTTGTTGAATAGTTTGCCGCCATTATTTCATAGCCGTGTTCTCTTAAATATCTTGCGGCGAGCTGCTCTCCTCGGAGACCTGTTTTAAGATGAGAGGGAAGTGCCATTATTTTTCTCCGAGATTTTTAAGAAAAGATAACCTGTGAACGGGCGAAATGCCGTGTTCTTTTATCATTTCATAATGAAGCTTTGTAGGATATCCCTTGTGCTTTGAAAACTGATATTCGGGATATTGCTTGTCCAGCTCTGAAAGATATCTGTCACGGCTTACTTTTGCAAGAATGGAAGCGGCGGCTATCGAAATGGATTTTGCATCACCTTTTACCAGTGTCATTTCAGGTATTCCCGTTGAGGGCTTCCTGTTTCCGTCAACAAGTGCGGCATCGGGGCAGATATCAAGTCCTTCAACGGCTCTTTTCATGGCAAGAAATGTTGCATTGAGAATGTTTATTTCATCAATTTCCTTTTCACTTGCACTGGCAACCGACCATGAAACGGCTTTTTCCTTAATTATTTCAAAAAGAGTATCCCTTTTCTTTTCCGAAAGCTTTTTTGAATCGTTTATTCCCAGCTCTTCGAGTCCGTCGGGCAGTATAACGGCGGCGGCAAAAACAGGACCTGCAAGAGGGCCTCTTCCCGCTTCATCGATACCGCAAACGACACTGAACCCTTTTTCTTTCAGCAGATTTTCATATTCATAAGTCATAATGTGGGCCTTTCAAATGAAATTTTACCGAGTTTTCCGCCTCTGAGTTCATCAAAAAGCGTGGTGGCAGCACGAAGAGTATCGACTTCGCCGCCTGATATGAGCATACCTCTTTTTCTTCCTATCATTTCAAGAAGTTCATATCCTTCAAGAAGGGAAAAATCCTTCAGCTTATATCTTTCAGCAAGTTTTTCGGGATAATCACGGGAGAGTATTTCAAGAAGCTTTACTGCAAGACCTTCAACATCAAGAATATCATCCTTGATGCCGCCCGTGAATGCAAGTTTATATCCTACATCGGGGTCTTCAAATTTCGGCCAAAGAACACCCGGTGTGTCAAGGAGTTCAATTTTATCGCCGATGACGTACCACTGATTGTGTCTTGTAACACCTGCTCTGTCTTCAACCTTTGCCTTGCCGCCCTTTGCCATACGGTTAATAAAAGAAGATTTTCCCGTATTGGGTATGCCTACTACCATAAGACGCAGAGAACGACCTACCATTCCTTTTTCATTGTTGCTTTTTATTTTACCGGCAAGAACTTCGTTTACTGTCTGTCTGAAAAGATTCAGCCCTTTGCCGCTTCTGCAATCCACTGCAATGGCGGGAATACCCTGCGACTTATAAAAAGAAAGCCACTCGGAAGTGGTTCTTTCGTCTGCAAGGTCTGCCTTATTCAGTAATATTATCTTCGGTTTTGAGCCGATAAGCTCACCCAGTTCGGGGTTCGTGCTGGAAAGAGGGATTCTCGCATCCCTCAGTTCTGTTACACCGTCAACAAGAGAAAGACTTTCTTTTATCTGACGGCGGGTCTTTGCCATGTGTCCGGGGAACCATTGAACTGTCTGTTTCTGATTATCAGGCATGATGACCTCCGTATTGCTTATTGTTCAAAATTATAGTATATGTTCCATTCTCCGCTGAGTCTTATCTGTGCTTTCCCGAGAAGTGCATCAACAGGAGCAAAACCGACACTTGTGTATCTCGAGTCGGATGACATAGGACGGTTGTCTCCCATGAGCATTACATGGTTTTCGGGAACGGTTACGGGATATGTTCTGTCACCGTATCTACGGCTTACGGGAACGGTATAAGATGTTTCGTCAAGCTTTTCTCCGTTTACATAAACGCTGCCGTCTTCCGTGATGTTTACTTCATCACCTTCAGTTGCAATAACTCTTTTTACAATGGGACCCATTGTGTCAAGGCGGTGTGTTGAAATTACGATATCACCATATTCGGGCTCGGAATAATAGGGTGTGACAATAAGCCAGTCTTTATTTTGAAGAGTGTTTATCATGGAAGTTCCGCTGACGCCCACAAGTCTGAAACCGAAGGTGAAAACCAAAGCGATTATGAAAACCGAGGACATTACTACCGAAAAAGCTTCATAAATACTTGCAGAGAAAGATGTTTTCTCCTTAGATGTATGAGTGTTTTCTTCTGCAGTGTCCTGAGTATTTGTCATTATATCATTTTCATTCATATTTTATCACCGTCAATATAATCTGAATTTGCCAAAAGGCAGAAGTCTTACAAGTGCTTTTCCGTTTATTTCATCAAGACTTACAAAGCCTACTTCGGAATATCTTGAGTCAATGGAATTGTTTCTGTTGTCTCCCAGTACAAAAACCGAGTCCTCGGGAACGGTCACGGGAAAAGTGATATCGCCCGGCTCTTTTATTGCTTCAGTAACCTCATAGTCTTCATATATTACCTTGTTATTTACACTTATAACATGGGAGTTGAAGTCTATCATTACAGTGTCACCGGGAAGCCCTATTATCCGTTTTATCATGGACTCTTCTTTGGCACCCTTCTTACTGAATGCTATTATATCACCGTAATCAGGATTATACAAGAAGTTTGAGATAATAATTCTGTCATCTCTGTAAAGTGTCGGATACATTGAATCACCGCTGACTTGAACTAACCTGAAAAAAAACGTGAATGCCGTAAAAATAACGAGCATACATAAGAGAAAAGTCGAAAAGACGGAATAGATATATTCCGTCACTTTGTTGAATGTAGTTTTTTTGTCAGACGGGTTTTTCATGTCCGTTTCCTCAAATCAAAAAAGAGGAACACCTTAAACGATGTTCCTCAAAAGTACGAAAATTACTTAAGTGATTCCTTAACCTTAGCAGCCTTACCGACTCTGCCTCTGAGGTAATAAAGCTTAGCTCTGCGTACTTTACCTTTTCTTACGATTGTAACGTTTGCAACGTTGGGGGAGTGAATGGGGAAAACTCTTTCAACACCGACACCATAGGAAAGTCTGCGTACTGTAAATGTTTCAGCAACACCGCTGCCTCTGCGAGCGATAACTGTGCCTTCAAATGCCTGAATTCTTTCTTTTTCACCTTCACGAATCTTAACAGCAACGTTTACTGTGTCACCGATTTCGATTACGGGGGGCTGCTCTTTAAGCATGCCTTCTGTCATAAGTTTAAGTGCGTCCATAATAAGACCTCCGTTATTTTTATCAGATGTTCATTCGCCGTCATGACAGCCAGAGGACCACCCGCTTTAGTTTTGCTGTTCACTAATCGCGGTGAGGGGAGAGCCCACACCCACAAGAACGCCTGTGTATTATATCACAGTGTTTTTTGAATTGCAATACCTTTTTTATGATTTTTTGCAAAAATTTACGAAAATTTCAAGTTGTCCTGTTTTTTGTTGACAAAAGTCCGACTATATAATAAAATAATTTTATTATTTATTATAATGATTTAATGGTTATTGTTAACAGGTAAAAAGTATGATATTTGATGACAGAATAAAAAAAGTTATTGCTGCCGCTTTCAGTGAACGGCAGGATGTCTTTCTACGTATTTCTTCCGATTTTCCCGATAAAATATCCTATGATGATATACCTTGTGTGTATTTGTTCCCGGGGGCATTTTCTTCGGTTGACGGAAATATATTTACAGACGGAAGAAAAGCATTGTCATGCATGCCCGAAGAAATAACCTGTTTTCCGATTTTTGCTGATGTGCGTTTTCTTAAAAATGTGAATTTCAGAAATCTTCTGCGTAAAATGAATGTCCGCCGTATTGTTATCCCTTTCGCCGAATGTGCTCTTGAAGGAGAATATATCTACCGTGAAAGTTTTTCTCTTGTGGGTGAATTCAGGGATGAAACAGAGTATTTCTGTCAGGTCGTTGCTTTTCTTCCTCCGTGTAATGTTGATGCCAAAGAACTTATGTTGCCATTCGGTTGCGAAAATGTGATATGTGCAGGTGAAAATGAGATTCTGCCCATAAACCCTTATGCAACGGGAAGTCCGCTGACAAAATTCTATCATACTGCCGCGGAAGCTGAAAAGTATGCTTATAAAAAAGTCCTCATCTGTTTTAATTCAAGAGGCGAAGCAAAGGAATTTGCCGCTTTTCTCAATAAAAGAGGGACTCCTTTCCGTTACATTGACGGAGAAACCGATGTTTATGCTAAAAGAAATATACTTGATGACTTTTTTATAAGTGATATCTCAATAATTCTCAGTACAAGAACCGTTATTCCTGAAACGCTGTTTTTCCGTTTTGATAAATGTATTTTTTGCGGAGTTCCATTTACTTTTTCGCATATTTTCAGATGTGCTTACTCTTCTTGCGAAAAAGAAGTTCTGACGGTTTTCTGTGAAGAAGATTTTGTAAGAAATGCGAAAATATCCCGTTCACTGGCTCATATTGCGGGGAATGAAGAAATATATGATAAAAGACACAAAAGTCTTTTGGAAATACAAAAACTATTATCAGATTTATAAAGGAGACTAAAAAAATGAAAGAAAAAATCAAAGTTGCTGTTATCGGATGCGGAAACATCGCCAATAATGCTCATATCCCTGCTTATATGGACAGTGAAAACGCAGAGATAAAATATTTCTGTGACATCATTCCCGAAAGAGCTGATGCTGCAGTGGAAAAATACGGCTGCGGAAAAGCAGTTTACGATTATCATGAAATACTTGACGACCCCGAGCTTGATGCTGTTTCCGTTTGCACACACAATGACCATCACTCCGTAATTTCCATTGATTTTATGCGTCACGGCAAGGATGTGCTCTGTGAAAAGCCTGCAGCAAGAATTCTCAGTGAAGCTCTCGAAATGGAGAAGGTTTCTTATGAAACGGGAAGAATTCTTTCCATTGGTGTATGTAACCGTTATTCAAATTCCGTAAACCGTATAAAGGAAATGATTGCAAGAGGTGACCTCGGTGAGGTTTTCCATGTATATGCATCCTTCCGTGCTCATCGCTCCATTCCGGGACTCGGCGGTGATTTTACAACAAACGCTTCCTCAGGCGGCGGTGCTCTCATTGACTGGGGTGTACACTATATTGACCTTATTCTTTATTGTCTCGGTGACCCCAAACCCGTTACTGCAAGCGGTGAGGCTTTTTCAAAGCTCGGAAAGAACATGAAGGATTATACCTACATCAGTATGTGGGCAGAGGATACAAAGGATGTTGAAAACGGTACTTATGATGTTGATGACTCCGTAACAGGTCTTGTAAGAACCGACAATGCAGTTTTAAGCTTTAACGGTGCATGGGCACAGAATATCGGTGAAAACGAAACATATATCGACTTTATGGGTGACAAGGGCGGTGTAAGACTTCAGTACTGCGGTCATTACACATATTACACAGCAAGAGACGGTATGCTTATCACAGAAAAGCCCGATTATAAGCTCAACGGTATGCATCATGATGAGGTCATTGATTTTGTTGAATGTGTAAGAAAAGGTGAAAGAAACCGCAACGACATAAAGTATGCAGTAGGTACATCAAAGATACTTCAGGCAATATACGATTCCTCTGCTTCTCACAGAGAAGTAATAATCGATGACTGATATCTTTTTGCTTATAGCATGTATCAGTTTTATGTATTTGACCGTTTATTCAATAAATGGTATAATGCATGTTAAAAAAATAACAATCTATTCCGGAAGGTGATGAAGTGGCGAATAATCTGTTGGTAAAAATCAATGAGGCTGAAAAAGTACTGGACGAAAAAATATTGCAGGCAAAGCAAGAGGCTGCAAAAATCGTTTCTGATGCAGAGACAAAGGCAGAAGAAATACTTTTCGATTCCGATAAAAAAGCAACAGTTGCCGCACAGGATATAATAAACGATGCCAATAAAAAGGCAGAGGCTTTTATTGCTGCGGAAAAATTAAAGTCAGATGAAAAAACGGCAGAAATAAAAAAGACTGCACAGTCTCATGAAAGTGCCGCTGTACTTGCGGTAACCAAAAAACTTTTGGAATTGGCTTAAAGGAGGGTGAGCTTTTGGCAAAACTCAGAATAATGTCAATGGAGCTTGCTGCCCCCGGAAGCAGAAAAGATGAAGTGCTGGATTATCTTCAGAGAAAGGGAGTCGTAGAACTCACTCAGCCTGAAGTAACAGAAAGTCTTTCCTATAAAGATTTTTCCCCTGAAAACAGTGAATGTATAAGAAAACTCAATGTTATTAATATGGCACATGATATTCTCTCAAAGCTTTGTCCCGTAAAAAAACCTCTTACGGCAATGCTTGAACCGAGAAAAGATATGAGTGCGGCTGAGTTTTCTCTTATGGCTGAAAAATTCGGGGCAACATATAATCGTTGCGAAGAGATAGTTTCGGTCAATAAGAAAAAAGCAGAGCTTTCAGCGGAAATAATCAGAAAAAAAGCACTTATTGAAGAACTGCGTCCCTGGACGGGTATAGACATTCCGCTGAAATCGGGAAGTACAAAAAATGTTGCTTACATTTTGGGCTCTTTCCGAAAACAGTTTTCACAGGAGGATATTCTTACTGCTCTTGCAAAGGAGTTTCCCGACAATCAGTGTATTGAAACGGAAATCACTTCAAG
Organism: Oscillospiraceae bacterium; assembly: GCA_015065425.1. Taxonomy (GTDB): domain Bacteria; phylum Bacillota; class Clostridia; order Oscillospirales; family Acutalibacteraceae; genus RUG806. Next base: position 50,240 of record SVQH01000006.1, read on the forward strand.
TGATGAAAACGGAACCTGTGCGGTAATTTTTGCTCTTAAGGACGATATTGAAAAAATTGAAGCTGTTTTGCGGTCTATGGGCTTTGTACGGGCACCTGAGTGTTCCGACAATACTCCTCTCCGGGAAATAGAACTGCTTGAAAAGGCAGTTGACGATGCAAAAAAACAGCAGGAGGAATGTGATGAAAAAATCCGTTCCGAAAAAGACCTTCACAGTGATATTGAATTTGCAAAGGACTATGTATCCATCTGTAAAGACAAATATCAGGCAATGGAAAAAATCCCCGAAAGTGAAAGAATCTTTTTCATAAAAGGGTATATCGCAAAAAGAGATGCCGAAAAGGTAAAGGCATATCTTGAAAAGAATTGCGATGCGGCTGTAAGTTACAGTGACCCCGATGAAAATGAGGATGTTCCCGTTATTCTTTCAAATAATTTCTTCAGTGCTCCTCTTGAGGGTATTACGGGAATGTATTCACTGCCGGGAAAATTTGATCCCGACCCCACGGGAATTATGGCATTTTTCTATTATTTTTTCTTCGGTATGATGCTCTCCGATGCAGGTTACGGGCTTTTAATGGTACTTGCAACAGGCGGTGTGCTCCTTTTTAAGAAAAATCTCGAAAAGAAAATGAAGAATATGTGTCTCATGTATTTCTTTTGCGGACTTTCCACAGTGTTCTGGGGAGCTATGTACGGAAGCTGGTTCGGTGACATGATAAATGTCATACGGACAGAGTTTTTAGGACTGGAAGAAGTAAGGCTCTACATCTGGATGGAGCCTGTAAACTCCCTTATGGAGCTTATGGTATATTGCTTCATTTTCGGGCTCGTCCACCTTTTTGTGGGTGTCGGTGTAAAAGCAGTGTCCGATTGGCGTAACGGAGATAAGTTCGGTGCTTTCTGTGACAGTGTTCCCACTTATCTTACCATACTCGGTATCGCTCCTATTTTCTTCGGACTTTTTACCGAAGTTCCCCCCGTGCTTTCAAAAATAGGTACTCCCGTACTTATTGTCGGACTTATTCTTGTGGTACTGACGGCGGGAAGACATTCAAAATCCCTGTTCGGAAAACTCGGCGGCGGACTTTATGAAGTATATAATCTTATAGGCGGTTATCTCGGAGATGTACTTTCCTATGCAAGACTTCTTGCACTGGGGCTTTCCACGGGTGTTATCGCAGAGGTTATGAATATGCTGGGTGTTCTTCCCAGTAACAAGATACTGAAACTCATAATGTTTATTGGTGTGGCAATAGTCGGACATATAGCAAACTTTGCAATAAATGTCATAGGTGCTTATGTTCATACAAACAGACTTCAATATGTTGAGTTCTTCGGTAAATTTTATGAAGGCGGAGGCAGAGCCTTTGTTCCTTTTGAGGCAAAAACAAATTATTATAAATTCAAGGAGGAAAATTAATCATGGATTTCGGTGTAGTATTTATTCTTTTAGGTGCAGCTCTTGCTGCTGCACTCCCCGGTATCGGTTCAGCTAAAGGTACAGGTCTTGTAGGTCAGGCTGCTGCAGGTGTTGTTGCAGAGGACCCCGCAAAATTCGGTAAGGTACTTATTCTTGAAGTTCTCCCCGGTACTCAGGGTCTTTACGGCTTCCTTACAGCAATTCTTCTTCTTTCAAATACAGGTATCATGAGCGGTACCGCTCCCGAATATACCTGGTGGCAGGGGCTTTGCTATTTCGCTGCCTGTATTCCCATGATACTTGTAGGTCTCTGGTCAGCTCTCGCTCAGGCAAAGGCTGCAGCAGCAGGTGTTTCTCTTGTTGCTAAAAATCCCGAACAGAGCGGTAAAGCAATTATTTTCGCCGCTATGGTTGAAACTTATGCTGTTCTTGCTCTTCTCGTTTCTCTTCTTACAATAATGAACATCGGTAAACTTTTCTAATAAACTAAAGGGAGAAATCAGAATGTCAGGTTTAGACAATATTTTATCCCGTCTTGATAATGAGTGTAAGGCTGTTTGTGAAGATATTATAAACAGTGCACGTTCTGAAGCAGAAAGAATCATCGGCGAAGCAGAAAAAAGTGCAGAAAAAGCTTTTGAAGAAAAAACGGCTGCGGCAAAAAAAGAGGCTGAGCTTATTGTTCAGAAAGCTGTTTCCGCTTCTCAGGCAAATGACAGAAAATCCGTTCTCGGTGCAAAGGTGGAGCTTATAGATGATATCCTCAACAAGGCTCTCAATAAACTGTATAATCTTGATGAAATGTCATATTTTGAAGTTCTGAGAAAACTTGCCGTAAATAATTCTCTTGAAGGAAAAGGAACCATGTTCCTTTCGCAAAGGGACATTGAGAGAATGCCTTCAGGCTTTGCAGATGCTTTTTCTGATATTGAAATATGCCGTGAACCCATTGATATCAAAGACGGATTTATACTTAAATACGGCGACATCGAAGTGAACTGTACCTTTTCTGCAATGATGAGTTCGTCAAAGGATGAACTTAAGAGCATTGCAAGTGAAATACTTTTCGGTTGATTTTACCGTAAAAAGGATTGAAGTATATGAAAGATACCGATTATACCTTCGCTGTGGCAAGAATAAGAAGCAATGAGGCAAGACTTCTTACATCGGCAGAACTCAATGCCGTAATTTCTGCCGCTACCTATAAAGAGACTGTTTCCCGTCTCAATGAAAAGGGTTATGAAATAAGTGATACGGATTATTCCCCCGCACTTTCAAAAAGAATGGAGAATTTGTGGAAAACCGTATGCGAAGTGCTTCCCGACAAGTCACAGTTTGACAGTGTTATATTGAAAAACGATTTTGCAAATCTTAAAATTCTTTCAAAAGCATTCATTCTCGGCAAAGACCCCGAATGTGAATATGAATTTCCTTCGGTATATTCTCCCGAGGAGCTTAAAGAGAATGTTTTTGCAAGAAAAAATTCACTTCTGCCCGAATGTCTTCAGCATGCAGACAGAAGTTCGTACAGAATATTATCAAAAACAAAATTTGCTCAGCTGTCCGACTCTGTTATTGACAGAGCATCAATGGAATGGAGCATAAAAACAGCAAAAAAGGCAGATAATCCCATTCTTCTTGAAATGGCTGAAATTGATACTGCCTGTGCAGATATAAAGGTGCTTTACAGATGTATTCTGACTGAAAAAGCACAGTCTTTTATGGAGAGAGCAGTTGCTGAGTGCAGGGCTTTTTCAAAGACCGATATTATTGCCGCGGCACTGAAGGGAATGGACAGCTTCCTTGAATTTCTTTCCCATACTGATTATAAGGGTGCAGCAGATGCTCTGAAGGTAAGCACCACCGAATTTGAAAGATGGTGCGACAATAAAAAGATATCTGCTCTGAAAAATACAAAGACCGAGGTCTTCGGAATATCCCCCATAGTTGCATTTTATTATGCCGCAGAAACTGAGATAAGAAATATAAGAATAATTCTCTCTGCAAAAATGAACGGGCTTTCCGAAGAGACTATAAGAGCGAGAGTGAGGGACAGTTTTGTATAAAATAGGTGTTATGGGTGACCGTGACAGCATATACGGCTTCCGTTCAGTCGGTCTTACGGTCTTTCCCGTCGATGATATGAACGAGGGAATAAAAATACTCAGAAGCATTTCGGAGGAATACGCAGTTATTTTTATTACAGAAAAGCTTGCAACCGAAATGGACAGCGAAATACAGAAATATAAAGATAAAACTATTCCGGCTATAATACCCATCCCCGGTGTTACGGGTAACACGGGACTCGGTATGAAAAATGTCGTAAGATCCGTCGAGCAGGCTGTAGGCTCTGATATTCTCGGCGGCTGAGAAAGGTATGATAATTTTGAGTAAAGGCAGTATTGTCAAGGTCGCAGGTCCCCTTGTAATAGCAGAGGGTATGCGTGATGCAAATATGTTCGACGTTGTCAGAGTAAGTGATGCTCATCTTATCGGTGAGATAATCGAAATGCACGGGGACAGAGCTTCTATTCAGGTTTATGAGGAAACTGCAGGGCTCGGAACAGGTGAGGAGGTTGTTTCCACCGGTATGCCTCTTTCCGTTGAACTCGGGCCCGGACTTATAAAAGGTATATTTGACGGTATTCAGAGACCTCTTGAAGCAATCATGAAGGTTGCAGGAAATAATCTTACAAGAGGTATCGAGGTGCCCTCTCTTGACAGAACGGTTAAATGGCATTTTTATCCCACTAAAAAGACAGGAGATGTTCTTCTTTCAGGGGATGAAATCGGCTATGTTCAGGAAACAGATGTTGTAAAACATAAAATTCTTGTACCTGTCGGAACAAGCGGTACTCTTGAAAGTATATCGGAAGGCGATTACACCGTAGAAGAAACCGTTGCTGTTATAAAAAAGGAAAACGGCGAAAAAGTAAATCTTACTCTTATGCAGAAGTGGCCCGTAAGACGCGGAAGACCCTATAAAACAAAGCTCTCTCCCGACAGACCTCTTATTACAGGACAGAGAGTTATTGATACGCTTTTCCCCATAGCAAAAGGCGGCGTAGCCGCAATTCCCGGTCCCTTCGGAAGCGGTAAAACAGTAACCCAGCATCAGCTTGCAAAATGGGCTGAGGCTGATATCGTTGTTTACATCGGATGCGGTGAACGCGGAAATGAGATGACAGACGTTCTCAATGAATTTCCCGAACTCATTGATCCTCATACGGGAAAATCCCTTATGGAAAGAACGGTTCTCATTGCAAATACCTCCGATATGCCCGTTGCCGCACGTGAAGCATCTATTTACACAGGTATTACAATAGCAGAGTATTTCAGAGATATGGGTTACTCCGTGGCACTTATGGCAGACTCTACCTCCCGTTGGGCAGAAGCACTTCGTGAAATGTCGGGTCGACTTGAAGAAATGCCCGGTGAAGAAGGATATCCCGCATACCTCGGAAGCCGACTTGCACAGTTCTATGAAAGAGCCGGTAGAGTTATAACTCTCGGAAGTGAAGAGAATGAAGCTTCTCTTTCCGTTATCGGTGCTGTTTCTCCTCCCGGCGGTGATATTTCAGAACCTGTTTCTCAGGCAACTCTTCGTATCGTAAAGGTTTTCTGGGGACTTGACTCCGCACTTGCTTACAAACGTCATTTCCCTGCAATAAACTGGCTTACATCCTATTCGCTTTATTCCGATTCACTCGGAAAGTGGTTTAATGAAAATGTTGCGGCAAGGTGGACTGAGCTTCGCGGCAGATTTATGGAGCTTCTGTCTGAAGAAGCATCCCTTGAAGAGATAGTAAAACTTGTCGGTATGGATGCTTTGTCTTCAGGTGACAGACTTAAAATGGAAGCAGCCCGTTCCATCCGAGAGGACTTCCTTCATCAGCTTGCTTTCCACGATGTCGACACATATACATCCCTTAAGAAGCAATATCTTATGATGAGTCTTATTATGGCTTATTATGATAAATCATCTGATGCTCTGTCTCAGGGAGCTGATATAGACCTTATTGCAATGCTTCCCGAAAAAGAAGCAATAGGCAGATTCAAATATGTAAAAGAAGATGATATCGATGCGGAATTTAAGAAGACAATGGAGCTTCTTTCCGATGGTATCGCAAGAGTTTTAGCTGAAAGGGAGGATTACTGATGCCAAGAGAATACAGAACCCTTGAAGAAGTTGCAGGCCCTCTTATGCTTGTACGTGATGTTGAAGGTATCAAGTATGAAGAGCTCGGCGAAATAGAACTTCAGAACGGTGAAACAAGAAGATGCCGTGTTCTTGAAGTAAACGGCACAAATGCCCTTGTTCAGCTTTTTGAAAATGCACAGGGAATAAATCTTTCCACAAGTAAAATCAGATTTTCAGGAAGACAGATGGAGCTCGGCGTGTCACGTGATATGCTCGGTCGTGTTTTTGACGGTCTTGGTCGTCCCATTGACGGCGGTCCCGAAATTATTCCCGAAAAGCGAATGGATGTTAACGGTACTCCCATGAATCCCGCCGCAAGAAACTATCCTCAGGAATTCATTCAGACAGGTGTTTCCGCCATTGACGGACTCAATACGCTGGTAAGAGGACAAAAGCTTCCCATTTTCTCCGCTTCCGGTCTTCCTCACGCTGCCTTAGCCGCTCAGATTGCCCGTCAGGCAAAGGTAAGAGGTAAGGACGAACAGTTTGCCGTTGTATTTGCCGCCATGGGTATCACTTTTGAAGAAGCCAACTTCTTCGTCGAATCCTTCAAGGAAACAGGTGCCATTGACAGAACAGTTATGTTCTCCAACCTTGCAAATGACCCTGCCATTGAAAGAATCGCAACTCCCAAAATGGCTCTTACTGCCGCAGAATATCTGGCATTTGATTTGGGAATGCACGTTCTTGTTATATTAACAGATATTACTAACTATGCCGACGCTCTTCGTGAAGTGTCAGCCGCAAGAAAAGAAGTTCCCGGAAGACGAGGCTATCCCGGTTACATGTATACCGACCTTGCAGGCATTTATGAAAGAGCAGGAAGACAAAAGGGAAAAGACGGCAGTATCACCATGATACCTATTCTTTCTATGCCCGAAGACGATAAAACACATCCCATTCCCGACCTTACGGGTTATATCACCGAAGGTCAGATAATCTTAAGCCGTGAGCTTCACAGAAGAGGTATAACTCCTCCCGTTGACGTTCTTCCGTCCTTATCCCGTCTTAAAGATAAGGGTATCGGTGAAGGTAAAACAAGAAAAGACCATTCAAACACAATGAATCAGCTTTTCTCTGCTTATGCCCGAGGTAAAGATGCAAAAGAACTTATGGTAATTCTCGGTGAAGCTGCTCTTACCGATATTGATAAGCTTTATGCAAAATTTGCTGACGAATTTGAAAAGCAGTATGTTTCTCAGGGTAACACCACTGACAGAAGCATTGAAGAAACACTCGATATCGGCTGGAAGCTTCTTAAAATTCTTCCCCGTTCCGAGCTTAAGAGAATTTCAAACGAGCTGCTTGAACAGTATTACGATAAACTATAATAAGGGGGCTTAATATGGCAAGGCTTAATGTTAACCCCACGAGAATGGAGCTTACCAATCTCAAAAGAAAACTTGTAACAGCCAGAAGAGGCCACAAGCTTCTTAAGGATAAAAGAGATGAACTCATGCGTCGTTTCATGGAAAAGGTGCGTGAGAATAAAGAGCTTCGTAAAAAGGTGGAACAGAGAATTGAAGAGGCCAACAAGCACATGGCTGTTGCCCGCTCTGTAATGAGCGATTCCTCCATAGAAGCGGCACTTATGATGCCCATGCAGGAAATGAGCATTGATATTAAAAGTAAAAACGTAATGAGTGTTATTATCCCCGAATATAAAACAAGCTTCCGTTCTGCCGACAGTGCCGATATTTATTCTTACGGTTTTGCTTATACTTCTATTGACCTTGATGATGCTGTAAAATCTCTCTCCGACATTCTTCCCGACCTTATAAAACTTGCAGAGACAGAAAAATCCTGTCAGCTTATGGCGGTTGAAATTGAAAAGACAAGAAGAAGAGTAAATGCCCTCGAACACGTTATGATTCCGAGATATGAAGAAACGATAAAATATATCGCAATGAAGCTGGACGAAAACGAAAGAGGTGCCACCACCCGTACCATGAAGGTAAAAGATATGATGCTTAAGCAGGCACATAATTATTGATATTTATACAAATCAAAAAATCCCTTGATGTAACAATACATCGAGGGATTTTTTTAACATTTACGATTTATTTTTCACATTCATAAGTAGCATAAGCTAAAATTCTGTTGTTTACAAAGTCGACACCGTAAAGCACCATAGTGTCTTCATATACTTCAATGAGATAACCTTCACTCATATCGGGGTCTGTGCCGGACCAGAGAACCTGATAATTGTCTGTTACACGGGGAGAGGATACAGAGGACACATGAACGAATGTTGCTCCGTCCTCGCCGTTTTTAGAGATGTTGAGGTTAGGATTGAGTGACTGCATGTGATAAGCCCAGTGAGAATGACCGTTGAAGAAAGTAACATTGTCATATTCTCTTAAAAGCTCTCTCATTTTAACCTCATCGCTTGCTCCGGGTGTGTAGAAAAGAGGATAACTCCAACCGAGGTCATTTTGAAGATTTCCCGTGCCCATTAAAGGATTGCCTTTTGCAGAATTGAGGAATGTATGGAAGAAGAGATAAACACTTTTTTCTTTGTGTGTTTCGAGCTGTGTTTCAAGCCAGTCAAGCTGAGAATTTTGCAGTAGTGCATTCCATAAAAGTCCGTAATTGTTTGAAGTCTGATTAAGGAAAATAAATATATCACCTGAAACGGGCTCCTCATATACGAAGTCCATATCATTATCGGCAACATTTATTATGTCTTCAGCTTTTTCTTCACCATATACTCCGGGATTCATGTATGTAAGCCAGTTTTCTTTTTCATACTTCGCATGAAGGTCGTGATTTCCTGTGGTTGTATATACCGGGAAATCATAATTTGATGAAATATTATTAAAAGCCATAAATGCTTCCTTTTCGCCGTCAGATGAAATGTCACCGGGCATTGCCACAAGTGAAACACCCGCTGCTTCATAGAAGGAAAGTGAACGTGCAAAAGTGGACTTTGCCACATCAGCACCGCCTTCAAGCTCATAACGGTTGAAATGAAGGTCACTTATAGAACCGAAGGAATATGTCTTTTCTCCTCTGTCAGCTCTCTTTTCAAGAGGAATGTCAAAAATTTCAAGAGTTTCTCCGTCACGGGTAACAAGAATGTTTGCGGCTTCTTCAGGAATTGCAGTGTAATCGGGAAGGTCAACGGAACCTGCTCCGAACACAGTTTCAACGGATGCAAATTCACTGTATTCTATTTCGTTGTCACCCAATGTAAAAGTGAGCTTCTGAAAATCTTCATCTGCCCAGTAAAGGTCATAAGTACCGTCATTTGCAGCCTTGATGTCAATTATCATGTCTGCATTTCCGGGTGTTTCATTGAGATACTGAATACTTGTTTCAGTGATGATTTCTTCCGAAAAACCGGGAATGTCAGCACTTATATTGAACAGAGCAAAGAGGGAAGCAAGAAATGTAGCGAGAAATTTTGCAATAATACTGTACATATTTTTTTCTCCTTTTGTTTTCTTGATTTAATTATAATTAACAGACATACTGCTTGTCAATATTTTACAGCGTTTTTTCTTTTTTCAGTTTCTTCATTTCTCCTCCGAAAACAAAAATGAAAATGGTGGCTGATACGATAATTGAAATGGTATCGGAAACAGGTTCTGCAAGGAAAACGGCAAAGACCTTGTTTTCAAAGAAGTTCGGGAGAATGTAAATAAGAGGTACAAGAAGGATAAGCTTTCTCAGACATGCAATGAAAAGTGATGCCTTTGCTTTGCCTATGGAAACAAGCCCTTGCTGTGCTGTCATCTGAATGAAGAAAAACCCTGTTGCACCTACATAAACACGGATGAGGTCAGAATTAGCAAGAAGAAGAGGTGCATCGTTAAAAATTCCCATTATTACCTTCGGGAACAGCTGTACCGTCACCCAGCATGTAAGAAGATATATCCCCGATGCTGCAAGCATTGCCTTACATGCTTTTATGCATCTGTCGGGATTTTTTGCACCGTAGTTATAACTTATTATCGGCTGTGCACCCATACCGATGCCTTGAGCCGGCATCCAGATTATCTGCATTATAGTGGCTGCAACCGTCATTGTCCCTACTGCAATGTCTCCTCCGTATTTCTGAAGAGAAGAGTTGAAAGCTATATTTATGACAGCCTCAGTGCTCTGCATTACAAAAGGTGCAAGTCCCAGTGCAAGACAGGGTAGAAGCAGCTTCATATCGGGCTTCATTACGGATAAACTAAGCTTCAGTTTTGTTTTTTTCCCCGTTAAGAAAAGCACTGTCCATATTGCAGATACTGCCTGTGATATTACCGTTGCTGCTGCCGCTCCCTTTACTCCGAGATCAAAAACAAATATAAAAAGAGGGTCAAGCAGAATATTAAGTCCTGCTCCTATAAGTACCGTTGCCATGCTGAAAAGAGTAAATCCCTGAGTAGATATAAAGAGATTAAGTCCGAGGGCAATCATCACAAATACGGAGCCCGTTATATATATATTTATATAGTCCATGGAATATACTATAGTCTCTTGCGAAGCACCGAACATCCACAGAAGCTTTTCTCCCGTTAAGAGAAAAACTGCAGTAAGTACGGCAGACATAATAAGAAGTGTTGTAAAACAGCTTCCGAGGATTTTTTCAGCCGATTTATTGTCGCCCTTCCCCATAAATATTGCCGCTCTCGGAGCACCGCCCTGAGCTATGAGCATGGTAAATGCGCCGATAAGACAGATTACGGGAAAGCAAAGTCCTACCCCTGTAAGAGCTGTAGTACCTACTTCATCCATGTGTCCGATATATATTCTGTCAACTATGTTATAAAGAAGGTTTACTACCTGTGCTATAACAGAAGGAACTGCAAGCGAAAGCATAAGCTTACCCACAGGAGCAGTTGCCAGTCTGTTTGAAATATCTGTATTATTTGCCATCTGTATCACCTTGAAATTTGATTCAAGTAATTATACTATATATGTTATATAAAAACAATATTAAAAAGATTTTATGTTTAAGAAAAAATTTGCGATTTATCAACCTTCTGCTTACAATCTTTAGGGATGCAGGTGTTTTTTTGATATAAAAAAACCGACTAAGCTGAGCTAATCGGTTTTAGTATATCTTAAATATATTATTTGTTGAAAGAGGGCGGTACAGTTTCATTTGTTGCGAACGAATCAGGTCCGGGTTCAGACATTGAAAAATACATTTTTGCTGCCTTTGTGGTTCCGAAATCACGGTTGGAGCCTGAATTCTGCACTTTATTGAAGGCATCACGGAACATCTGATTGTGTGCTTCTTCACGGTTTAACAGGAAATCAATGGTCTCTCTGACCTTAGTGTCTTCAATTTGCCTGTAAAGATATTCGTAGACTACTTTTGCACGTTGCTCCGAAGCAATGTTTGACAGCAGATCTGCACAAAGATCTCCCGTTACGGTGACATAATCAGCCGTCCATGAATAGCCGGAGGCATTGATAAGCCCGGGGTTAAGTCCTAATAAAACATGTGTCTGAATCTCTCCGGCACTTACCTGCATAGCATCCGCATCATGTCCGTTCAGCAGATTTATCGTCTGAGCTATCATCTCCATGTGGCTGAGCTCCTCAGCCGCAATATCAAGAAAAAGGTCCTTGATTTCAGGGTCCTTGATGCGGAAGCTTTGTGATATATATTGCATCGCCGCCTTCAATTCTCCGTTTCCGCCGCCCAGCTGTTCCTGAAGAAGTGCCGCATATTGAGGATTAGGTTTTTCGATTTCAACCGGGTGAAAAAGCATTTTTTCGTGCTTGAACATATTATTACCTCCAAAACTGTTATCAAATTTTATTCTTCTCATTTTTTTGCACAGTTATGCAGGTAATAGTGACTTTTTCAATAATATATCCATTTATCCCGGTTTCTAAAGATAATTAAGGTGTTACAATAGTTGCAAAACTGTCTAATGGCTATTGAAAATTTATTATAAAATGTTAAAATTTAAATAAATTATTAACAAGTCTTCACAGTTGAGGAGTGAAAAATGATGGCAGATGCAAATTCGGCACGGGACAGACTTGAAAGAGCTTATTTCGAGCTGATTGAACAAATGCATTACAGTAAAATCAACGTTTCGGATATTATTTCAAAAGCAGGTGTGAGCCGTACTACTTTTTACCGTCATTATGCAGATATTTTTGATATGCACAAAAAAGTTGCCGAAAGGCTTGGAAATGCAATAATGGAAACCTGCATAGAAAAAGTAATTGAGTCTAAAAATGAGGAAGAATGCTTTGATGAAATTCTCCGTATTTTTAATTCACAGGAAAAGTACATTGTATTTATTTCCGGTGAAAACGGAAGCAGATATTTTTTTGAATCAATGTTCCGTAAAGCTTCGTGCGAATTTTTTCCTGCTTTTATTCATCTTACTGAAGATCAGCTTTTTCGCCTGCGATTTATGACAATGTCAATGGTGGGTGTTTATGTGAAGGATATACTTGAAGGCAGGGAGCATAACCCGCAGTATATAACAATCTGTAAAAAGCTGCTTAATTTTGAAGAACTGTTTGGAGGCTATTATGCAAAATAGTGTGGAATTAAAGCTCAGAAAGGCGATGGCTGAGCTTGCGGATAAAAATGTTGAAAAAATATCCGTTTTGGCTCTTTGCGAAAAAGCAGGCATATCCAGGGCAAGTTTTTACCTTTATTATAAGGATATAGATGAACTCATTGTAAAAACCCGTGAATATATCATCAATAAGTTTGACGAGCAGCTGAACATTATTCTGAATATTAAAGATGGTGTTTGCACGGATAAGAGCCATATAGTTTTCACTGAAGAAGACCTTGCTTTACTCAAAGCCTTTACAGGGAAGCATGTTTATTGGGATTTTGCTGTGGATGCTAACAATATTATTGCTCCCAGATACAAAAAAAAGATGATTGAACGTTGGGGTGAAGATTATTATAATGAAAATAAAGAGATCTTTGAATTTATTCTCAACGGTGGTGTTGCAACGCTTTATATTGATTTGCTTAATCACGATAAAGAAACCTATATTAAAAATATGCACAGAATCAGCGATATTGCAAATGAACTTTTATTGTAAAAAATTTTTATGTTAATATCATAAAATTCAAGTAACAAATTCTTGTGTTTTGTTAATGTTTGACAAAAACAAGGTTTTTGTTACTTGTTTTGTTTACAGAAAATTAATAAAATATAATTAGTGGGTCTGCGTATAGGTGTTTCGCAGGCAAACGCGTATTAAAAATTAAAGGAGGAAACTCAAATGAAAAAAACACTGGCAATCATTCTTTCAGTCATTATGCTTTTTGGTGTAATGCCCTTTGCTTCATTTGCGGCTGACGAGCCTGTTTATGACAGAGCTAAGATTGCCGCTAATGACGAAGCTTATATAGCTGACATGACTGCGGAGCAAATAGCTTCTCTTATCCTTGACTGGGTAGACAGAGAAATCGCAAAGTACACAAATGAAATGAAGGCAGCTGCAACAGAGGCTGTCATCGCAGGCTTTGAGGGCTTTGAGCTCGCAGCTTTCGGTGATGTTATTGCTGAACAGATACCTGATATCGCATCACTTGATGATGTAATCACTTACAAGGATTATCTTAAAGATCTTGGCGGCACATTTGCAGAGCTTGATGCAACAGCACTTATCACCCGTGCAGAAGCAGGCTCAGCAATCGGCTTTATAGACGGTATTTTTCAGTTTATGGCTGACAACTCCGAAAAGTTTGGCAGAGTTTTCCGTTGGGATGAACAAGTATTCGATTATGGTAAGGTAGGCGAATATATCCTTTCTCTTGACGAAACAAATGCTGACAACAAGAAAATCATTGATTTCTACAACGATTATCTTATCGGTAACGATATTCAGTCAAAGTTCATTAACTGGATTGCAAAGCAGATGAACTACACTCCCGCCGAAGGCGAAACTTTTGACGATACTCTCAACAACGGTATCCTTGGCTGGTTTGTTAATCTTTGCGAAACAAACGGCATTCTTTCAGCAGAAGGCATTGCTGAGCTTAAAACATACGATCTCAGAACAAACGACATCTACACTCTTGTTAAGAATTTCGTAGCACTTGTTCAGTCAGACAATCAGGTTAAAATTGACACTTACTACAACTATCTTATGGATACAGTAGTTCGTTCACTTCTTAAGACAACCCTCGGTCAGGTAGCCTCAGCAGGCGAAGCTGCAGAACTTCCCGCTTCCTTTGCGGAAACCTATAAAGATCTCGTTCTCCTTGAAGAAATTTCAGGCGGCAAAGCCTACTATAAAGACGGCGACAATTACTACGAAGTAACAATCGCAAACGGTGTTGCAGCAGCTAAGGCTCTTACGTGGGAAGCAGGCATCGAAATCAACTTTGAAGCTCCCACAGCAACAATTTACACAGGCAAGAACTGTGACGAAACCGTTCAGGTTTACAGACCTGCTTCAAAGGAAAATCTCAAGATTAACCTTTATGCAACCGCAAAGAATCAGGCTCTTATGGCTAATATGGTTGAAATTGAATTTGCAGGCGACGCTGTTGCAGAAGAATATGCAGCTCTTATGACAGAAGAAAATGCAAAGGCACTTGCAGACTCCTTCGGTCTCACGGTTGCTCAGGGTGAAGAAATTATCTCCGAACTTAAGCTTACATTTGCTGAAATTGAAGCTTTTGCAGAAGAAGAGGCAGCTAAAGCAGCTAAAACAGCAGCTGAAGGTGTACTCACAGGCATGGGCATGGATCCCGATCTTATAACAGTTGAAAGCGTTGATGTTGTAATCGCCTACAGAGGCTATGCAACAGAAGACGAATTTATTTGTGAAGTTGTTCTTGAAAATGCAACAGCAAAACTCGGCGGTTCACTTGCAAGCTTTGCACAGGGTGTTGCTGATTCAGCAGTTAAGAGTGCAATTTCCTCAATGATTGATGCAGATCCGGTTGTTACAGTTGTTGTTGACGGCCTTTCCGGCAACCTCAACATCGATGATGCAAAGGCTCTTCTTGACTTCATCGACACGGATTTTGTTGTTGATGCTGACCTTCTTGACTTTGCCGGCAACTATGACGTATACAACGGTGTTGTAGGTCAGGTTAATCACATTCTCTACAGTCTTGCAGATATGCTTGTAAGTGATTCAGGCATGAAAGAGCTTGATCTCGTTGACGGCAACAATGACAACTTTACAGCAAACCTTCAGAAGGTATGCGACACTGCAAACGGAATGATGGCAGCAGCAGAAGAAGTTATCAATAACGAAGAATATCAGAAAATGCTTGCTGAAATCGGTCTTGATATTTCCGCAGTTCTGGGTGAGTTCAATCTCGATCTTCTCTATGATATAGACTTCTCAAGCGTAGAAAATCTCTGGGTATCGGTTATTGGTTTTGGCCTTGATATGATTGATAACGGCACAAACGAGATTTTTGCTGAAATTCACGCAGTACTTGAAGGTTTAACAAACCTTGACGCTATGGCAGTAGCTATGGCTGACTATCTCCTCGACAAGTTTATCCCCGAGATAAACACTAACTTTGCAGACCTCGGTCTTGCTCTTACAGTTCCTGCCAAAACAGATGCAGCAGCAGTTTCTGACGGCACAGGTAAGGACATCATCATGACAAAGTTTGTTGACATTCTTTACGAAACAGCAGTATGGGGCGTTGATTTCATTAACGGTACAGTCAACGACATCATTGAAACAGCTGAAACAGAAGTAGGTATGGAGCTTCCCACAGTAGCATTTAAGCTCGGTGTTGAAAAGGGTGCAAATTGGGAAGCAACTCTTGCAGCTCTTGTATCAAGAGTTTACGAGCTTGCAGACGGCATTATCATCGCTTGTGACAATGAATATAAAGACACATTCGATAAGATTGCAGCAGTTGCTAATGCAATCCTCCCTCTCGGTTCACTCGCTTCCAACTGTGCAAGTGAAAACTTCGCGTTTGATGTAAATAAGGTTATGGGCTTCATCTTTGACGACGGTCTTGAAGGCGACCTTGACGGCTTCCTCCGTCTGTTTGAAACAAGGGTTAAGACAGAAGATGTTGCTGCTGATGTATCTGTAACAGAAGCTCTCATTAATGCTTCCGAACACATCGTTGACGCTATATTCCCCGATACGGTTAAGGCTGAGCTTTATGTAAATCTTTCTGATTATTCAACTGTTACATTCACAGAAACAACTGTTCAGGAATATTTTACATCAGCAGAAAATGATGCAGTTATTGCTTCCAATAATATGGACAGCATCAACGCTCGTAAGTCAGACCTTGTTCCTGCAGTTCTTAATATCGCAAGAGAAGCAGGTATTCTTCCCTTCTTTGCAAAGTGTGACAAGGACCATTCAACCGAAAATCTTACACTTATTTCAGACAAGATTGATTCCACCTGCACTGCAGTAGGCTACGAAGCAAAGTATGTTTGTGACGAATGCGGCTACAGCATTGGCGGTGAAGAAATTGCAAAGAAAGCTCACGTTTGGGGCGAATGGGGTCAGTCAAAGGCTCCCTCATGTGTCGAAAAGGGCGAAAGCAGACGTGACTGTGCTAACTGTGATGAATTTGAAACAAATCCCATTGCAGAAATTGCCCACTCCTACGGTGCGTGGAGCGAAACAGTTGCAGTAACCTGCACAACTGACGGTATTGAAACACGCACATGTAACTGCGGTAAGACCGAAACAAAGGTGATTTCTGCAACAGGTAACCATGTTGACAATGACGGTGACGCACTTTGCGACACTTGCAGCAAGAACCTTTCACCCGAAGAGGAAGTTGATAACAGCTTCTTCGGTAAGATTAAGGCATTCTTCCTGAGAATCATTGAGTGGTTTAAAAATCTTTTTAAATAAAATCTTGTTGAATATAATAATAAAATGATTTAAGTCTGTATTAAAGTTTAGTCAGGCTAATGAAAACATGTAAGTGTTTTATGAAAGCTCTCTTATGTCAGCAGGAGAGAAATTCAAGATGATATAATTGCTTTGGGGTAACATCGGTTTAATCTTGATGTTACCCCATGTTTTTGTTTTATTATATAGGAAATTACTCGCATCGTGAGTAATTTGCTTATATCAAGAATCACCGATTCCCCCAAGACCCGGGGCAGGGGGTTGATAAATTATAAGATTTTTTCTTACATATTTACTTTTTTTCTTGGTTTGAATTTAGTAGATTTAGCACCCTATTGCCGAAAAAATCATACCTCAGAAAAACAATAAATCCGAGCCGGTCTCCTAAAGGAAAAAGGTTCGGATTATATTGGTTTGGTGCCGGTGACCGGACTTGAACCGGTACGTTGTTGCCAACGAGGGATTTTAAGTCCCTTGCGTCTGCCTATTCCGCCACACCGGCAGGTGCATTGTGCTTTAATATTATAAGCGTAATATTATAATTTGTCAAGGATTTTTAATATAATTGTTATTCGAGGTAAGTTATAAAATAAAATATAATTTAATTCAATTCAATAGCCGGGCATTTCTTCTATATTCTTAAAACAGAATGTATTTACAGAACAAGGTTGCGAATTAATAAGTGCTTTCTCTCATTATTGGCAGTTAATGGCGGCAAGACATTTTTTATATTGCATTAAAACTGAAATTATGATATATTTCTTTTATATCTGACTTATCAGGGGGACAGAGTATGGAATTACCTTTCTTTTTGGCTAAATATCAGAAGCAGTTCAGGGCAATGAATCCTAAATATGATGTAATATACGAGCTTTCGGCAGATGACCCTGTTTCTTTTGAAAACAGGCAGGAAATCAGATTTTCTTTTGCTGCTATTGCCGATACGCATCTTCCCAATCGTGAGAGTGCGGAAAAGAATCTTGAAAATGCATTTCTTGATGTTATGAATTCCGAAGACAGGGTGGATGCACTTTTTCTTGCGGGAGATATTGCAGACTACGGATTTAAAAGTGAATATGAAAGATTTTTCCGTGTTTTTCACAAATACAAAAATGAGCTGAAGCTTTTTGTGACGATGGGAAATCATGATGCACGGTTTTTCTTCCGTACTGCCTCTAAAATCGTTAATGCAAATATTGAAAAACTGCTTGGTATCAATCTTCACGGAAAAACATATTACTCTTATGAGATAAAGGGGTACAAGATAATTGTTCTGTGTACCGAAAAAGCAGTTCTCGAAAAAGCATATATATCACCTGAGCAGACATCTTTTTTGGACAGTGAACTGAAAAAAGGCACTGCCGAAGGAAAGCCTTGCTTTGTTATGTGTCATCAGCCTTTTGCTTTTACTCACGGTCTTCCCGAAGTATGGAAAACAGGGGACATGGGAGAGCAGAATGACGAAGTAAGAGCCATAATGGAAAAATATAAAAATGTATTTTACATAAACGGTCATCTTCACGGCGGTGTATGTGATTATGTCGAAGAAATACTCAATAAATCAAACAATGTTATCTCCTTAAGTATTCCCGGCTACAGAAAGGAAAATAACTTCGGAATAACCGATGCCGGTGTTGGCTATATGTGTGAAGTATATTCCGACAAAGTTATTTTCAGGGCAAGAAACTTCCTTACGGGGAAATATGTTTCAGGAGATTATACAAGATTTGAATATATACTTATACCCTAAGAAGGTGCGTGTATGAAATTACTTGTTATTGACGGTCAGGGCGGACAACTTGGCGGTAATATTATAAAAGCCGTTATTGAACGCTTTCCCGAAGTGGATATCACGGCAGTGGGCACCAATGCCAATGCTACGGCTGCCATGGTAAAAGCAGGTGCAAAAAAAGCCGCGACGGGCGAAAACCCCGTAACGGTGACGGTAAAAACTGCAGATATCATAATCGGTCCCGTAGGTATAGTTATCGCTGATTCCATGCTCGGTGAAATTACACCGAAAATGGCTCAGGCAGTAGGCAGTGCCGATGCCGTAAGAATTCTCATTCCCATGAATAAATGCGAGAATATTATTGCAGGAGTTGTTAATTCTTCGGTGTCTTCTCTGGTTTCAGATGCACTGAATAAACTCGGTGAGATTCTTGGAAAAAATGCTTGATAAAACTGCATTCTTATGATATTATATCAATGCTGTTCATGAAGAACAGGGGCGGAACAGAAGTTTCCTTTTTATATTATTTGCTTATTGATGCTATGAAGGTGTCGTTGTCTCTGAAGGGATAACTGCACCTTTTTGGTTTTTTGAAAGGAAGAAAGAGAATGAAAAAAAATAATAATCTTATAAAGCTTGCCCTTGCATCTATGTTCCTTGCCATCGCTTACGTACTGCCGTTTCTTACGGGACAGATACAGCAGATAGGAAATATGCTCTGTCCCATGCACATTCCCGTTATTCTGTGCGGATTTGTATGCGGTGCTCCTTGGGGAGCTGCGGTAGGAATAATTGCACCGCTTCTGCGTTCACTTACTCTCGGTATGCCCGTACTTTTCCCGAATGCAGTTTCAATGGCATTTGAACTTTGTATATACGGGCTGATGTCCGGCATATTGTTCCGTATTTTTCCGAAAAAAAATATATATATTTACATTTCGCTTTTTCTGTCAATGATTTCCGGCAGGGTAGTCTGGGGCATCGCTCAGTTTGCTTTCCTCGGCTTCAGTTCTTCAGAATTTCCATTTTCGGCTTTTGTTGCAGGTGCATTTACCAATGCGATTCCGGGAATTATTCTTCAGATTATTCTTATTCCTTTACTTGTAATGCTTATTGACAAGCTTTCCGAAAAGGCAGCTAAATGAAAAAAGACATCCGCTGAAAAAACAGCGGATGCTTTTAATTTTACTGTTATATTCCGTTTTCGTCAAAGTCGAATACTGCTTCAAGGATTATATTTATAACCTTTTCAATACAGTCGGGATTGAGAATATCGGCAGTATCAAGTCTTGTATGATAATATCTTGCGGGTGCGGGGTCCATTGCCACTATTGAAGCGGCGGGAATTCCTGCCTGAGAAGCCGCTGCGGCATCGGTTGAGCCTATGGGAATGGCACCAATGGGAATGTCCTTACCCTGTTTTTCGCCTGCACGTTTCAGAAGGTCACAGACACGCTTATCATTTTTAACCATGCCTGTCATATCCTTTTCGTATATCATCATATACTCTTCATCACGGATGGTGTCAGCACTTATAAATACGGTTTCAATACCGTCATTCTTATATTCGGGATGTGCTTCAAAGAATGCCTTTGAACCTCTGAGACCTGCCTCTTCACCGCCTGCAAGAACTGCAACAACCTCGGTGTTTTCAAAGGAAATGTCGTTTTCAGCGAGATATTTCATAACTGCAGATGCGACATAGCAGCCTGAAAGGTCATCGTTTGCACCGTCTACATAACGCTTATTGTTTGTAAACTTATACAATGCTCCGTAAGCGGGAAGGAAAGCCGCCTGACCGAGTGCCATTTTTCTTGCCGCCTTGTTATTTTTTGCACTGAGAGCCACAGCAGAGGTTGCAGCCGTATAAGCAAGACCTGCAATGGCATAGCCTGCTACCATGATAACACCGTGAGAGCCGAGTTTATATGTATAAGTCCATTCGGGAGCAGAGTCGGTATGACCTGAAATTATAATTCTTCTTTTTGTCTTTCCCGTGGCTTTTCTCACAGCGATTACATTGCCTGATTCTTTTTCCTTAAAAAACTTATCAAGCATTTTTTTGTATAAAAGAAATTCTCCCGTAATTCCTGCCAGTGCACCGCCTATGAGAGCAACAGAACCCAATGCTGCCTTGGGATTTTTCTTTGCGGCAACCATATTGAGAGCAGATGCTCCGATAAGACAGGTGCCTGCAATCGGAACGAAAGACATAAATGCATCGGGATTTACCTTGAAGGTCTCTCTTCTGACTTCATCGGAAAATGCTTTCAGTTCTTCAAGCATGGTTTCCTGAGCCTGTTTTTCGCTGTCTTCACCGCAGGGACGGGGGCCGAATTTTTCGCAGATGTTGGTAATTCCGTTTACTGCAAATTCAGTGCATTCCTTTGTTCCTGTTTTTGCAGTTTTTAATGTGTCAGTGAAATTCAAAAAGCAACACATCCTTTTGTTAATTTTATGTTCTAATTTTAATATAATTATATTCAATAATCAATACCAATAAAGAAAAAAACAGTAATTGTCTGAAAATTCATTGTTTCGTTATATTGTACATGTTTTACACTGTATTATATCTGTATGTGTAGAAAATATCAGAAATATTTGACTTAATATTTATAATATGTTAAACTTCCATATATGAATATATTTACTGTTTACTTTTATCGGAGGGAAAGTTATGAAAAAACTCAGTAAAAAAGGTAAAAAGCTTCTTGCAGTTTTTATGTCTGCTCTCATGATATCTCTTACCGCGATACCCATGTTTGCAGCTGCAGCTGAACCACAGGTCAATTACATTATTGACAATCCTTATGAAGAAATTGACTGGGATACATGGGGAGAGTACAAAACTCAGCTTCACTGTCATACCAATGCTTCTGACGGATTTCTGACGATAGACGAATTTGTCAGGCTTCATTATGCCGCAAACTTTGATATCGTTGCCCTTACAGACCACGGTACAATTAATCAGGGCTGGAACAATGAGCCCGAACTTGTTCCTCTTTTGCGTCTTGTAAAAAAGGAAAGAACAAATATGGCTGATGTCATTCCCATTCCTCAGGATGAATATGAAGCATATCTTGACGGAACAAACAAAAATATAACTTATACTACAAAAGACGGATATACTCTTACAAGAACTCACGAAAACGGTATGCTTGATGTGCCGAAGGGAATAGAGCTCAATATGGCAACTCCTTTTGCAGACTGCCATCTTACGGGATATTTTTCCGATTACGGTCAGGGACTTGCGGGTGTATTCGGCGATTATGAAACTCCCTCCAAGGGTGTTATGGAGGCAGGCGGCATATCATATCTTTCCCATGTAGGTGAATATGTTTATACTGATAAGGATTCCGAAAACTATGTAGGTAAGCTCATTGATGATTATTATCCCACAAAGTTTGCAAGACTTTTCCTCGATTATCAGGGCTCTTCCCTCGGCATGGGTATAAATTCTGCAACAGACGCACACACCCGTTGCGACAGAATACTTTATGACCAGATACTTCAGAAGACAATTCCCAACGGTGTTGTTCCATGGGGAAATACATTTGCAGACTCCCATGATGAAAATGCGGTAAATGACGCCTATACAATGACATGGATGCCCGAGTTTACAATGGACGCATTCAGAGAGAGTCAGGAAAAGGGTCATTTTTTCTCAGTTTCTCACTATTCAAACGGTGTTGAACTCAACGGCATGGAAGAAATGCCCGGTTTTGTTGAACAGGATGTTTATGATACAAAAGCATACTGGCTTGACAATACTCCCGGTGTTACAAGAATAAGCGTAGATCAGGATGCCGATACAATTACCGTTGAAGGCAAAGATGCAAACATCATTACATGGGTTTCCGACGGAAATGTTATCAAGAGAGAAGAACTTATAAACGGTAAGGCAACACTTGATCTTCACAATGATGAACTTCTTGACAATCCCTATCTCTATCTCAGATTCTATCTTTCAGGTGACAACGGAATCTGTTATGCTCAGCCCATGGTTCTTCATGTTGAAGGCGAAGAGTTTGCTCCTGTGGATGTCCCCGAAACTCATGATATTTCCACCTTCCTCAGAAGTCTGGTTACCATAGTCGATGCAATATTCTTCAAATTCAATCCTATTATCTGGGCATTCAAGTATTTTGCTCTCGGATACAATCCCCTTGAAAGATTTTGAAATTGAAATGTTTTTTTCGGACAAAGGCTGTTATTTCGGCCTTTGTCTTTTTTTTTCGTTTGCCGTTGACATGAGGGCTGTTGAATGTTATAATGACATTAAGTTAGTTAATGCTAACCAATATAAAAACAGGAGGATAACTATGAAACAGTTTGATGTAACAGGCATGACCTGTGCTGCTTGCAGTGCAAGAGTTGAAAAAGCTGTAGAAAAGATCCCGGGTGTATCTTCCTGTGCCGTAAGCCTTCTTACAAATTCCATGTCAGTGGAAGGAGATGCTTCCTCTGAGGATATTGTGAATGCGGTCGTGGCGGCAGGATATGATGCATCGGAAAAAGGAAATGCCGATACAAAAACAGTTCCGGAAGATAATGTAAAAACGAATGATGAAGAAAAGCATCTTAGATACAGACTTATTTCCTCGGTTATAGTGCTTATTGTCCTGATGTATTTTTCCATGGGACATGCGATGCTGTCTCTGCCGCTTCCGTTTTTTCTTGAAGGTAATTTTATCGGTCAGGGAATTATACAGATGCTTCTGAGTCTTATGGTGATTCTTATAAACCGTAAGTTTTTCATAAACGGCATTAAAGGTATAAAGAATAAATCTCCAAATATGGACACACTGGTAGCTATGGGGTCGGGTGTATCATTTTTGTATTCACTCGTGATGCTTTTTCGAATGACTTATTTTGTGTCGAACGGAAATGTGTCTGATATTCACAGCCTTATGCATGAGTTTTATTTTGAATCTGCGGCAATGATACTCACTCTTATAACCGTGGGAAAAATGCTTGAAGCACATTCAAAAGGGAAAACGACAAACGCACTCAGAAGTCTTATGAAGCTTGCCCCCGAAACAGCAGTTGTTATAAGAAACGGCAAAGAAGTTCAGATAAATATTTCAGAGGTTTCTTTGGGCGATGTCTTTGTTGTCCGTCCCGGCGGCAGTATTCCCGCTGACGGTATAGTAATAAAAGGTATGAGTGCCGTGGATGAGTCTATGCTTACGGGAGAGAGTGAGCCTGCAGAAAAGAACATTGGGGATAAAGTCTCTCAGGGAACTATCAATACATCGGGTATTCTTCATTGTGAAGTAACAGGTGTCGGCGAAGAGACCATGCTTTCAAATATAATAAAAATGGTAAGCGATGCTGCCGCTACAAAAGCTCCTGTAGCAAAAGTTGCGGATAAGGTATCGGGAATATTTGTTCCGACAGTTATCGTTATTGCACTTATTACCGTCATAGTATGGCTTCTTCTCGGATATGACATCGGCTTCTCACTTGCAAGAGGTATATCCGTTCTTGTTATCAGTTGCCCGTGTGCATTGGGACTTGCTACCCCTGTTGCAATAATGGTGGGAAGCGGTATAGGTGCAAAAAACGGCATTCTCTTTAAAAATGCGACAAGTCTTGAACAGGCAGGAAAGATTAAAATTATTGCTCTTGATAAAACGGGCACGGTAACTGAAGGTAAACCCGCTGTAACCGATGTAATACCGTTACAGGGAATAACAGAGGAATATCTTCTTGAAACTGCATATTCGGCAGAATACGGCAGCGAACATCCCGTAGGTAAGGCAATATGTAAAAGGGCTGAAGAATCGGGACTTGTAAGGAAAGATGTTACGGAATTTACGGTGCACCCGGGAAACGGAGTCAGTGCATATTGTGACGGAAAAAAAATCACAGGCGGAAGCGTAAAATTTATTTCGGGTATAGTTTCCTTGCCCGACAGTATAAAAAAACAGGCAGATATGTTGTCCGATGAAGGAAAAACGCCTCTTTGCTTTACGGAAGACGGAGATTATATTGGTATGATAGCCGTTGCCGATACCATAAAAGAGGATTCGGCAAAAGCCATTGCAGAGCTTAAAGGCATGGGACTTTATACGGTTATGCTGACCGGTGATAATAAAAAGACAGCCGAAGCCGTAGCAAAACAGGCAGGCATAGATAAGGTCATTGCAGGAGTGCTTCCCGACGGAAAGCAGTCAGTTATTGCTTCTCTTCAGAAAAACGGGTTTACTGCAATGGTCGGAGACGGAATAAACGATGCCCCGGCTCTTACAAAAGCCGATGTAGGTATTGCCATAGGTGCAGGTGCCGATGTTGCCATTGATGCGGCTGACATTGTTCTTGTAAAAAGCTCCCTTTATGATGCCGTAAAAGCAGTAAGACTTTCAAGAGCCGTTCTCAGGAATATACATGAAAATCTTTTCTGGGCATTTTCTTATAATATTATAGGTATACCGCTTGCTGCCGGTGCTTTTATATCTGTTCTCGGATGGAGTATGGATCCCATGTTCGGTGCAGCTGCAATGAGTATTTCCAGTTTTCTTGTAGTCTCAAATGCTCTGAGACTTAACATCAGAAATATCAACTCTTTAAAAAGAGACAAAAAAATAAAAACAGTTGAAATACAGGAGGAAAAAACTATGACAAAAACCATGAAAATTGAGGGAATGATGTGTGCCCATTGCGAAGCAAGAGTCAAAAAGAGTCTTGAAGCAATAGACGGTGTTGCTGAAGCGGCTGTGAGTCATGAAAAAGGTACGGCAGTTGTAACTCTGAGTTCAGATGTTTCCGATTCAGTGCTTTCCGATGCAGTTGCAGCTCAGGATTACAAAGTTCTCGGAATTGAATAAAAACAGGAATGTTAGTTGCTGAATTATAACAATATTTTCAAATAAGACGGAGTTTGTTGATAGGGCAAGGTCCGTCTCATTTTTTTAACATGCTTTTGCAGAAAAAATAATATAGTTAATGAATTATATGCTAACAAATAATTAACAATAATATGATATAAATTGTACTGTATGTTGATTAGTTTTGGAAAAATAACTGTCGTAAAATAAAAATGTAAAGATTATCGTACAAATTATCTGCTTTTAGTTGTTGCAAGAAAATTAGCTTTGTGTTAAAATTATAATGATGAAATTTGATTAAAAAAGAGGTAATATTCATGAGCAAATTATATGATCTTATCCCCTCGCAGGATACGATGTTTCTGATGCAGAAGTATACTCTTCATAAGCAGATAATTCAGATTCCTACAGCTTTTATGGTGGATATTGATGTGGACTTCAATACATTGCTTAAGGCTCTTAATATAGAGATCCAGCGTAACGACTCACTGAGACTCCGTTTTAAGAAGGACGGAAAGAAAATACAGCAGTATTTCCTTGACAGTTATAAGATTGATTCCGTAAAAATACTTTCATTCAAATCTGAAGACGAGCAGAATGCATTTTTTACAAAGGATGCTCAGAAGCCCGTGAAATTCCTTAAGGATGAATGCTACAGATTTTATTTCTTTAATTCCTATAACGGATATAAGGGGATTTATCTTAATGCCAGTCACATGGTTATGGATGCAATGGGTATACTTGTTTGCTATCTTGACCTTCTTTCAATTTACAGAGCACTTAAGGACGGAAAGGAATTTCCCGCTCCTCTTTGCAAATATGAAGATTACATTATCAAAGAACATGAGAGATGCGGAAACGCAGAGCGTTTTGAAAAGGACAGACAGTTCTATGATGATTATTTCAGAAGTGCAGGTGAGCCTTCTTATTGTGGTGTGCACGGTCCGGAATTCCTCGAAAAAGAGCGTATAAGAAAGAAGAATCCCGACCTTAAGGTTCCGTCTGCATATAATCCTTTGCTGGACAAGGCTGATGTCATTGTTAAAAAAATAGACCCTGCCGTTTCCCGTAAAATACTTGAATTCTGCAAATCCCGTTCTGTTGCACCCGAAAGTCTTATGCTTCTTGCCATGAGAACACATCTTTCTGCTCTTAACGGCAGAGACCCCTACGGCTTCCAGCTTCTCATGTGCTCCAAGAGAATAAGAAGGACAGATATGAAAACAGGCGGATGTATGGCACAGCCCATACAGGTACGCACGGTTATAAATGAGGATATGACATTCTCAGAAGCCCTTGATGAGTTCCTTTCTGTCAGAACTTCACTTTATAAGCATCTTACTTATCCTTACATTGCAGCCCGTGACCAATTCAGAGAAATGTATAATTACTCCATGATTCAGGGGCCCGCTGCACTTATGTTCTCATGGCTTCCCATTCCCGTTACCGAGTTCAAGGATTTTAAGTTTGACTTCAAAACATTTAATCTCGGCAGATATTTCAGCCCCTTGTATGCAATATGCTATCCTGACCCTCAGAGTGAAAGTGTTGTTCTGCACTATATGTACAGAGTTAAACTTATCACTCCCGAGCATCTTGAAGCATTGCATAATAATACTGTAAAAGTTATTGAAATGGGTATTGAAAACCCCGATATTACAATAGGAGAGCTGCTTGACAGCCTTAAATAATATTTAATGAGGTGTAAATATGGATCCCAAAGAAAAAAAGATTATTGACGACCTCCGTCACACTGTTCACATGACAGGTGAACTTCTTACTCTTAAAATGCTTATTGAACGTATGGAAATATACGGTGAGCGTGTTTGTATGGTTGAAAAGAAAAAAGATAATGTCATCAACTATACGGTAAAAAGATTCCGTGAGGATGTTTTTGCTTTGGGAACAGCTCTTAATTCCATGGGGCTTATGGGTAAGCATATCGGCATTCTCAGTGAAAATTCATATCAGTGGGTAGTTACTTTCTTCGCTACAGTATGCGGCGGCGGTGTGGCTGTTCCTGTTGATAAGGAACTTACGGATGCTGATATCAGCGGACTTTTTTCAAAGGCTGATGTTGATGCAATTTTCTTCTCCCGTGCATATAAAGAAACTGCAAAATATCATCTTGAGCATGATGACAGATGTAAAGCTGCAATTTGTACCAACAGAAAACTTGACGGTGATTTCCTTTTCTTTGATGAACTTATAGAAAAAGGTAAGGAAATTATCGCGGGCGGTGATGACAGTTATATTAAAAAAGAGATAGCTCAGGATGATCTTGCCGCTATTGTTTTTACATCGGGAACAACAGGTGCAAATAAAGGTGTAATGCTCACTCACGGTAATTTTGCTCAGAATGCAGACGGTGTTCTTGAAACCATTGAAACACAGTACAGTTCAATTTCACTTCTTCCTATGAACCATGTATATGAACTCAGCTGTAATATTCTTACCGCTCTTTATATGAACTGTCCCGTATTTATAAATGACTCTCTTAAGAATTTTATGAATAATGTGCAGTTTTATAAGCCTGATGCAATGGCAATAGTTCCCCTTGTTATTGATACCATATATAACACTATCTGGAGAACTGCAGAGCAGACAGGCAGAGCAAAGATACTTAAAAAGCTTCTTAAACTCAGCAATGCTCTCAGACGCCACGGAATTGACCTTAGACATGTCTTCTTCAAGACTATAGCAGAAAAGTTCGGCGGAAAATTCCCCACCATGTCCTGCGGCGGTGCTCCCACAAGAGTTGAATACATCAAGTGTTTATGTGATTTCGGATTCACTATTTATAACGGCTACGGACTTACCGAATCTTCACCTACTGTAACACTCAATCTTGATGCAGGCAATTTCCCTGATTGTGCTGGTTATGCCTTCCCCAAGGCAAAATTCAAAATTCATGACCCCGATGAAAAGGGTGTTGGTGAAATATGGATATCAGGTGCCAATGTTACAAAGGGATATTATAAAGATGAAGAAGCAACAGCAGCTTCTTTTGAAGACGGTTGGTTCAAAACCGGTGACTACGGCAGAACGGATGAGCTGGGACGCCTTTATGTTGTCGGCAGAAAGAAAAATCTTATCATTCTTGACAACGGTAAGAATGTTTTCCCAGAAGAAGTAGAAAGCTATTATATGGAAGCTGTTACTTATCTTCATGATGTTGTCGTATTTGAAACAGAACAGGAAGTAGGCGGCAGAATGCAGAAGATAATCGCAGGTGCATTCTATGTAAGCCCGGAAGATGTTGACAATAAGAGTGAGGATGAAATAAAGGAAATGCTTGAAAAAGACCTTTATGAAGCAAATAAAGAGCTTACTGCTTATAAGCGTGTTCAGGATACATATATAACAACTCAGGAATTTGAAATAAATTCTACAAGAAAGGTTATCAGAAGTAAGGTAATCGAGCGTTATAATACATCAAAAAATAAATAAAATTATTAAAAAAATTTGGAGGAAGAAAACTATGCTTGATAGAATAAGAGAAATAATTTGTGAATTTGTTGATATGGATCCCAAGGATATTACTCTCGAAACCAATATCAGAAAAGACCTTGGACTCAACTCTCTCGAGCTTGTCAATCTTGCAGTTGATATTGAGGAAGAATTTGATGTTGAAATTCCCGACAAAGAAGCCATGGGACTTGAGACAGTTGCAGATGCAATAAGAGTTATTGAAAAGTATATGGACTGATAAAAAGCCGTAAAAGAAACCACAGCATGAGGTGCACTCCGAAAGGAAGTGCACCTCAGTTATATTCGCCCGGCGGCGAGTGATATTGCTTCGCAGTGATATGATGCTTTGCACCGTGATATTATCCTTCGGACAGTTTTCAGAACGAACATAATATCACTGAAACCGTAAAGTGTCATTTATTTTGCTGACATAAAAGCCGTGGAAGACAACTTCTTTACGAAGTGTATTCCTCTTACGGTTTTCTTTTTTTGTTTCAGAAAAGTATAAATTATGATTTGTAATATCCGAATGCAATAAAACCGCCGTAACAAGCCTGAATCCGGCTGTTACAGCGGTTTATTTGCTGTTATGGTATTTACTCAACCGATTTGAGAGAGAGTACCATATCTACTTTTTTGAGCTTATTGTGAAGAATGAGATTTACAACTACGATAATAAGGGATGTAATTGCAAGTGCTGTAACAAAACTGTACCATGGGATTGTCTGCCCGTACATTACCGTATCTATAGCCGTAAATGATATCAGCATATAATGGAGGACTATTCCTGTTATAACTCCGAATAACATACCGAACAGGGAAACAAAAATGTTTTCTCTGTAAATGTAGGAGCTGACTTCAGTATCAACAAAGCCAAGGACTTTAAGAGTTGCTATTTCTCTTGTTCTTTCAATAATGTTGATGTTTGAAAGGTTATAAAGAACAATGAAAGCAAGTATAAGTGCCGAGACAAAGAAGAGTATGATAACTATTGAAAGTGCATCTGTTATCTGAGAAATACTCTCTGTTGTGTCACTTGTGAATGCAACGGCTGTTATACCGTCTGTGTTAATAAGGTCTGTCGTAAGAAGTCCTTTTGCGTTTGAGAGTGTCTCACTGTCGGAATTGTCGAATGTATCTGAAAGGTTACCTACAGCATACTGGTATTCCGGTGCTTTTCCCGTAGCCGCAGTATATACGGCACTTGTCATATAAATATAGTGGAATGTATAGTTTTCAGCAATGGCACTGACCTGTACCTGATAACGGTTTCCGTCGCCGTCCGTAAATGTGATGAAATCGCCGATGCCTGTTTTCGTGTCTTTTGCAAGTTTTTCGGTTATTACAGCACCGCTGTCTGTGAGTTCATATTGTTCATTGCCTTTTCTGCTTCTCAGGTCAATATACTGATTCAGCTGTGCGGGAGTTTCTGGTACAAGGATGTATACATCGAGTTTTTTGTGGCTTCTGTCACTGCTTGCAGTCATTGACTTCATGGCGGTAAGCATGAGAGAGCCGACCCTTGCATCACTCTGAGCTTTTGTGAATTCATAGGAATGGGTAGCCGTGGTCTGCGTGGAGGTGAAAATTACCTGGAAATCATATTTTGATATGGGGTCTTTTTCGTATTGCTTTGTAAGTATCGCACCTATGGAATTATACATTCCGAGACTTGCAATGAGAAGTGCGGTACATCCTGCAATTCCCAGAAGAGTCATTGCAAATCTCTGTTTGTTCCTGAAAAGATTTCTCGCGGTGACCTTAGCTGTAAAGCTGAGTCTTTCCCAGAGGAAGGTTATCTTTTCGAGAATAATGCGTTTACCTGCCTTGGGTGTTTTTGGTCGCATAAGAATGGCAGGACTCATCTTAAGTTCTTTGTTTATTGCAACTGCAGTGACGAGTGCTGTGCATCCGACAGATATAAGCAGGCTCAATGCACTGTATCCCCATGGGAATACAAAAGAAAGGTCGGGCAGAGTATACATTATGGAATATGCCTCATTTATGGCATAGGGGAACACAAATACACCTATGCCTATACCGAGCATGGTTCCGAGTATACATGCACTGAGAGAATATATAACATATTTTGATACAATGGCGAGGGAAGTGTATCCCAGTGCCTTGTATGTGCCTATCAGTGTTCTGTCCTCATCAATAAGACGCGTTAGTGTCGTAAGGCATATCATTGATGAAAGAATAAAGAAGAATATGGGGAAAATATTTGAAAGTATCTCAATATTTGTGACAGCCTGACCGTAACCTTCGTAACCCGGTATATCATTTCTGTCTGCAACAGACCATGAGAGTGTGTCAAGCTTTGCAAGAAGATTTTTTGCATCGGAAACAGCTTTCTGTGCGGTTTTGAGTCCCGAGTCAAGCTGTGAAACAGCTTCCGCTCTTTTTTCCTTTGCAAGTGCGAGACTTACGGGGGCGTTATTTACCTGATTTTTAAATTCATTGAGTTTTGTTTCAGCCTGCATTCTTTCTATCTGCATCTGAAGATTACTGCTTTGAATATTAAAACCGAAGGACTGAAGCTGTGCACTTGCAGTTTCAAGTGCTGAAGCGGCATTGTCAAGTTCATTTTTTGCTGTTGCAAGTTCAAGCGTTGCCTGAGTTAACTCTTTTTCCTTTGCAGACAACTGTTCACCGAGAGTATCCAGTGCTTTTGATTTTTCATCAAGTTCCTTCTGCTGCTTAGCAAGATTTGTCTTCTGAGTATCAAGATAAGGCTGAAGGGATGTCGCAATTTCTGATGCAAGTCCCTGTGTTGTAAGAGCCTTGACAGCATTGTAAAGCTCAGGATAAGTTATCTGCATCATGTTTATGATGGACTGTATCTGTTCCTGCGAATATGCACCTGTCTGAACGTCCTGAAGTTTAAGAAGAGTTGCTTCTGCAGCCGTAATGAGGTTTTCCGTAGTTGTTATAGCCTGCTTTGCGTAATCTACGGCGTTTCTTGAAGACAAATACTGATTATAGTACTGGTCGTAAAGATTTTTTGCCTGGGTATGCTTCAGATCTTGCTCATTATATAAAGCAAGGTTATCTTTATATAACTGCTGCTGCTTTGAATAAGAATCAAGTGCGGCATAATATTCGGCAGTATGATTGCTGAGGTCATCCTCTGCCTCTGCAAATTTTTCATCAAATTCCTTCTGAGCTTCAGCTATTTTTTCAACTCCGTTTGTCACAAGGTCTTCAAGAGTTGCAATGGTCTCATCCAGTTCTTTGAGTTGTTCGGATATTTCAGAAGAGCTGTTCTCTATCTTTTGCTCCCCTTCGGTAATTTCTTGCTGAAGCTGAGGCTTCAGTGCTGCTGCTCTGACAGCCATTCTGCCGTCTGAAAGGGAAGATATGTTCGCAATTACGGGAGCTATATACTCAAAATATTCATCGGAATATGAATCAAAATTATCTGCTCCCTGAACATTTACATATATTTCAGAATAATAATCAACATTGAACGCTTCGTCGGGAATTATTATATAAGTGCCTATTTTACCGCTGCCGACGGTTGTGTTTCCTCTTTCAAATGAAATATAGTAAGGGGAACGCACAATACCTACAATGGTAAATGTGCCTGAACTGAGAGATGAGGGGAGTGTACCTGATTCACTTTCAAGCGTAATGGTATTTCCGATTTTATAGCTGTCGGGTGTCGAAAGAGTACTTGCATCAACAAGACATTCATTAAGTGCTGTGGGATATCTGCCTTCAATAAGCTCGGGTCTGTTCATATATGCACCGTCATTGCTTCCGCTGAGATATGAAGAAATATCAGAAGGAGATATGCTGTAGGCTCTTGCACTTATCTGCGTACCGTCAATGTCAGCTTCAATTTCTCCGTTAACTCTTACAAGGGCATCTGTAAACTTCTGTCCTCTTATATACTGTACGCCTTTTATCGATTTTATGGCTTCGATATCGTCATCGGTAAGACCGGCAAGAGACTGTATACGGATATCGGTAAGATTCTGTGCAGAGAAATATTTTTCGGCAGTAGCAAACATATCGGGAGCCGTTGCTTTTATTCCTACAAAGAAAGCGGTTCCCAATGCTATTATCAACATGATGGAGATATATCTGCTGAAATTATTTCTTATTGTACGAAGGGTGTCTTTTATAAGGGCTTTAGACAAGCTGTTTGCCTCCTTACCATTCAATCCTGTCAACGGGCAGGGGGTTGTCGTTTATCGCAATTCTGTGAACTTTACCGTTACGCATGGTAATTACTCTGTCTGCCATGGGAGTCAGAGCCGTGTTATGTGTTATTATGATAACGGTCATACCTGTTTCTTTGCTTGTATCCTGTAAAAGCTGCAGAATCTGTTTTCCCGTATTGTAATCAAGAGCTCCCGTAGGTTCATCGCACAAGAGAAGCTTCGGATTCTTTGTAAGAGCTCTTGCTATGGAAACACGCTGCTGCTCACCGCCCGAAAGCTGAGCGGGGAAATTGTTCATTCTGTCTCCCAGTCCTACTCTTTCAAGCACTCTTGCAGGGTTGAGTGCTTTGTTGCTTATCTGTGAAGCAAGTTCTACATTTTCAAGTGCCGTAAGGTTCGGTACAAGATTATAAAACTGAAAAACAAATCCGACGTCGTGACGGCGGTACAGTGCAAGACGCTTTTTGTCAAACTGATTTATCAGTTCACCGCCCACACGGAGTTTGCCGTCATCACAGTCGTCAATTCCTCCGAGAATATTAAGTACCGTAGTCTTACCGGCACCGCTGGGACCGACTACCATGCATAATTCACCCTGCTCGACAGAAAAAGAAACGCCGTCAAGAGCGTTGATGGTAACCTCACCCATGTTGTATTTTTTATAGACTGAATCAAGTTCAATAAAACTCATAATTGCCCACCTTAAGTATTATAATAAAAAGTATATCTCAATAAAAATTTATAGTCAAGATATATTATCAATAATTTATGTTACTTTTTTATAAACAAAAAATAAAATTTTGTCGAAAAACTTTGATAAAACCAAATTTTTGTATTAATATGTTGTTTTGTTGTATAAATATACAACAATGCTTTTTGTTACCTTGACTTTTACCCGTATCTATATTAAAATAATATGTTGAAAAATAATTTAAATGAAAGGTTCGTTTTTTATGGCAGTTGAAAGAGTTTTTTTCGGTGAAATGCCCGACGGCAGAGAAGTCTATAAATATATAATTACAAATTCAAATGATTACAGTGCCCATATACTTACTCTCGGGGCAACATTACAGTCATTTTTTGCTGAAGATAAAAACGGCGAGATGCAGGATGTGCTTCTTTGCTTTGACAATGTGAAAGACCATCTTGAATTATCTGACTATCAGGGGGTTGTTGTCGGTCCTGTCTGCAATCGTATAGGTGGGGCTTCTTTTGATATCGGAGATAAGCATTATAATCTGACTGCAAATGAAAAGGGAATTACCTGCCTTCATTCGGGCGGAGAACTCGGAAATGAACTCTGGAAAGCAATGATAACCGATTCCGACAGAGTGGAGTTTTCGTACACTGCCTCTGATTTAAGCCACGGCTTCCCGGGAGAAAAGGATATTAAAGTTACATACAAACTTGACGATGATAACGCCCTTCATATAAAGTATGAAGCGGTAGCAACAAAGGACACATATCTTAATTTTACCAATCACGCTTACTTTAACCTCAACGGTTTCAAAAGCGGAGATATTCTTTCTCATTCTCTTGTCATTGATGCGGATTTGATAACAGAGGTTGACGAAAACAGTATTCCCACAGGGAAAAATATTCCCGTTGAGGGCACTGCTTTTGATTTCAGGTGTTCCCGTATCATAGGAAAAGATATTGATGATGAACATATTCAGTTGCAGTATACAGGCGGGTATGACCACAATTTCTGTATAAATAATTATGACGGAAAACTGCGTGAATTCGCTCAGGCAGAAGGCGATATCAGCGGCATAAAAATGAA
The DNA here is from genome assembly GCA_015065425.1 of Oscillospiraceae bacterium. Classification (GTDB taxonomy): domain Bacteria; phylum Bacillota; class Clostridia; order Oscillospirales; family Acutalibacteraceae; genus RUG806. The sequence continues at coordinate 84,643 of SVQH01000006.1, forward strand.
TGTTTATACAACTTTGCCCGGTGTTCAGTTTTATGCTGGCAATTTCCTTAAAGGAATAAAGGGAAAAGATGCACATCCCATGGAAAAAAGAAGCGGCTTTTGTCTTGAAACACAGTTTTATCCCGACACTCCGAATAATCCTTCTTTTCCGTCGTGTCTTTTTAAAACCGGAGAAAAGTATGTATCCGAGACTGTTTACCGTTTCAGTCTGTGATTGTTAAATTTTCGTGAATACTGTTTTTGTTACTCAAATCCCTTGACTTTACAGATTCTTTTGTTATAATATATTATAAGTATTTTATAAATTTATTATTTGGAGGTGCAGTCGTGTCAAAGAAAAAACTCCTCTTGAAGGTACTGAGTGTCATGATGAGTGTTGTAATGCTGTCTTTGTCTGTGCAGGCTTATGCTGCAATTATGACCTTTGAAACCCAGTACGATTATGATGAGGCAGACATCGCATGGCTTACCGATCTTGTTATAAAAGAAGATATGACGACAGTCGAGGGAATGGCGAAGCGTTGTGATCTTGTTCCCGTTCCTGTTTATCCTTATACCGAAACAGCGGCAAGTTTCAAAGAAGAAGTAAATTATTTTGTTTCTCTCTATGACCTTGACCTCGGTTCACAGCGTGCAGGATATATTTATTTTTTTGAAATACTTAATGCAAATTCAAATCTTCTTGCTGCTGAAGTCAGTGATGCTGACATCAGAGAATATCTCGAAGGCATGGGAATCCGTTATCCCGAAAAAGTGGGTTCTGATGAGCTTATCATAGCCAGAGCACTTTTTACTGCAATGGTGACAGGCTCTCTCAATAACGGAGCATATCAGAACGGTACTTCACTTGAAACAGTTCTTGTTTCTTATCTTGCAGATATTACGGGAATGAATATTGAAACTCTTAAGTCATGGATGCCCGATTCCGGTATTCTTTCTCTTAATGAGTATATCCTTGCAGCATCAAAGCTTACTCTTTGGTCAAACGGTTATGATGTTTCTGTTTCTACCGATGAGGACGAGGTTTACCGTCTTCTTGCTGTCATGACTGTTAAGAAGCAGGGGATTTCCGCAGACAGCTCTCTGTCATACAATGAACTTAAGCTTAAATATATGGCAGCACTTCTCGGTACAAAATATAATGTTTCCGTTGACAGCACTAAGCTTGGTGCTTCACTTGAAAACGATTCTACTGCTTATTATATTCTTCAGCTTATCGGTAAAAAAGCAGGACTTTCCATCAGGGAAGATAATGCTTCTTATGAAAAGGCTTTTGAGCTTGTTGCTGAAAACACAGGTGTGTTTGATGTAAGCACAGATGATTTTTATGCCGATATATATCTTTATGATGTATATCTTAAAAGTCGTTGCAGCAGCTTGTGGATATATCCCACCGCTTATGCTACAGGAATGTCAAAATATAATGTACTTGTAAGTGTAAACGGTCAGGCTGTTAAAAATAACTATTACAATGAGGTGCCCGTTGATATAACGGCTGATGTTGTTACTCTTAATATTACGGTGACTGTAAGCGGCGGCGGAGAATCAGCCGATGCTGTATATACCGTAAATGTGCATCAGGGTTCATACTCAGAGGTTCCCGGTGACAGACCTGTTGCTGACCCTTCAGTAAACCCCTCATTCTCTACTTCAGATTCTCTTGTTGCTGATGTTCTTGCAAATCTCGGTCTGAATTCAGTTATTTCGGCAGTTCTTGATAAGGCATATATAGCTTTACCTAAGACAATATCAAGTGTTGTTGCATTTATTGCACCTACTTTTGACGGTGATATACCCGCGGGTACTGCAACAGGCAACAATAATGCAGATGATGAGTTATATATTTCCGTACTTGATGAAATCGGGGCTTTGATTGATGCAGACATTGAAGGTATAGCAGGAATTGATCTTGCTTCGGAAAATACAGATGACTTAAGCAGTTTTATAACTTTTGGTTGAGCCGTTTGTTCTGTTTATAAAGGTGCTTGATGATCGGAAGTTTCATTAAGCACTTTTTTAGTATAATATTATTATTAAATTTTTACACTTTCTATAACAGAAAGCAATGTTTTTTTTGTTTTGTGGCGGTTATTTACATTTTTATTTTGTTTAATGTAAATAGCGGAGATATCCGTTGCTTTTTTGGAGGGAAAATAAATGAATGAAAAAATTCTGATTGTTGACGATGATGCCAATATCTGCGAGCTTCTGAGGTTATATCTTACCAAAGAAGGTTATTCTCCCGTTATCGTCAATGACGGCATTGCGGCAGTAGAAACAGCCGCAACACTGAAACCTGCTCTTATTCTGCTTGATATTATGCTTCCTAAACTTGACGGCTGGCAGGTGTGCAGAAAAATAAGACAGTCAAGTGATGTTCCGATAATTATGCTTTCAGCAAAAGGTGAGACCTTTGATAAGATTCTCGGACTTGAACTCGGTGCAGATGATTATATCGTAAAGCCGTTTGAAGCAAAAGAGGTTGTCGCCCGAATCAAAGCGGTTCTCAGAAGAACAGCTGCACCTGCTGCAGAAATTGTAAAGGAAGTTAATTTTGACAATCTTTTCATCAGTATCACAAATTATGAAATGAAAGTCAGAGGAGTCCATGTTGATGCTCCCCCCAAGGAGCTCGAACTTCTTTTCCATCTTGCAAGCAATCCCAACAGAGTGTTTACCAGAGACCAGCTTCTTGATGAAGTATGGGGATTTGATTACTACGGTGATTCAAGAACCGTCGATGTACACATAAAAAGACTTCGTGAAAAACTTGAAGGTGTATCCGATAAGTGGGAGCTTAAGACGGTCTGGAGTGTAGGATATAAATTTGAAACAAGATAAATTTTATAGTATAATACATAAGTGAGCTTACAGATATGTCAGAATTAAAAAAACGCCGTTCAGGCAGCATGTTTAAATGGTATTTTGTTCAGACTACGGTTTCCGTATTACTGTGTCTTGCAATTTCCAGTATTTCTGTTTTGTTTTTCTTTTTGAATTTCTGGAAAAATGACAGGCTCACTGCGCTTAATGAAGACGCTCTGAGTGTTTCTCAGAGCGTTGCTCTATTGGTTGACGAAGAAAAGGACAGTTTTTATAAAGACCGAAATTATGCTACACAACTTGTGGCAAATATCATTTCTACGGTCGCTCAATCTTCGAGTTCTGAAATTTTCATGCTCAATGGTGACGGGAATATTATTATTTGTTATGATGCAGACGGCAATTCAGGTAACGGTAATGTGTGTGAAATTCATGAACACCTGAATTTCCCTGATGAAATAATTGCTTCTGTATATAATTCTCCGCAAGACGTACATAATTATGAAGGTGATATGGACGGTTTATTTCCCGAAAAATATCTTCTCGGAGCAGTGAAATTCAAAATTGAAGGTAACTCATATTTTGTATTCGCTATGCAGGCTGAATCAACAGCTTTGCTCCCGTATACTACCGAGTTTTTAAGAAATATTCTCTTTGCAAGTACCATAGGCGTTTTTATATCTTTTATTCTGGCTCTTCTTATTTCTTACCGCATGGTAAGACCTCTTAAAAAAATAACAGCTGCAACAAGGCAATATGCAGGCGGCGATTTTTCAGCAAGAATCAACACTGCAGATGTTTATGACGAATTGAGCCAGTTGGTTGACGCCGTAAACATAATGGCTGACAATCTTGCTGTACTTGAAGAATCAAGAAGCAGTTTTGTGGCAAATGTTTCCCATGAACTGAAAACTCCCATGACAATAATAAGCGGATTTGTGGACGGTATTCTTGACGGAACCATATCGAATGAGGATTCTGCGAAATATCTCGGTATAGTCTCCGATGAGGTTAAACGGCTTTCCCGGCTTGTGGTTGCTATGCTTAATATGTCAAAAATTGAGGCAGGTAAGCTTACTCCGAATCTTTCTCAGTTCTCACTCAATGATATTCTTATGAAAACCTTCTTGGGTTTTGAAAAATATATAGAAGATAAAAATATAGAAATATCGGGCTTTGACAATCTTGAAGAAGTGTCCGTCACCGCAGATGAGGCACTGATGACTCAGGTAATTTATAATCTTATTGATAATGCAGTGAAATTTACTCCTGAAAACGGGCAAATCACACTCGGACTCATAAAAGAAAAAAAAGAAGCCGTGCTTTCAATCAGGAATACGGGCAAAGGCATTTCTCAGGAAGAATGCGGTCTTATTTTTGACAGATTTTATAAAGTTGACAAATCAAGAGGTCTTGATGCAAAGAGCTTCGGTCTCGGTCTTTATATTGTCAGAAGTATTATTGAACTTAATCATGGAACAATAAATATTAACAGTGAAATAGATAAATATACTGAATTCGTCATAAAAATGCCGCTTCATTAATTATTTTTAAATTTTTTTTAAACCTTTTATCATATTATATCCACAACATTCAGAAAGGAAATATTGCCATGGATGAATTTGACAGAATAAATAACTTTTCAGGTGAAGAAAAAGAGAAGGAATCATACTTCAACATCGGAAATAATGAAGAAAAAAAGGTTGAACCCGAAACAGGTGTTAATTTTTCGGAGGACGGAACATACCACGGAAAACCGCAGGAGTCTTCGTCCGGTGAAACAGCATATAACAAAGTACAGCCGGAAACTCCTTCGCAAAGTAATTCACAGTATTCTTCAGAGCCCTCTTTTACGGCAAACAGATATGCTTCACAGCAAGACGGTTATGGCAGAAATAATTATGCAGGTCAGCAGCCTTATTATCAGAATAACGGCGGTGCACAGCCTCCTTACGGTAATGCGAGACCTCCTTATTACGGTTCTTACGCCTACAATCAGAACCGTCCGGAAGAAAATAAGCAATATGCTTATCCTTCAGGTGATGACGGAAACGATAAAAAGAAAAAGTCTAAGGGCGGAAAGATATTTGCAATAATTGCCGCCTTATTGTGTGTATTTGTTGCAGTAGCTCTTATTGCTGTAGTCGTCGGAGATAGAATGTTTCCGCATGATATTATTGCTGAGATGCCCGATGAAACAACCCGTTATGAGGAGGAACTCGAAACAAATGCTTCTCCCGTGACAAATGAAAATGTTTCTTCTGAAGGAGAACTCACTCCCAAGTCAGTATTCAAAAAGGTTGCTCCTTCATCTGTAGGAATTCTTGTTTATGACAGATCTAAAAGCCTTTCTTCCGAAGGAACAGGCGTTTTGTTCAAGGAGTCTGCTGACGGAAATTATACCTACATCGTAACCTGTGCCCATGTTATCAGCGGTAATTCTGAATATATACGCATTCAGACTTATTCGGGTGAAGAATATGAAGCCGAAATAGTAGGCTTTGATGCAAGAACAGATATCGGTGTGCTTCGTGTTAAAGAAACAGGTTTCACACTTGCAGAAATAGGAGATTCTTCCAAAACAGATGTAGGTGATCCTGTATATGCCATAGGAAATCCCGGCGGCGTCGAATTTGCGAACTCCTTTACTGACGGTATCGTTTCTGCACTTGACAGACCCGTAAGCTCTTCTTCCACAGGCTATACAATGGATTGTATCCAGCACACTGCTGCTATAAATCCCGGAAACTCAGGCGGTGCTCTTGTCAATGCGTTCGGTCAGGTTATAGGTATCAACTCGATGAAAATAGTCGCAAGTGACTATGAGGGTATGGGATTTGCCGTTCCTTCCTCCGTTTTCGTTGAAATTGTAAATGAAATTATGACAAATGGTTATGTCGCAAACAGACCGAAGCTCGGAATAACCTATGTTGCAGCTTCCGAATATGAAAACTACGGTATGTTCGTTGCTCTCAAGGGACTTCCCTCAGGGTCAATAGTAATTTATGAAATCTCCTCTGACAGTGCTTTCAACGGTACTGAAGTCAGAGAAGGTGATATGATAACGGCAGTAAACGGTGAACCTCTTGATGACCCCTCATATCTTTCGGAATATATCGAGAATTCAAAGATAGGTGACAGACTTGCACTTTCCATCGTAAGACTTAACGACGATTACAGTTATGATGAATTTACCGTAAGTGTAACACTTGTTGAAGACAGAGGTGATACCTTTATTACCGAGGAAGAACCCGAGGATAATTACGGCGGTCAGTATGATGACAACTATGACGAATACTTCAAAGAGTATTTTGATGATTATTTCAGTGATTATTTCGGAGATAATTTTCCCTTTTAACAGATAAATTAAAAGTCTGCGATACACAGTTTCGTGTGTACCGCAGACTTTGCTTAATATACTGAGATTTTTCTTAAAAGAAAAATTCAGCGTTATAATCTTTTGTCGTCCTCTTTTCGTTTTTTTGCGTCATTTATAAAGTAAGTAATTAAAAATCCCGAAACTCCTCCTGTAATTATTCCTACTGACAGAAACAGCCACCAGAAGGAATTTTTACCTTTTACAGATTCTGCCTGTTGATCCTCGCTGACGGGTTTTTCCTTTATTTCAGTTGAAACTTCTACTGTTTCGGTATAAATCATACCGTAGCTGTCCTCATAGGTTATGGTTATTTTTCCCGCTGTCTTTCCGAGTCTTTCACCCTCAGAACGCAGAGTAACAGTCAGAATTCTTTGTTCCCCCGATGAAATATTACCTGCAAATAAGCTGCCTGAACAGTTGATTGAGTCAATTTCAGGCTGAACTCTGCAATTATATAAATCAGCTTTTCCCGTATTCATCAGTTCAATGCTGAGAGGTGTGTTTTCTCCCTGAATCATAGATAAGGGGAGCACTACACCGCTGAAACTCAGTTCTGTTGACTGTCGTACTTCGATATATATAGTTTCACTTTCGGAATAAGAAAGTCCGTCACTGTCTTCATATTCCATTGTAAGAGTCATGGTGTGCTCTTTTTCTTCAATATTATAAAGTGCTTTCAGTTCCTTTTTCCATTGAAAGGAAGAACCGGCATATATCACATTTATATGTTCGGAGGGCATGTCGGCACATCTGAGATTTTCCGATGTGCCGTGAAGGGAAAGCTTTATATTCTTAACGGCTGTTGTATTGCTGGTATTTTTTATTGTTATGCTGAGTGTTGCCGTGTTTTCGGGAGATATATGACCGCCTGATATTTCATAAGAAGTTACCATAAGTCTCGGTTTTGAATATACTTTTTCTTCTGATTGCATATTTTCTTCATTTTCCGTTGCAAAAACACATACGGGAGACAGCAAAAACAGAAGGGACCAAATAATACATAATACTCTTTTCATCTCTCATAACTCCCTTATATTATCAACAATGCTTACATTTGTTACGTTCCTGACCTTTATTATCAGGTTAATATGACAGATTGCAAGGAGAAGTATTATAAGTATTACCATCGGCAATATTGAAAACGGCAGATGGGTATCTGTCATTATCCATTGGTTCATTGCAAAATATGAAATTACATAGAAAGCAAAGCCCGTAATCAATCCTTTTACTGTCATTTCAATTATCTGAAGGGAATATAATGCATTCAGCGACCTTTCACTGCAGCCTACCGCACGAAGCGTTCCTATGGTTCTTTTGCTCTCTCTTATATTGGACGTTACGGTATTTGAAATAAGAGAAATACATACTGCCATGAATACAAGTACAAGAGCTGTAAGGATAAGAATAAGTGTTCTGTGATCTGCTCTCTCGGTTTCGTTTATGAGAAATGATGAGCTGATGGAAGCTCCGGGGAATATTGCCTGAAGTCTTGAAGTTACAAAGCTGTCTGTATCAGCATCGCACTCTTCTTTAAGATCAATGCCCAGTTCGGCATAGGGTCTCATTATTCCGAAATTATCAAGTCCTCTAAGCGTTGTAATAAGAGCGAATCTGTTGTCGATGTTTCTGCCTGTACCTACTATTGCTCCTATCTTAAATGTACGGTCGGTTCTCTTATAAACTCCGTTTTCTTCAGTAAGTACGCTTACTGTAAGCGAATCTCCGACTTTGAAAGGATTTTTTCCCCGAAGTACAATGTTTTTATATGATTCCTTTTCATCATTTGAATTTTCGTAAGAATTCTCATATTCCATGTTGTTAAATGAATACATATACCCCTGCATATCGCCGTAAAGGCTCAGAGAATAGCCAATTTCTTCCGGAGCACGGATTATTATTTCTTCTCCCGAATTGAGTTTATCTGTATTGATTTTGCCTGCAATCAAATTGCTTTCCAGCTCTTTTATAAGCTTGTCACTTTTTGCCATCATTATGGTGTTGAATATATCCTGTGTGTAAACGGCTTTTTCTTGTACCTGTGTGTATAAGGGATTTACAATGTTTTCAGGGGACTTTGAAATCAGTTCAAACAGTTCGGCTGTTTTATCATTGGTCTTATAGTATTCCTCATTTTCAGATATTATTTCGTTGAGTATATGATGTTCTTCCGTATACTTTATGCCTCTGTAAAGGAGAGAAAGATTATTTATTTTCAGATATAACGGCAGTTCATCTTCAATAAGAATATTTGCCCTGCAGGTCTTTGTACCTGTGACACTTTCTACCTGAGGAATATTAAAGCACATCTGCCGTTCCGTTTCAGTAATTAAATAATCAGCATTTTCATTAACAAAGGCATTTTTAGAATATGAGTGATCGTCGTTTGCATCCCAGTCTTCAATGATGTAATCCGAGTTGTACTGTATTTGTGCTTCGTGGGCTGAGATTTTTATAACTGACCCTGCCAAAGAACATATCAGCACCGAAAGGGAAATAAGCATGCTTACAATTATACGTTTTTTTCCTGCAAATATAAGTTTTCTTTTTGCTGTAAGCTTAATTACATTGAAATCTGTCTGCGACTTGATTTTTTTGCTTCTGACTTTTCTCAGTGTTTCAATATCCCTTATTGCCTGCAAGGGAGAGAGATTTGCAGCCTTTATAAGCGGCAGAAGAGCAGACAGCAATACACATATCAATGAAAACAGTGCTCCGAGGAACAGTATTTTTATATCGGGAATAAAAATGAAATTTTCTCCGAGAAGGTGAGCACTGAGCTTTGTTAAGCTATATGCTGTAAGTATACTTATCGGTGTGCAAAAAAGTGAAATCAGCAGTGCTTCTCTTGCAAAAATATTCATTATCTGTCTTTTTGTCGCTCCCACTGCCTTAAGAAGTCCTATCTGATTCTGTCTTGATTTCAGCATGGTGTTAAATGCATTGATTATTGCAAAGCATGAAAGGGATGCGAAAAGAAAACTGAGAAAGGCAAGTGTTCCCATGGAGGTCATTATATTTCTGTAGGAGTCGCCTATGGATGAGACATAAGTTCCGGTGGTGTCAAGAGGATACCCGGGAGCTGCAAGAAAAGCAAGATATTCAAAATTGTCCGTATTTTCCTTTTCTTTTACAAATGCTATAAGTCTGTCACTTTTAATGTTGTCTGTTTCCTTTACTGTTGCAATGAACGCAGAGGGAATAGTCTGTGCTCTGTCGAAAGCACCGCTGTGCAGATTTTCGAGATACAGTTTTTTGTCATCAAGTATTCCCGTTACGGTGTAAGTGTGTTTGTTTTCGCTCTGTGTCCCGTCAGAGTTAAATGAAGTTTCCGAAAAAGTTAAACTGTCTCCCGGGATAATATTATCACCGAGCATAAGAAGGGCAGTTTTTTCAACTGCTATCTCATTTTCCTTTTCGGGAAAACGTCCCTCAAGCAGTGTCTGATAATAAAGCTCTTCAGCTTTTTCATCAAGGCACCCCACATATATTCCTTTTTCGCTGTCGCCGTTTTCAGGATAAATATATGAAATTATCTGACTGTATCCGATTTCGAGATCTTCTTTCAACGGATATACCGTATCGTAAAAATATTCCTCATGGGCATTTATGAATATAAGGTCCTGTTTGCCGTATCTTCTGAACTGCAGCTCCTGTTGAGAAGAAGAAAGGCATGAAACAAAAAAGGGTATACCGCTTACAAATGTCATTGCAAGAAGAATGCTTATTATAAGAAGGGTGTACTGTTTTTTTCTGTGTCGCAGATTTCCCATTGCAAGGGAATTTACCGTAAGCTTCTTTTTCACTTATATCACCCCGTTTTTCGTATCTTTTACAACTTTTCCGTCATCAAGGGTGAGTATTCTTTCTGCCTGTTCTGCAACATTGAGGTCGTGAGTTACAAGAATAAGGGTAATTCCGAACTGTTTTCCCACATATCTTAGAAGCGACAGAACTTCTCTTCCGCTTTTTCCGTCGAGATTTCCCGTAGGTTCATCTGCAAATAGCACGGAAGGCTTGTTTGCAAGTGCTCTTGCTATTGCGATTCTTTGCTTCTGACCGCCTGAAAGAGCCGAGGGCAGATGTGAAAGCCTGTCTTCTATTCCCAGTATTTCTATGACATTTTTTATATATTCTTCATCAGCCTTTTTCTTGTCAAGCATCACGGGAAGAAGTATGTTTTCATAACCTGTCAGCTCCTGTACGAGATTATAAGCCTGAAAAACAAAGCCGAATCGGCGGCGTCTGAGAATAGAAAGCTGGTTATCATTATAAGAAAACAGCTCCTTGCCTTCATAAAGTACACTTCCTGATGTGGGATTTTCAAGACTGCTCAGTACATGAAGAAGGGTAGATTTCCCCGACCCCGAAGGACCTGTTACTGCACAGAATTCCCCCTGCTCAAAGGACAGTGTAACATCATCCACGGCTTTTATGATATTTTCACCGCTGTAATACTCTTTTGTAAGATTTTTACATTCAATTATATTCATATAATCACTCCTGTACTTTATTATGGTCATATTATAATATCTTCCTCTTTCATTAAGATGACTTTAATCTTAAGATTTCGTAAGAAAAACAAAAAACGGAGGCGAAAATACGCACTCCGATTGGCTTTTTACAGTTTTATTCCCGCATCGACCACGGGGAAATATGCGGTTATTTTAAGTCCCGATGCAGTATTTTCTGCTTCTATTGTTCCGTGGTGCTTGTCAACGATGGCTTTTGTTACGGCAAGACCTATCCCCGTACTTGAAGGTGCGGCATTTTCCGTCCTGTGAAAGCGAATAAACAGTTTTGGCAGCTCGTCAGGTTTTACACCACCGCCGTTATCCTCTACAGATATGCTTACATTGTTGCTTTCACTGTATATTCTGACAGTAATTTTACCGTCGGGACTTGTGTGTTCACATGAATTTTTTATTATATTACCAAAGCACTCTTTTATCCATTCTCTGTCGCATCTGAAAACGGCAGTGCCGTTTATTTCAATATTTTTTTCGGGAAATATATGCAGAAACTCATTTTTCAGTTCTGTGAAAATCCCGTTTAATTCATTTTCTGAAAAATTCATCTGATAAGTGTCACTTCTCAGCTTTTCAAGCTTAATTACACGGTTTATAAGTTCTTCCATCTTGTTTATGAGTTCAAGCTGTTTTTCCGTGTGAAGGCTTTCGCTTTCACTTGCATCCATTTCACAGTACAGCTTGAGTCCTGCAAGGGGTGTTTTGAGTTGATGCGAAATATCTGAAAGAAACAGGGTATTGTTCTTTGCCTGAATTTTTGAAAATTCTTTTTCAGACAATACGCTTCTCTGAAGTTCGGCTATGGCTGTTTCAAGATGAGATATGGTACTGTCATTAAGTTCAGGCGTTATGGGATTTTGTCCCTGAAGAAATTTTTCTGTCTGCTCAGTAATTCTTTTCAGTCGCTTATCTTTTTTTATATTATTTAATATCAGCAAAACGCACAGTACAAGAACGGTAATAAGAAATATAATAAGAAAGTACTCCATTTTTATTCCTCCCACCGATAGCCGATTCCTCTCACTGTTTGTATGTGCTTGTTACCTACCTTTTCACGGAGTCTGCTGATATGAACGGATAACGTGTTATCATCAATGAAGTTTTCGTCACAGTCCCAAATTTTTTCAAGGAGAAGATTTCTCGGAACAGTTCCTTTATTTGATATAAGAATATTAAGTATCTGAAATTCCGTCGGGGTGAGAAAAAGCTTTTCTCCGTTTTTTCTGACACTCATTCTTTCGATGTCGATTTCAAGTTCCTCAGTGCAGTATGAAATATTTCCCTGACGTCTTAGCAAAGCTCTTATCCTTGACAGAAGCTCCTGAAGTCTGAAAGGCTTTGTAACATAGTCATCTGCCCCCGAATCCAATCCTCTTACTATCTGAAACTCTTCGTCGCAGGCGGTAAGAAAGAGTATAGGAGTCCCGATTCCTTTTGTCCGAATGTGTTTACAAAGGTCAACTCCGCTTCCGTCGGGAAGCATCACATCAAAAATAAAGAGAGAAAATATATCTGTCACGGCTTTTTCCTGTCCCTCATTAAAAGAAGCTGCCGTATATACAGAGTATCCCTCTTTTGTAAGCAATTCATAAAGTCCTTCGCGAAGATATGTGTCATCCTCAACAAGAAGTATTTTTGTCTCCATTTGTTTCACCGCCGAAGTTTTCTTGTTTTCAGTATAGACGAATATTTTCATTTTGACAAGAGTACAAATAAAACTTAAAAACTCATATCAAAGAAATCTGTCGGTCAGAAAATCAAAACAGTCCCCCTTAAAGAGAGGGACTGTAAGAATTATTTTGCAGGGGGGACATTGATAACAAGGTCTGTAAGCGGGAAAGAACAGCAGGGATGAATACAATCGAATTTGAAATCTGCAAGTCGTCTGTATTCAAGATGCTTCGGAACATAAACCTTTCCTGAAATGAGATGTGAATGACAAAAGCCGCATTCACCGCTTCTGCATCTTGAAGGAGCAGCAATACCGTTTTTTTCGAGTATCTGAAGAACAGAGTCATCTGTTGATCCCGTTACTGTCTTTGTTTCGTCCTGAATGGTTACGGTAATTGAAACCGTTGCGGGAATATCCGAAGGATAGTCTTTCTGTGATTTCGGGTCATGGAATTCACCGAACATCTCATGACGGATATACTTTTTCTCAAGGTTCAGTTTCGGAAGTTCATTATCCAATGCATCGTACATGGCCTGCGGACCGCAGATAAATACCGAATAGACATCGTTTTCGGGAGCATATTTTCTGATAAGATCAGCCGTAATAAAGCCTTTCTCAAAACCGTCCCCCGATATGTCAGCATCCTTATCGCTGAGTACATGTATGACCTTTACTTTATCTGTCTTTTTTGTTATTTCAAGAAGCTCATCGTAGAAAAGTATTGCATCCTTGTTTCTGCTTCCGTAAAGAAGAGTAAGTTCAAAATCTTCATCCCCGTCAATAATGGCACCTGCCATGGAAATGAAGGGTGTAATACCGCTTCCGCCTGCAAGACAGATGACCTTATTTGCATCTCTTAAGGGCTGATATTCAAAATGTCCTTCAGGTGCGGAAACTGTCACTTCTGTGCCGACTTCCCAGTTATCAAGAATGTAATTTGACATAAGTCCGCCCTGAACACGTTTTATCGTGAGCATATATTTTCCCTGAAGTGCATCCTGCGGTTTTGATGAAATTGAATATGCTCTTGTTATTTTCATGCCTTCAATCTCTTCAAACACAGTAAGATATTTACCTGCAGAGAAATATGCAAGGGCGGAAGTGCCTCTTTTTTCATCGGGAACAAGCACAAAGCTTTTGCAGTCATCGGCTCTGTCTATGATTTCTGCTACCTTCAGACACTGTTTTTTCGGGTGCAGTGCTTTTGCTATAACTGCAGCCTGATCAGATATTTCGGGAAGCCGTGCCATTTCGCTTTCAAATTTTTTCTGTCTACCTGACAGAATCGGAATAAACTTATTTGTTTTAAGTGCTTTAACTTTACTTGCCATATTATTTGCCTCCCTTTATTGCTTTTATAGTCAGCTTTGCTGCCTTTTCACCTGAATAATACGCACAGCCGTAGCCATCGCCTCTTTCCTGTGAAGCACCGCAGAAAATGAAGTTATCAAAGGGCTGATCCTGTTCAAACTGAATGGTTCTCGGAATAAGGCTGTCCCATTTTTCAAGCATATATCCGTAAGGAGTACCGTAAGGTGTGTTAAGATAACGGCAGAATGTGGGAGGTAAGGCTATTTCAATTTCTTCGATGTATGGGGTTATTGATATGTTAAGAGCCTTTTCACAGGTCTCTATCATATTTTTTGCAACCTTTGTCTTGAACTTTTTATATTCCTCGGGCTTTACATCCTTAAGTTCATCCCCGAAGCTCATTGTTGTCAGGAACAACTGACTTGTACCCTCGGGTGAGCCGTTGGGATTGATTTCGTTAAGGCAGTTGATGATACAGAAGCCGTTGAAAAGATGCTGACAGGCGTCAAACTGCTTGTCTGAGTCTGAATCGGGTGCGATAAATACCGAATAGTCCTTAATGCCCAGTTCTTCCTTAGTCTTGTTCATTCCGAGATATACAGTGGTAAGTGAGCAGGCAATCTTTCTTGCATTGAGCATTTTGAGCTGCTTTTTCGGTACCTGCATTTCATCAAACAGTTCACTCCAGGTTATATTCGGATGTGAGTTGCAGATAAAATGAGAACCGTAAATTTCTTTTTCGCCGTTTACGACAACGCCTGCAGGTTTACCGTTTTTCATGATAACCTTTGTTACTTCTGAATTATACCATATTTCGCCGCCGTTATCACGGATAACCTTATCTATTGCAAGGCTCATTTCATGGCTTCTCAGTTTCGGGATACCTGTACCTGCCTTGACATAACTGTGAATAACAATGGAATAGTATAAAAAGTCAAATATGGAGCCGGGCACACCCATATAGCACCAATAGGTTGAGAATATGTCCTGTGCTTTTTTCGGCATTCCGAGAGCATCAAGAACTTCATTGAGAGTGTGTCCCGTAATACGCATAAAATCAGGAACTTCTTTTAATATGGACGGTATTTCTAACGGTTTTTCAAGCTTGTCAAAGGCACTGTACATTCTTGTACCTAAATCAAATGCAGCCATACAGCTGTCATAGGAGCCGGGAACCAGTTCTTCAAGCTTATTTGCAAAGTCTTCAAAGCCTGCGGGCATACGGGCATCCACAGTGACTTCTACGCCGTTTTCATTAATGAATGTATCCTTGTCACCGTCTTTTGCGGGAACCACAAGGCGGAAGGTGGAATTATGGCTTATCCAATCAACATCTGCACCGAAACGCTTGAAGGTCTCATCAATGGAACCCGGGTCTTCGGGATTTCCTATACCTGCGAGTTCGTGAAGTGACGGTTCAAACTCAAATCTGCCTCTGACAAAAGAAGATGCGGAACCGCCGGGAATATTATGCTTTTCAAGCAGGAGCGTGGAAAGACCTGCCTTTGCACATGTAGCTGCAGCACCGAGACCGCCGTTACCTGCACCGATTATTATTACATCATATTTTTTACTCATGCTGTCTTGTTACCTCCGCACATAAAAATACAACTAATTTTATCACTTAATAAGTGTAAATACAATGAAAAAAAGGAAAATATTTGCTATTCGGGAAAATAATCAAAAAAGTGTTTATGTAATTATTCAAAATAACTATAGTATTAAGGATATACTATGTGATAAACTTGAGAAAAATCAGTAAAAGCAAGAACAGAGGAAATTTATGAAATACAGTATTTTTGATTATCCCGTAAAGGTTTACGGAGTGCCGAATTTTGAAAAAAACAGAAAGCTTGAAAGATTTCCCGAAGAGTTGAGAAAAAGGCTGGTCGAATTCCATTCCCGTGCAGGAGATACAATGATTAATCATCTTGCTGCAAGAACCACAGGGGGAAGAGCCGCATTCAGAACAGATTCGGAAAATATCAGAATCGAAATGAAACTTAAGACTCTTGAACATGATGTGGGAATGTCCCGTTTTGCCTGTTCGTCCGCCGCTGTGTACACGGGTAGAGGAGAGAGCCTTACATACAAAGGTCTTGCTGTTCCCGGTTTTGATGATAAAACGGGAGAAATCACCTTCACAAAAGATAAAACTATGGAAGATGTTATGATATTTTTTCCGAGAAACGAAATTCTTGACGATATCATAATAACTATAGATGACGGGGCACATATATCTGCTCCGACCCCATATAAATATGAAAAACCCGTTATTTTCTTCGGTTCTTCCATAACCGAAGGCGGACATGCAGCACTTGTGACAAATGCATATACTGCACTGCTTTCAAGATGGCTTGATTTTGAATATTACAATTTCGGTCTTTCGGGAAGCTGTCTCGGACAAATTATGATAGGTGAGTATATATGCTCACTTGAGCCGTCAGTACTTGTATATGATTATGATCACAATGCCCCAACGGCAGAATATCTGAGAAAAACCCACGAACCGTTTTTTAAGTTTGTAAGAGAAAAAATGCCGACACTTCCCGTATTGTTCCTGACAACACCGAATTTTGATTATATGCCCGAGGCTGACGAAAGAAGAAATATAATAAGATGTACTTATGAAAATGCTCTGTCAGCAGGAGACAGGAATGTTTACTTTATAGACGGCGAAGGCTTTTTCGGAAAAGACGAAAGACAGTTCTGCACAACAGACACTATTCACCCCAATGACTACGGTTTTCAGAAAATGGCAAAAGTCATAGAACCGATTATGAAAGAAATACTTGAAAAATTGTAGATTGACCCTATGGAAGGAATTCCCGTGAAGAAAAAACAGTTGCGAAAAAGCCGTAACTGTTTTTTGTCGCTGATAATGTCATTTTTTGTTGATTTCTCATGAAATTTATGTATAATTAAATAATCACACATATTTATTGCAGACATAATTTTCGATTTTACGGGTGGAGTTATGAAAAATAAAACAAAAAACGCAATAATATTTGCTGTTGAATTGTCTGTCTATGCTGTATTATTTATGCTTTTTGCAGTGTCACATTTTTTCAGGATAAGTAACAAAACCGCCAATGTTATATACATTGTATTTATGCTTTTCTCATTCGGTTGGCTGTTTTCTTATGAATTTTTCTTCAAAAAATATGATAATGCAGTTCATTATAAGATGTTCGGGAAGCACTACGTCCCGACAAAAAACGATAAACCTAAGGAAAAGTATAAAAGACAGGGTATTGCGGGTGTACTGATACTCTGGGCAGCATATCTTCTTGTCCTTGCACTTGCAAAATTCACAGGCTTAATGACATGGCGGTTGTTTCTGATGGGTGCATGTATAATGTTCATGCTGAATTCAATTTTTGTCAGAAAAAAATGTCTTCTCAGTGTTCTGTTTTTGCATAATAAAAACGACTGTTGTAAAAATTGCGGTATAAATTGCTGGGATTATTCCATTTTTGCCAGTGCACTGCTTTTTGCACCGTTTATGAGTATTGCCGCCGGTGTTGTAAACGGCGTAATAATTACGGCATCGGTAGTAATGCTAGTGATTTGGGAATATAATTTTCATAAGCATCCCTACAGATTTTATCAGGAAACAAACAAGTCTCTCGCTTGTAAAAATTGTCTTAAGCAGTGTAAATACAAAGACTGATATAAATCAAAAAAGTTGCAGTATCGATGAAGATACCGCAACTTTTTTTCTGTAAGATACTTTATCATAATTTCATGTCTGCATATATGGGATAATGATCCGATGTATACTGACCGTAATACTTGGTTCTCATTATTCTGTATTTAAGAACCTGAGAAACCTTGTTGTTGACAAAAATAAAATCAATGGGAGTTCCTTCTTCTCCGCCGTTATAGCCGTGGTAGGTTTTTCCGTTCATTGTATCGGGTGCAAGGTCCTGTGTATCAAAAAGGCCGGATGAGATTATTCCGTTATAGTAATCACAGCCTTTGCTGTAATTGAAATCTCCCGTTACAACTGTGGGCATATCGAAAGAGAGTGCAAAATCAACGACCATTTGAGTTCCGTTTTTTCTTGCTTCGTCACCTTCATGGTCAAGATGAGTATTTACATGGGCATATTGCTCTCCGGTTTCCTTGTTCTTAAGTATTACCCATGTGCATATTCTTCTGCAGACTGCGTCCCAACCGAAAGAAACTTTATTCGGTGTCTGTGAAAGCCAGAATGTGCCATGGTCTACAAGCTCATATTTGTCCGTTCTGTAAAGTACTGCGGACATTTCACCGCAATCGGCGGACATACTGCCGGTGTCTCTTCCTACTCCGACAAAGGAATATCCGTCAAGAAGTGTACCGAGAGTAATTGCCCAGTCGAAAGTGCATTCCTGAATTCCTACGGAATCGGGTTTGTAGTCAGCAATAACCTCCGGAATTATTGTAGCTCTCGAGTCATATTCACCGTAACGGATATTGAATGACATAATTCTTACGTTTTCTGCATCTGTTACGGCGTCTCTCGGAAGTCCGAAAGGCAGTTCAATGCCGCAAAGAACGAGAAGAAATGAAAGAACTATAATAAAATAGTTTTTAATTGAAGACAATACATTATTCATAGAATTCTCTCCTTTTATCGACTTTAACTATACTATAAGTGTAATAATAATTAAAATCAATATAAATTAAGAAAGATGTATAAAATTTACAGCATGTTAACAATATGTTTGTTTTCACAGTATATAAAGACCTTAAAAATCAAAGGTATAAATTTCACCTTTTTCTGTTTTCTTTTCAATAAATCCGTTTTCTGTTTTAATCTTAAGATATTCCCCTGCATTTGATAAAACGGATATTTTTGTAACTTTTCCGTTTTTCCATACTGCATCAACCGAAAAGCTGCCTCTTGCCGTAAGTCCTTTGAATTCCCCGTTTTCCCACTTGTCGGGTAAAGCGGGGATAATATCAATAAATCCCTCGTGGCTCTGAAGAAGCATTTCTGCAACACCGGCAGTAAAACCGAAATTACCGTCTATCTGGAAAGGAGGATGAAGGTCCCACAGATTTGTCGCCATGCACTTTGAAACAGCCATTTTTACAAGGTCATAAGCACGGTTGCCGTTTTTTGTTCTTGCCCATAAATTCAGCTTGTGAGCAGTTGACAAGCCTGTTGATTTGTCCCCTCTTCTGTTAAGAGTAATTTCAGCTGCCTTTATAAAATCCCCGTTTTCGCTTGTGATGATATCACCGGGATAAAGTCCCACAAGATGAGAAATGTGACGGTGTTTCTTTTCGCCGATATCTCCGTAGTATTTTTCTTCTCTGAATTCCTTAATCTGTCCCGAAAGACCGATTAAAACAGGGGAGAGCTTTGTGATATTTTCCTTTAAAAAATCTGTAAAATCATTGCATATTCCAAGCTCTTCTGCTGCCTTTAATGTGTCTTTCCAGCATTGGTATATCATCTGCTGGTCGAAAGCACAGCCCTTTGTATGATAATATTCATCGTTGTGACACTGCTCGGGGGAGGCGGAATATTTTGAAAGAAGAGTTCCGTCTTCCTGCTTTTCAAGAATTTTTGAAAGAAGGACTGACATCTCTCTCAAAGCTTCATAGCCTGTGTTTTTAAGGAAATCCGTATCCTTAGTAAATTCATAATAATCGTCAAAAAGCTTTACCGTGAAGGCTCCCGTACCTGCACCCGAATGTCCTGTCTGCGGGTCGGGAAGGCTTTCCATATCATAAAGCCATCCGCCCGTAGCTATTGCAATGCCGTTGTCCTCCGAATATTTTTCGGGGAAGTATTTCTTTATGTACTCATCAGCGTGTTCTTTTGCAAGTGCCTTATAAGCATTGAAATATTCTATATACGGCAAGAAACATTCATGAAGATTTGTGTTGAAGGATGGCCAGTAGTTCATCTGTACATTGATGTTGTGCCAATAGCCCGATGACCAGGGGGCAGAGTCATATCGGTTCCATATTCCCTGAAGATTTGCGGGTCTGCCTCCCGGACGTGATGAAGAAATAAGAAGATATCTGCCGTATTGGAAAACAAGCTCTTCGGTATATGCCGTATGATTTTTCTTTCTGTATTCCTTTAATAATTTATCTGTGGGAATATTGACACATTCATCCGTAAGAGAAATGTCTGCACCGCCAAAAAGAGCAGAGTAGTCCTCAAGATGTCTGCTGTAAAGCTCATCAAATGAAAAAACTGAGGCCTTATTAAGAACAGCAACAACCTTTTCGTAAGGAGGCATGAACCCATCAAGTTTCTTTTTCGGGTCTTTTTCAAGGAAAACCTTGCTGTCACTTTTATAATTTGTGCCACAGGTAAAAAGAATAAGCACACTGTCGCAGGAATTAACCGAAACAGTTCCGTTTTCTGAAGTGAGAGTGCCGCCTTCGGGAATAACCTTAAGTCTTCCTTCAAAGAGGATGTTGTAGTAATCCATTTTCCCCCTTATGACAAGAGTACTGTCTTCAGTGAAAATTTTCGCACTTTTTCCCATTCCGTCTCCTTCTTCAAACAGATATGGGCGATTGAGACTTACTTCACTTCTCAAAGTAAAAGAAACCGAATTATTCTTATCGGCAGATATTCTCGTTACGAAAACATTGTCGGGATATGAAGCGAAGTGCTCTCTCCTATAATTTATTCCTTTATAAGAATACCGTGTACTGCACACCGCCGTGTTGAGATTCAGTGAGCGGCTGTAGTTCTTCACTCTTTTATGACCGAAATCGAGATAAAAACTGCAGAAATTACTGAGTCCTGCCGCACCCCCGGGATACTTTCCGTTATACGCACAGGGATTTGAAAGGCTGTTTTCAGTAATAAGTAATCTTTCCGTATCCGTTCTTCCGAAAATGTTTATACCCATATAGCCGTTACCTATGGGAAGCGACCACCTCTCCCATCCGTCTTCGGGAATGTTGCATTTTCTGTGGTCTCTGAGTGACAGGTCATCGTTTCTTGTCGGTGTCTGTTTTGTATAATATAAAGTATAATCTTTCATGTTGTCTCCTTTATTCAAATGAAATATCATTTCTGTATTCTGAAGGTGTCTTTCCCGTTGCCTTTTTAAATATGCGGCAGAAATAGTGAAAATCCAGCACACCGCAATCCTGTGCCACTGTCTGTATCTGAAGAGAGGTAGTTTTAAGGAGCTGCTTTGCTCTTTCCGTTCTTTTTGTGTTTATATATTCTGTCAGTGAAACTCCTGTTTCTTTCTTGAAAAGAGAGGAAAAATAACCGGGACTGACATTTCCCGCGGCAGCAAGAGTTTTCAGACTTAAATCTCCCGAAAGGTCATTTTCTATTTTAAGTATTGTTTTCTGTATTATCGGGGAATAATTTTTTACGGAATGATTCTTTACAAGGTTACAGTAAGTTCTCATGAGTGTCAGCATGAATTCCCCTGTCTGTGATACGGAACTGAGAAGCTCGGTTTTTATTGCAAAATCGGAGGAAACCTTATTCAGATAATAAGGGTGCACTCCTCCTTTTTCTGCTGCTTTTCTCAGAAGGGTATTCATGATTATACAGTAATTTTTGATGTTTCGCAGAGTATCGGGTGTTCTGCTTTCAAAAGTAAGAACGGAAAAACGTGCCATCATAAGTTCAGCTTTCTGACTGTTTCCGCGAGATACGGCGTCCATAAGCTCATTTTCAAATCGGTATCTGTCCTCTAAAACGGAAAATCCCACAGAGTTGTCATCCTCTGTATGCTTCATTGCCGGATTTACCGGAATAAAAGCTGCCGCTTTTCCGAGTCTTATATCAGCACTTTCAAATTCACCGCCAAAAATCAGCTTTGCGAATGTGTTTACGAAGGCAAAAATAAGATGTTCCTCTTTTATTATGGGAAGTGATGTGTAAAACAGTTCCAGCTCTTTTGTAACAGAGTCGGGGAGCTCCATTGCCCGTCTTTGTGTATTTATCATTTCAGGGGTAATATCTATGTTGAGATACGGCCCTATTATCAACACTTTTTCGTTTTCGCCGAAAGGGAGCATAAAAAATATATAAGTAAATAAGAAAAGATCGCACACTCTGTAGACCTTTTTTCTTTTTATATCGGGAAAAAAATCACGGAATGTCCGATTATGCTCACTCTTACCGATGATTTTACTCAGCCCCTTGTCAATGGCTTCGGACATTTCATCATCCGGTGAAATAACAAAGCTCTGCAGGTTGCATTCATCTAATGATTTTCGGAAAAATGCCAGTTCTCTGTCGAAATACATCTTTATACCTCATCACAATGTACTGTTAAGAAAAAAGAACAAAAATTTTTCTGTTTTTTTTGTAATTATAGTATATATCAAACTAAAAATCAACATGCCATCAGCCTTTGATATGAAAAAAGTGCAAAAATATATTAATTTTGTGCTAACTATTTTTCGGGGATACATATATAATAAAATTGTACCCGTTTGTACGGGTAATCATTACATAAAAGAAACGAGGATGTTTTTATGGCAAAAGCGGCAAAAGAAAAAAAGCTCGATGCCAACGGTCAGCCTAAGTTCGGTATGCTTGATAAAATAGCTTATGCAGCAGGTGACTTCGGCTGTAACATGAGTTTTGCTCTTAAGGGCACTGTTCAGACCTTCTGGTTGGTTTACATGATGATGGAGACAGGTCTTTTATCGGCACTGCTGTTGCTGGTTCAGGTCTGGGATGCAATCAATGATCCTCTTATCGGAAATCTTATAGATAACGACAAGCGTAAGTACAAAATGGGCAAGTTCAAAATGTATATTTTTGTCGGTGCCTGCGGTCTTCTTTTTGCAGGTGCTGCAGTTTTCCTTCCTTTCCCCAATGCAAATGTTGTTGTCAAGGCAGTTCTTTTTGTAGTCGGATATATAATATGGGATGCTTGTTATACTGTTGCAAATGTACCTTACGGCTCCATGCTTTCACTTATTACCGAAGACAGCGGTGAAAGAGCACAGCTTTCCACATGGAGAAGTATAGGTTCAATGTTCGGCAATATTGTTCCCATGATTGTTCTTCCCATGCTTATATGGCAGAAGGTTGTGTACGACGGTACAACCGATTTCCTTAACAGAATCGAAATTCCTGAAGGTTTTGATAAATCTCAGTTCCTTATCAATCCGACTACAGGTCAGCCTTATCAGATAGGCGATGCCGTTCTCAGTCCTGCAACCGGTGAGCAGGTAGAAATTCTTCTCGGTGAGCGTGTGTTCTGGGCTGCTTTGATTATGGGTGTAATGGGATTTGTTGCCTTTATGTTCATGATAAAGAAAATTACCATCCGTGTTGATGAAAACTCTGTAAAAACAAACGAAACCGGTGAAAAATTCAATGTTTTCACTGCTTTCAAAAAGTTTATGAAAAACCGTCCCGCAGTAGGTGCTACAGTTGCAGCTATGGGCATGTTCCTCGGTATGCAGTCTGCAACAACCGCAAATACAATTATGTTTGCTACCTATTTCAACAAAGCTGCACTGTCAGGTGTTGTTCAGCTTATTGGCTTTGCTCCCATGGTTCTTTTCCTTCCTTTTATCAAGAAACTTGTAAATAAGTACGGTAAAAAAGAAGCTTCTGTTGTCGGTACTCTCGTTTCAGTTGTCGGCGGTATTATTATGCTCATTTTCCCCATGATTCAGAACCGCGATGCAGCACTTGTTGTGTATCTCTTAGGGCTCGTTGCTTTCGGAATCGGAATGGGTGTATATACCTGTGTTTCATGGGCTATGATGGCAGATGCCATTGATTATAATGAATGGAAATTCGGTACCCGTGAAGAGGGAACTGTTTACTCCTTACATTCATTCTTCCGTAAACTCGCACAGGGCATAGGTCCCTCTGTTGTGCTTCTTATAATGGGATGGCTCGGTTATAATTCAGAGCTCGGAACAATAGGACAGGATGCTGCGACTGCACATAATATGTGTTGGCTTGTAGCAGGTCTCTATCTTTTCAGTGCGGTTGTTCAGTTTGTCGGTATCACTTTCATTTATAATATGGATAAGAAGACTCTTGAAAAGATGAATGCTGAACTTGAAGCAAGACATCTGGCCGAATAAGATTCGGGCAGAGAAAATTTTTAGCAGTCGGCACATTCTGCCGACTGTTTTCTGAATATCAAGGAGAGAATAATATATGAGACAAGTAATTAATTTTAATGCAAAATGGGCATTTACCAAGAATGCAGATTCCGTTCCTTCTGAAATCAACAAAAAATGGGATTTCGTAAATCTGCCTCATTCATGGAATGCCATTGACGGACAGGACGGAGATAATGATTATTACAGAGGAACAGCCTATTATGCAAAACCCTTCAATAAGGCTGACCTTCCCGAAGCAGACTGTTATTACCTCGAAATTAAAGGTGCCAATTCCTCCGCAGATGTATATCTCAACGGTAAGAATATTGCACATCATGACGGCGGTTATTCAACCTGGAGAGTTGATATGACAGAATATCTTGAAGCCGTGAATCTTCTTGTCATTGCTGTTGATAATTCTGCAAATAACCGTGTTTATCCTCAGATGGCAGACTTTACCTTTTACGGCGGTCTATACAGAGATGTAAACATTATCTGTGTTAACAAGGCACACTTTGACCTTGATTATTACGGAGCCCCCGGAATCAAGGTAACTCCCGAGATAAACGGAAATAATGCCGATGTGGAAATTGAGGTTTTTCTTTCAGGAAAAGAAGTGTCTCAGAATATCCGTTATGTAATTGAAGATAAAGAGGGGAATACTGTTGCAGAGTGTGTTTGTGAAAAAAACTGTGCAGTTCTCAGAATAGAAAATGTTCATCTTTGGCAGGGAAGACCGGATCCTTATCTTTACGTTGCAAAGGCAGAAATTATTGAAGACGGTAAAGTTCTTGATAATGTATCAGCCCGTTTCGGTTGCCGTACCTTTAATATTGACTCCGAAAACGGATTTATCCTTAACGGCAAGGAATATCCTCTCAGAGGTGTTTCCCGTCATCAGGATCGCTGGGGTAAGGGTAATGCACTGTCAAAAGAAGACCACGAAGAGGATATCGCTCTTATTATGGAAGTCGGTGCTACAACCATCCGTCTTGCTCATTATCAGCATGACCAGTATTTTTATGATCTCTGCGATGAAAACGGACTTGTTATCTGGGCTGAAATTCCATATATTTCAAAGCAGATGCCCGAGGGCAGAGAAAATACCGTTTCTCAGATGAAAGAGCTTATTTCGCAGAATTATAACCATCCTTCCATTGTTGTATGGGGACTTTCAAATGAAATAGGAATCGGCGGAAGTGATGAAGACCTTCTCGAAAATCA
Source organism: Oscillospiraceae bacterium (assembly GCA_015065425.1). Lineage (GTDB taxonomy): Bacteria > Bacillota > Clostridia > Oscillospirales > Acutalibacteraceae > RUG806. The sequence goes on from SVQH01000006.1 coordinate 109,646, forward strand.
CCGTATCCTTAATGATTTATGTCACGAAATGGATAAGACCCGTCTTACAACCGTTGCCGCAGTTTCAATGTGCGATATGAATGACCCCTATCTTCAGATTCCCGATGTGGTTTCTTATAATCACTATTTCGGCTGGTACGGCGGAGAAACCGCTATGAACGGACCTTGGTTTGATAAGTTCCATAAGACACATCCCAATATTCCCATTGGTTGCTCCGAATACGGATGTGAAGCTCTGGACTGGCATACATCAGAACCGAGACAGGGGGACTATACAGAAGAATATCAGGCATATTATCACGAGGAGCTTATAAAGCAGTTCTTTACAAGAAAGTATATGTGGGCAACTCATGTGTGGAATATGTTTGATTTCGGTGCTGATGCAAGAAACGAAGGCGGAGAAAACGGACAGAATCACAAGGGACTTGTTACCTTTGACCGTAAGTATAAAAAGGACTCCTTCTACGCATATAAAGCATGGCTTTCCGATGAAAAGTTTGTTCACATCTGCGGTAAGCGTTATATAGACAGAGTGGAAGATGTAACAAAGGTTACGGTTTATTCCAATCTTCCCGAGGTAGAGCTTTTCTGTAACGGAGCTTCTCTCGGCAAAAAAGAGAGTGCCGAGCATTTCTTCTATTTTGATGTTCCCAATGTCGGTGAATCTGTTCTTAAGGCAGTTGCAGGGGAGTATACAGACGAAAGCTTTATAAGAAAGGTCGACAGCTTCAATGAAGAATACAGACTTAAAGAAAAAGGTGCTGTTCTTAACTGGTTTGATATTGATGCTCCCGAAGGCTTCTTATCTCTTAATGATAAAATGAGCGATGTCATGGCAACTCCTCAGGGTATGATGTTATTCATGAGCATTGCAGGTAAGTTCATGGGAGGTGGCGAAGGCGGTAAAATAAAGGCTGCCGGCTTTGAAGTAGGTCCCGAAATGATGGCTATGATGGGTGGCTTTACAGTGCTTCGTCTTTTCACACTTATCGGAGGAATGATGGACATCAAATTCACGAAGGAAGAACTTTTAGCACTTAATGCACAGCTCAATACAATTCCGAAGTCCGAAAAGTAATAAGAAAAAATCTTACGATTTATCAACCCCCTGCCCCCATGCTCGGGGGAATCGGTGTTTCTTGACATAAGCAAATTACTTACGATACAAGTAATTTCCTATATAATAAACAAAAAAGTCAGCCGCAGGAT
>SVQH01000054.1 GCA_015065425.1 Oscillospiraceae bacterium
TATTGCGATGCTTTTTTCTGGAGCTGGTGACGGGAATCGAACCTGCAACCTGCTCATTACGAATGAGCTGCTCTGCCATTGAGCCACACCAGCGGATATGAATTTTTTCTGCGAGGTACATTATAATATAATTCAGGAAAAATATCAAGAGTAAATTTTATATTTAAGAAACTTTGCAAATTACTTAAGAATTGTTTAATATGATTGAAATGCTTGATTTTTTATTGTATCATATTTTCAGGTGAGAAAAATGACGAAAATAATTGATATATTGAAAATTATTATAGGTGCGGCAGGTTGGGTATGGTTTATGATACCTGTTGTCTTCAGCGGTATATTCAACATCGGAAATGTTGCGGGGCTTCTCTTTTTCGGTGTATTGTTCTTGTGGGGACTTTTCGGAAAAAAGCTCAGAGAAAAAGCCCGTGAAAGGAAATGGGCGAAGGCGGCATTATCGGTACTTATCGCGGGATATATTGCATTTACGTCACTTTTTATTGTTGAAAGCGGATTTATGACGGAAGCAACTCTCCGAACACCGCCGTCAGATACAACGGTGGTAGTGCTCGGCTGTGCCGTGTACGGAGAAACACCCAGTCAGATGCTGAGACTCAGAATAGAAGCCGCCGCAGAATATCTTAAAGAAAATCCTGAAGCAAAAGCAGTATTGTCAGGCGGACAAGGCCCTAATGAAGATATCCCCGAAGCACTTTGTATGTATAGGGAGCTTGTTGACAGAGGTATTGACGGAAACAGACTTTATATGGAAGACCGTTCTACAAGCACAAGGGAAAACATTGCTTTTTCAGCAGTAATAATCAAAGAAAACGGGCTCAGTGAAAATATCACGATAGTAACAAATAATTTCCATTTGTACAGAGCCACTTTATCTGCAGAGGCACAGGGTTTTACATGTTATTGTATTCCTGCTTATACTCCTCTGCCTCTTCTTGCAACCTATGTAATGAGAGAATACATGGGCATCCTTGCACAATGGACGGTAGGCGATTAAATCATAATTCAGTATTCAAAGACTGCTGATTATGATTTATGGGTGAAAATTAAAAGCTGCAATCTGTTCCTTCTCGGGCAGATTGCAGCTTTTTGATGCTTGATTATATTAAAAATCAGATGAGACCGAAGAGGGAGGTTATTGCTTTGAAAAGTGTTTTTAAGAAATCAAAAATACCGTTTGTGCCGTTCATGTTGTCGGTGTCGGTGGCATTTTCAAGATTTCCTTTACCCTCAGAAGCTGAGCCGTCATAATTCGATGTGTGTGCACAGAGCCATGATATCATTCCTTCGGGGAATGTGAGGATGATTTCTTCACCCTTGCCGTTTTCTGTTGACATATAGGGATAAGCTCCGTCAGTATCTGAGAACATATCATGATTTACTGCAAACCATGAATGATGTGAACTCATTGTTCTCTTGCCGTCTTCATAGCATACTCTTTTAAGAGTTGAAAATCTTATTTCTTCAGGGTTATTGGTGACATAAGTGAGCTTTTCCCATGTCTTTGAAACGGAGAAAAAATAGTTTACAAGGGGATCGGGTTTGCCTGATGTGAGCCATACGGGCATATCGGCAATGTGGGAGAGAAGCTCTTCAGAGGGGGACCAAGCAGGGCAGATGGGGAAAGCGGCTGCGAACATTTCGGGATATGCAATAGCCATTTTCAGTGTCATTTTTCCACCCATGGAATATCCGCCGACATAAATTCTTGAAATGTCAATGTTTGCGGAGTTTTTACTGATAAATTCATCAATGGCAGCCTTCAGAGGCTCTATCATGGTATTTGTCCAGCAGTGTCCGAGTTCTTCACGGCTTCTTGCGGCAAGAATAAATGCACCGCCGTTTGTGAAACGTGCCTGGAATTCGTCACTTGCCCAATATGAAATATTGGAGGCTGATACCTGTTTTCCGTCCTTTGAACCGTCACCCATACCGTGAAGCCATACAACAAGAGGATATTTTGCCGTATCATCTTCATTTACGGGAGAAAAATAACGGTAGTCTATGCTGTAGCCGTCAACCTTGGGGCCTTCAGCGAAAATGAATTCTTCACTTAAAACATCGGTGCCTTCCTCAATGGATGTGGCAAAAGCAGGAACAGCCATAAGGAAAAGAAGGCTGAGAGAAAGAATTAAAGAAATAAACTTTTTCATTGTAAAACTCCTTTTATTTATTTTTGTAATTATACTACAAATACCAATTTAACATGTTTTTATGAAAAAGTAAATATATATTAAACAAATGTTGCATAATTTTGTTCGGATGAATACTAAATATCATCTGAATACTGTTTTTGGCCCTAAAACCTGAGAGCGTCTCACTGTTTTGCAGTGAAACGCTCTCTTTGTCTGTATCAGTTTCTCAGGTTGATAAGAAGGTTATTTTGTTTCGTCAATATATTTTTTTACAGCGGCAACGCCTGCGTATTTTGCTGCTTCATTGCCGTTATATACAACGAGTGTAGGAGCTTGCTTTAATTCAAGTTCTTTTGCAAGTTCGGGATTTTCAGAAACCAAAAGCTTTTCGTAAGAAATTCCTGCTTTGTCAAGCCACTGAACAGCGAGCTTACAGTTGGGACAGGTTTCGGTTGTGAAAAGAATTATTTTTTCGGCCTCCTTTTCACAGGCACAATCTTCTGATGTTTCTTCAGCCGGAACACCGTTTCTTGTCATTACCGATTTTTCAATATCATAAACTTTTCTGTCCTTGAATTCCTGACTCTTGCCGTCGTTCCAGTTCTTAACGGGACGGTAGTAACCTGTAATTCTTGAATATACCTCGGTTTCCTTGCCGCAGAGAGGACACTTGTACTGCTCACCGATGAGGTAGCCGTGTTCCTGGCATACGGAATATGTGGGAGACAGGGTATAATAGGGGAGCTTGTAGTTTGCTGCAATCTTTCTTACAAGATTTGCTGCAGCCTTCCAGTCAGGAAGCTTTTCACCGAGGAATGCATGGAAAACAGTACCCGATGTGTAGAGAGTCTGTAATTCATCCTGAATGTCAAGGGCTGTGAAAATATCTTCCGTATAACCAACGGGAAGGTGAGAGGAGTTGGTATAATAGGGAGTTTCGCCCTCGTGAGCTGTAAGAATTTCGGGATATCTTGCCTTGTCGTGCTTTGCAAGTCTGTAGGAAGTGGACTCTGCAGGAGTTGCTTCAAGATTATAAAGGTCACCGTACTGTTCCTGATAATCTGAAAGACGCTCTCTCATGTGATTGAGAACCTTCTTTGTGAATTCCTGTGTTTCGGTATTTGTCATATCCTTGCGAAGCCATTTTGCGTTGAGACCTACTTCGTTCATACCGACAAGACCTATGGTTGAGAAGTGGTTGTTGAATGTTCCGAGATATCTCTTTGTATAGGGATAAAGTCCTTCATCAAGAAGCTTTGTGATGATTTCTCTCTTTACTTTAAGAGAACGGGCTGAAATATCCATCATCTTATCAAGACGGCTGAAGAAATCCTTCTCGTCTGTTGCGAGATATGCTATTCGCGGCATATTTATTGTAACAACGCCGACTGAACCTGTGCTTTCGCCGCTTCCGAAGAAACCGCCTGATTTCTTTCTCAGTTCTCTGAGATCAAGACGAAGTCTGCAGCACATGGAACGGACATCAGAGGGTTCCATATCGGAGTTTACATAGTTTGAGAAATAAGGTGTGCCGTATTTTGATGTCATTTCAAAGAGAAGCTTGTTGTTTTCTGTCTCTGACCAGTCAAAATCAGCTGTGATTGAATATGTGGGAATGGGATACTGGAAGCCTCTGCCGTTGGCATCGCCTTCAATCATGGTTTCAATGAATGCCTTGTTGACCATATCCATTTCCTTCTTGCAGTCGCCGTAGGTGAAATCCTGAGGCTTACCGCCTACGATAGCGGGCTTACATGCAAGGTCAGCGGGAACAGTCCAGTCAAGGGTGATGTTTGAGAAGGGAGCCTGTGTACCCCAACGGGAAGGAGTATTTACACCGAAAATGAAGGATTCGATGCACTTTTTGACTTCTCTGTAAGAGAGATTATCTACCTTTACGAAGGGAGCAAGGTATGTGTCAAAGGAGGAGAATGCCTGAGCTCCTGCCCATTCATTCTGCATGATTCCGAGGAAGTTTACCATCTGGTTGCAGAGTGTTGCAAGATGACTTGCGGGAGATGAGGTTATCTTTCCGGGAACACCGCCGAGTCCTTCTTCAATGAGCTGTCTCAGTGACCAGCCTGCACAGTAGCCTGTGAGCATTGAAAGGTCGTGAATGTGAATATCAGCATTCTTATGTGCATTGGCAATTTCCTCGTCATAGATTTCGGATAGCCAGTAGTTTGCGGTAATTGCACCTGAGTTTGAAAGGATAAGTCCGCCGACAGAATATGTAACGGTGGAGTTTTCCTTAACTCTCCAGTCGGATACCTTAACATAATTATCAACTATCTCTTTATAGTCGAGTATAGTGGACTTCATGTTACGGATTTTTTCTCTGTTCTTTCTGTAAAGGATGTATGCCTTTGCTATGTCGGCATAGCCTGCCTGTACAAGAACGGATTCTACAGAGTCCTGAATATCTTCAACGGTAATGTATCCGTCTTTTATCTTTGTTTCAAAGTCTGCAGTAACCTTAAGTGCAAGGAAATCTATTATGTTGGGATGTGATTCTCTGTTCTGTGCTTCAAAAGCCTTCTGAATGGCGGCAGCAATTTTTGTGATGTTAAAATCTGCCTTTTCGCCGTCTCTTTTAATTACCTGATAAGCCATTTTATTACCTCCTTTTAGTGACTTATTTTTCTTATTCTAAAGCCCATCTTTCAGGGTTCCTTTACTGCGTGCTTGCTAATAATAGCATAAGGACAATGCAAAAATCAATATCTTGTGTTAAGTTTTTGGTAAATTCGGAACAATGCACAATATATTGTTGCTTTTTTGTGGTAAATGTCTGTTAAAAAGCCGAAAAAATCGGCATTGACACAATATCTTGTGGCAATGCCAATAAAAAAATACTATATATGCATTTCTTTTAGATTCCTCTTGTTTCACACAAAAACACAAATTCTGCTGCCGCCGAAGCCATATCACGGAGTGTTTCTTCGCTGTGGGAGGATATTCCTTCACAGAGTATATCTCCCGAATCCTTGAATTGCTGAAGATAATACTTTTCTGTTTTTCCGAGTATTTTTGCTATTGAAATTATGTCTGCTTTTGTATGAAGTTCTTTTGTGACCGTGGTTCTGAATTCGTGATCAATTCCGCAGGTTCTGAGTATTTCAATGCTTTTTGAAATGTCGGAAAAATCAATATCACAGGCACAGGTGAGAAAATACTTTTCCTCCGAATTTTTTATGTCCATGGCGACATAATCAAGAAGTCCGTCTTTTATAAGCTCCCCGAGGATGTCGGGAAAACTGCCGTTGGTGTCGAGCTTTACGGCATAACCCATTTCCTTTATCTTTTTTATAAAAGGTATTATATCCTTCTGTAAAAGCGGTTCGCCGCCTGTTATTGCAACTCCGTCAAGAAGTCCCTGTCTTTTTCTGAGAAATGAGAAAATTTCCTCTTCGCTGTATTTTTCCTCTGCCGTTCCCTTTACAAGGGGAGTGTTATGACAGAAGGGGCAACGCATATTACATCCGAGTGTAAAGAGGGTACAGGCAGTGTGCCCCGGAAAGTCAAGAAGAGTAAGTTTCTGAAAGCCTGAAATGTTCATATTATTTTTCCTTAATTATATATCCGTCTTTTCTGGGCTTTGCTTCGGGTGTTTCGTCGGGATAACCTACAATACAGTTTCCCACGCCGATATAGTTTTCGGGTATGCCCCATTTTTTCATAAGCTCTTTTCCCTGAGAAGTGTTGAACATCTCTTTTGCCCTGTGTATCCAACAGCTTCCAAGGCCTACTGCATGGGCTGCATTGAGAAGATTGCCCATAACAAGACAGCCGTCCTCAAAACTTGTATAAACCTCGGGGTTATAGAAAACTACAATAACGGCAGGAGCACCGTAGAAAGGTTTTTTTGTTTCATCTCCCATGACCTTCGCGTTTTCTTTTTCAAGGATGTCCCTTATTTCTTTGTTTGTAACAGCAACCATAACAGGAGTCTGCCTGTTCATTCCCGTGGGGGCAAATGTTCCGGCTTCAAGAATTTTATCAAGAAGCTCTTCGGGTACGGGGGTGTCTTTATATTTTCTTATGCTTCTTCTTTTTAATAAAATATCTGTACTCATAATTATTCTCCTAAATGTTAAATTACAGAATATATTTTACACTATATTTTATTCTGTTTCAATATCATTTGTATAACTTATGTGAAGTTTATATTAAATCTTAGAAAAATCTTGATTTGTTTTGTAAAAAATGCTATAATTTTTGTGTATAACTATATTTTGGTTTTTAGAAAATCTTTTTTACAAACCAAAATAAATTTGTATAAATAAAAAAGGAGATGACAACTTATGAAAAAGATATTGAAAAAATCATTATCTTTGTTCCTTACCGTTTTAATGGTGTTTTCCTGCTTTGCTATGATTTCACCGATAACGGCAGGTGCTCTCCCCGCAACGGATTATACCTATGCTAAGGGGGACAAATACGGCACACCCGCGTGGTCGGGAACCGGTGACAGATGGATTCAATGGGCAACGGGAAGTGACTATGTAAAGGTTTACTATCCCTCACAAATCTATCTTGATGTTTCCGAGACCCTGCAGAGTGCCGGTTACCATTTTGATGTTGAATGGCACTTCGGCGACAGTGCAAACTATAGAATACTCCTCGGTGCTCCCGTATGGGGTGATTATTCCGCATATTCAAAAGCGGGACCGTATTATTATACCATGACAAATATTTTCTCTGATTATAAGGTCGATGCATCAATTCCTCCCAATGCAACGGGTGGTCCTTACGGTGCTACCTGGACAGGAAGCTCAACGGACTATGACCTTCGTATTGTGGGTTATAATCATGCAAATCAGGGAACGGACGGTTTCTCCTACAATAACACAAGGCACGATAAATATATCCTCTGGAGAAATAACGTAAATGCGGGCAATCCCGTAAGAACATCCATTTATCTTATGGGTACTCCTAAAGCTTCCTATAAAGGAACTACAAATGAGTTTAATACAACTCAGGACTCTATGAACAACTACGGTCTTGCCCAGAACTATAAATCGGGCGGTTCCTGGTCAACTCACAATTCATCCTCAATGTTCAATTCCAAGGGTTCATCTTCCAGCTATATGGAAGGTCAGTGGATTGAAATGCAGTGGTTTGTAACAGTTTACGACAAATCCGCTCTCAATTCCGAAATCGTTAAGGCGGGTGAGATACTTTCCGCAAACAGGAATTACACTCAGTATGTAGTAGCAGGGAGCTACAGCGACCTCTCACAGCAGAACACTGATGCTCAGACAGCTATTACAACAAGAGCTACCAACCAGAACACTCTTGATTCTGTAAAGAATACTCTTTACAATACCTCAAATGCACTTTACTTCGGAGCATCGAATACAGCTCTTCGTAATCTTGTTGCTGAGGCGGAAGGTTATATAAACAGTGCGGATTATACTGCGAAGTATACCCAAAGTTCAAGAACTGCTCTTGAAGCAGCTGTAGCCGATGCAAAGAACCTCAGTTACTATAATAATGTACCCAGATATCACGCATATAATGTCACTTTAGCAGGCGAAAATGCTGCAAGTGATCAGTCTGCAATTAATTCCGTAGCAAATTCCCTTCAGGCAGCAATAAACACTCTCAAGAATTCAACAGCTTACTATACAATTAAGTTTAATATTGCTGACGGAACACAGAAAAAGCTTACATATACTTACGGCTTTACTATTCCATCAACATCAATCCCTGCAAATACCGTAAAGGAAGCAGACAATACAAATCACTATACTTATGCTTGGGATAAAGCGATTAATTACACTGTAACGGGTGATGCCGAGTATACGGAAGTTCTCACAACCGAGACGCACGACTGGAATGACTGGTATACAACGGTTTATCCCAGCTGTACAAAGGAAGGTGCTATGTACCGCACCTGTAAAGTATGCTCTTACAGACAGGATGATACTATCGGCACAACCGCACATACTCCTCTTGACCCCGTAATTTCTGATGAAGTTCCCGCAACCTGCACAACACCCGGCTCATATCTGAGCACGGTTTACTGTGATGTATGCGGTAATATGATTTCCTCTGAAACCGTACCCGTTCCCACTGCAGCACACACTCCGGGTGAGAAGGTCAAAGAGAATGTAGTTCCGCCCTCTTGTACCACAGACGGAAATTATGACGAAGTGATAAGATGTACCGTTTGTAATACCGTCATTTCGTCGAAAAATGTTATTGTCGGTGCCGCACATACCAACAGCGAACCTTATGTGCAAAGGGAAGAGTCTACCTGTAAAAGCCAAGGTTTTGTAAAGACCACTGTTTTCTGTACGGAATGTCTTGAAGTTTTAGATGAAGATATAGAATATCTTCCCTTTGCCGACCATACCGAGGGCGAAGCCGCAATGGAAAACGAAGTGAAGGCAACCTGCACAGAGGGCGGCAGTTATGATATGGTTACCCGTTGTACAGAATGTAATGAAATTTTAGATTCTGAACACTTCACTACCGAAGCGGGCGATCACGATTGGGGTGACTGGGAAACAGTAACTGCAGTTTCGTGTACTGAAAACGGACTCGAAAAGAGAGTTTGTAAGAATGATGCTTCTCACGTGGATGAAAATATTATTTATACCACCGGACACTTGGAGGGCACTCCCGATGAAATCGAAAAAGTAAATGCCACCTGTGATATTGACGGTTATGTTGTAACAGTCACAAAGTGTACCGTCTGCGGCGAAGAAACGGCAAGAGTCAGAACTGTTCTTACGGCACCCGGACACGATTTCGGTGACTGGTATGAAAATAAGCCTGCCACCTGTGAAGAAGAGGGCGAAGAAAAGAGAGAATGCAAAAACTGTGTTCACTTTGAAACAAAGCCTATTGAAAAGGCAGAGCATAAGTATGAATCAGAGGTAACTCCTCCCACCTGTACCGATAACGGTTACACAACATACACCTGCTCAGTCTGTGGCGATACATATACCGATGATGAAATAAGCAATCTCGGACATACACCAGATGATGCCGTTATAGAAAATATAGTTGAGCCCGATTGTGACACAGACGGAAGCTATGACGAAGTTGTATACTGCTTAGTCTGTGGTGAACAGATTTCAAGAGAAAATAAGGTTACACCATCAAAGGGACATACAGAAGAGGAAATCCCCGAAGTAGCTGCAACCTGTACGGGAACAGGACTTACAGCCGGTGTTAAGTGCTCGGTATGCGGAGAAGTTCTCACAGCACAGGAAGAAACACCCGCACTCGACCATGATATGGGTGCTTATGTTGTAACAACCCCCGCAACCTGTACAACAGTTGGTGAAGAAAGAGCAGACTGTTCAAGATGTGATTACTTTGAAACAAGAGAAATCGAAAAGATAGCTCACACAGAAGAGGAAATCCCCGAAGTAGAAGCAACCTGTACAGAAACAGGACTTACAGCCGGTGTTAAGTGCTCGGTATGTGGTGAAATTCTCACAGCACAGGAAGAAACACCCGCACTCGACCACGATATGGGTGCTTATGTTGTAACAACCCCCGCAACCTGTACAACAGTTGGTGAAGAAAGAGCAGACTGTTCAAGATGTGATTACTTTGAAACAAGAGAAATCGAAAAGATAGCTCACACA
>SVQH01000007.1:0-15123 GCA_015065425.1 Oscillospiraceae bacterium
TTTGTGAGATCTGTCTTTTTATAATAGATAAGTGTTGCAAGTGAACATATTGCCCAGCCTGCGGGATAGCCCATGGCAATGGGGATTATTTCGTTGCAGATAAAGTTTGACATGATAAAGAGATAGCACTGTCTGAAAACAACGAAAGAACCTATCATGATAAACATCGGTATTTTGCTGTCCCCGGCTCCTCTGAGTGCTGCGGAATATATCTGATTGAAACAGCACAGAAGATAGAAGGGAGAAATCCATCTTATAAGCATGATGCTGTATTCTATAACCTCGGGTTTGCTGTTGAAAAAGGCTGAGAAAAACTCTGCAAAAATCACAAGAGGAATCATAATAACAGCAGTGCATACAAGTGACATTGCAGAGGCTGTGCGTACACCTTTTTTTGCTCTTGCGATATTACCTATGCCGAGATTCTGTCCCATGAAGGTGGTAGCGGCAAGGGATATGGACTGCATGGGCAGGAACATGAACTGGTCAAGCTTTGCGTAAGTGGTCCAGCCTGACATACAGTCCTCGCCGAAGAAATTGATGTATGACTGTACGAAAACATTTGAAAAAGCAGTGACAGCCATCTGAAGTGCAGCGGGAATTCCCACTTTCATAATAAGCTTCATCATTTCTCCCGAAAGTCCCAGTTCCCTGAAGGAAACCTTGACGCAGGAATCACTTCTGATAAGCATAATCATTATCAGTACGGCAGATATGCCCTGTGATATTATCGTGGCATAAGCAACACCTGAAACTCCCATGTTGAAAGCAAGCACAAACAACAGGTCAAGTCCTATATTAAGTCCTGCTGACAATGCAAGGAGATAAAAAGGACGCTTTGAGTCTCCTATGGCTCTGAGTATACCTGCACCCATATTATAGAACATAAGACCTGCTACACCTGCAAAGTATATGGTCAGATAAGTTTTACCCTCGGGAATGACGGATTCGGGCATTTTCATCAGCTGAAGCATAAAAGGAGACATTATTATGCCGAGTATGCTGAAAATCACAGTTAATATGATAGTAAGCGTAATACAGGTATGTACTGCTTTGTGAACTTTGTCATATTGCTTTGCACCGTAAAATTGTGATACAACAACACCAGCTCCGCTGGAAAGTCCGAGAAAAATACCTATGAGCATGTTTATAATTGGCCCTACGGAACCTACTGCAGCATAAGCTTCATTTGATGCAAACCTGCCTACTACCCATGTATCGACTGTGTTATATAATTGCTGGAATATGTTACCGAGAAGAAGGGGTATCGCAAATGCAATAATGTGCTTTACGATGCTTCCTTCGGTCATATCTACATCGCGTTTTTTCTTACTTACGGAATGTCTTATATTTGTCATAATGCTACGTGTTTTTTGAGGAAGTTATATACATTTGTCCAGTAAAGCTTGGGATTTACCGTAGAAGACTCAGCATGTTCTGCTCCTCTTACGGTGAATATTTCTTTTTCGGCGGCACAGGCATCATAAACCTCCTGAAGCATATAGAAGGGAACAAAGTCATCCGCTTCTCCGTGTACGAAAAGAGTGGGTGTTTCGGAATATTTTACAGCCTGCACGGGAGCACATTTTTTGAAATTGAAATTGCCTCTGAGTTCAGAATATTTGCTTACTACGGGAATGAGGGGAACCATAGCGGGGGACATCTGATGACGGGCTACGTGTATATATTCATTATAAACACTTGTAAAACCGCAGTCTGAAACCGCTGCCTTTACATTTGAAGGAAGCTTTTCGCCTGTTATCATCATTGTAGTTGCCGCACCCATGGACTCTCCGTGAAGAACTATATCCGCATCAGGATTGAGAAGAAGGATATACTTTATCCAGTCTATACCCATATATCTGTCATGATATCCCATCGAGCAGTATTTGTTTACATCTTTTGAGTGACCTATCATTGAGGGAAGGATACAGTTGAAGCCCATTTCCGCATAAGTGTATGCATAATGATACATTCCTTCGGGACCTGATGTGTATCCGTGAAAAATTATTGCCCATTTTTCGGGATGTCCGTTGTCAAAAAACTTTGCGTGACGCTTCTTTCCGTCTTTTCCTGTGATGTATATATCCTCCGCGGTATGACAGGAATGCCATGCACTTACCTTTTCCTGAAACACGGAAGTGTCAGGCAGGTCATTTTTTGCCGCTTCATAATCCTCTTCGGACATGGGTATGGGCTTCGGGGAGAACATTTCTCCGATTTTTGAAGCGAATTTGATGTTAAGAATAAGTTCATACGCCAGGGCACTTACAGCACCCACAAGTACACCTGTACCGACAGCTGTACCTGCCGTTGCTTTTAACAATGTTTTCTTTGTTGACATAAATTACACCTCTTTTATTGTATTTCCGTAAGCTACGGGGAATTCTTCATTATTTCATCGTGAGAGAAATTCTCTTTTTCTGTACATCCACAGAGAGAACCTTTACTTTTACGATATCTCCGACCTTCAGTACCTCGGAGGGATGTTTTATGTATCTGTTTGTAATCTGCGAAATGTGAACAAGCCCGTCCTGATGAACACCGATATCCACAAATACACCGAAGTCAATGACATTTCTGACTGTACCCTGAAGCTCCATTCCTTCTCGGAGGTCTTCCATGGAAAGAATATCAGAGCGGAGCATCGGAGAGGGAAGGGCATCTCTTATATCTCTGCCGGGCTTTTTAAGCTCTGCGGCAATATCCGTAATTGTGGGAATCCCCACACCGCATTCGTCGGCAGCCTTTGCTTTGCCGTAGGCTTCAAGCTTTGATTCGATGTCCTGTGCACCGTCTGAGGATAGCTTACCGCTGTCTATTCCGAGAATGGTAAGAAGCTTCTTTGCGGCTTCATAAGACTCCGGGTGTACTGCAGTGTTATCAAGAGTTTCTTTGCCTCCGGGAATACGAAGGAAGCCTGCACACTGTTCATACGCCTTCGGACCGAGGCCTTTGACCTTTTTAAGTCCTGCTCTTGAAACGAAAGCACCGTTTTCATCACGGTAAGAAACTATGTTCTTTGCTGTTGAAGAAGTGATACCCGAAACATATCTGAGAAGCGAAGGTGAGGCAGTATTGAGGTCAACACCTACGGAGTTTACGCAGTCTTCAACCACTCCCGTAAGAGATTCTTCAAGTCTGTTCTGAGGAAGGTCATGCTGATACTGACCGACACCTATGGATTTGGGGTCAATTTTTACAAGCTCTGAAAGAGGGTCCTGAAGCCGTCTTGCAATGGATACTGCAGAACGCAGGGAAACATCAAATTCGGGGAATTCCTCTGCACCGAGCTTTGAAGCGGAATAAACGGAAGCACCTGCTTCATTTACGACCATGTATGTTACAGCACCGGCATATTCTTTTATGGTTTCTGCAATAAAAATCTCTGCCTCTTTTGATGCTGTGCCGTTGCCGATGGAAATGCAGTTGACTGAGTATTTCTGTATCCACTCATGTACTTTCTTTGCAGCCTCCTCCTTTTTGTTCTGGGGGGGTGTGGGATAAATAACGCCTGTTGAAAGCACCTTGCCGTTTTCATCTACAACGGCTATTTTGCAGCCTGTTCTGTAAGCGGGGTCAACGGCGAGAACCCTCTTACCTTTAATGGGGGGCTGCATGAGAAGAGGTTTTAAGTTCTGTCCGAACATCTTTATTGCCTGCTCATCGGCTTTTTCCGTGAGCATATTTCTTATTTCTCTTTCTATTGAAGGGAAAACAAGTCTCTGATAACTGTCGAGAGCTGCTTCCTTTACGAACTGAGTGGTTATGCTGCCTGTTTTTACAAAGTGACGGTAAAATACACCCATTGCGGCAAAGTCCTCAATCTGAAGACTTACTTTGAGATAGCCTTCATTTTCGCCTCTGTTTATGGCGAGTATTCTGTGGCTGGGGATTTTTGAGACAGCTTCGGAATAATCGTAGTACATGGAATATACGGAATCTTCTTCTGTCTTCGCAGATGAGCCGATAATGCCTTTATTTGAAACGATTTCTTTAAGATCATGTCTTATTTCGGGAGAATCGGACATAATTTCTGCAATTATGTCATTTGCACCCTGAAGTGCTTCTTCAATACTTCTGACATCCTTTTCTTCATCAAGGAAGGGTTCCGCCATTTCTTCAAGTGTACCCTCGGTCTTATCCTGAGCGAGTATTTCAAGTGCAAGGGGCTCAAGTCCTTTTTCCTTAGCGACTGTTGCCCTTGTTCTTCTTTTCTGTTTGTAGGGTCTGTAGAGGTCTTCAAGAACGGCAAGAGTTTCTGCTGCCATTATTGCATCTCTGAGCTCATCCGTCATTTTGCCGAGTTCTTCAATATGTGCGGCATAGTCCTCTTTTTTCTTTTCAAGGTTTCTGAGATATTGCAGTCTGTCAGAAATTTCTCTTAAAAGCTGGTCATCGCATGAGCCGTGCATTTCCTTACGGTAACGGGCAATGAATGGGATTGTGTTACCGTCATCTATAAGTGTAATTATGTTTTCCATGTGATCGGGTCGCACAGGAAATTCACTGCAAAGTTTTTCTTTTATATCCATATTTATCTCCTTGATACAGCATTATGAGTACTGTAAATTTATCAGACAAGCTCTTTATATATATCGCTTTTTTTTGTTCCTGTTTCCTTTGCGGCTTTTTTTGCCGCCTCATTGATGCTGAATCCCTCTGCAATATAAGCTTTTGCAAGGGAAACGGGGTCCTGCCGTTCTTCGGCTTCTTTTAATTCTTCTCTGCTTTTTGCTTCTATTATTATGACATATTCGCCTTTGAGCTTCATTCCGTCATATTTTCCGTCAAGCTCGGAAAGAGAGCCGAATTCTATATTTTCATGTATTTTTGTAAGCTCTTTTATCAGTGCAATTTTTCTGTCTCCGAGGGTCATGTAAAGGTCGTGAAGTGTTGCAGCAAGCTTGTGGGGTGCTTCATAAAACACCATAGTTTTGCGTTCAGTTTTTATTTCTTCAAGATGCTCACGCCTTTTGGGTTTGTTTCCCGTAAGAAATCCTTCAAAAGTGAAACGGGATACCTCAAGACCCGAAAGGGCAAGGGCAGTTATTATTGCACTGGGACCGGGGACGGTATTTACTTTTATTCCGCTTTCATGACAAAGCCGTACAAGGTCCTGCCCGGGGTCAGAAATTGCAGGCATACCTGCATCCGTGACAAGGGCACAGTTTTCCCCCGAAAGAATTCTTTCAACTATGGACGGGCCTTTTTCTGCACGGTTGTGTTCGTGATAAGCTATAAGTTTATTTTTGATATCAAAATAGTTGAGCAGTTTTATTGTAACTCTCGTATCCTCTGCGGCTATGAAGTCCACGGTACGGAGAGTTTCCTCTGCTCTCGGTGAAAAATCTCCGAGATTGCCTATAGGGGTTCCGACAACAAAAAGTTCACCCGCCATTTTATCTCTCCTTGATGCTGCTTATATAGTCGCAGTTGAAAGTTGTAAGTTTACCTTTTTTGTCTTCTATGCTCAGCCAGTTGCCCGAAACCTCGGTAACCTTGCCGACAAGTCCCGAGACATAGCCGTTTGCAGAGATTATACACTCTTTGCCTATATATTTTGTGAGTAAGGAATTATCCATATCTCTGTTTTCCTTTCTTCTTTTCCGTATTTTCATATAATGTGACTGCAGATTGTTTCTTCTCAATATTCCGAATGAAACCATAAGAAGAAAAAATGCAGGAAAAAATGCACTCATACCGTTCTTCCTTTTTTTATGGAATTGACAGCTGTTTTATTTTCTGTACTCCCCGATAATTCCGAGCATTTCTTCGGAAGGAGTACCGTCGGGATTTTCTATGTGAAGTTCCTTTTCGACTATGAGTCCGGGGTTTCTGCCTTTTTTTCCTTCAAGAAGAAATAACCACGGGGCTTTTCCGTCACGCTGTGAAACCAGTCTCAGACGCTTCGGCTCTATTTTTGCCTCTCTCATGGCACACATTGCAGAGGTGAGCCTTTCGGGTCTTAAACATATACACATCCTGCCGCCGAATTTCAGAAGACGGGAAGCTGCTGAAAAAAGCTCTGCAAGATTGAGATTAGTTTCATGTCTTGCTATTTTGTCGGCATTGGAACTGCTTTTTATTCCGTGTCCTTCCTCTGTGTAAGGAGGATTCATTGTAATAAGGTCAAAAGTATCCTCATCAATTTTCCCCTTTAAGTCTCTCAGGTCTGAATGGAAAAGGAAAAATTTTTTTTCCAGTGAATTGAGAGCAATGCTTCTGCGAAGCTGGTCGCAGGCAAGGGGCTGTATTTCAACTGCATATACCGATTCAGCTCCCTCTCTTAGCCAATAAAAGGGTATTATTCCGCATCCTGTGCCGAAATCGCACACTTTTTCCCTTCTTTTCGGTGCGGAAAAAGCAGCCAATAGCAAAGCATCCGTGCCGAAGGTATGGCTTTCGGATACTATAAGCTTAAGGCTGCTGTTTATATATTCTATATGTTCACTTTCTTTCAGTGATGACATTATCATATCCTGTTTTTCTTAAGAGCTACTACAACTATGATTACACCGACACTTGAACCGAGAAGAAGAATAACACCTATGCCTGTTGCAAAAGGACTTGTATCAGACTGAATATTGTTATTGTCTTCAACTATGGGGTTGAAAACAGTTGTTGTGAAGGGTTCTGTATATATCTGCTCGGGAGGGATATACTGGAAGGTTGTTGTCTCCTCGGGCAGTGTTGTGGACGGAGCCACCGTTACGGGAGGAGTATATTCATAAGAAGGATATGACGGAATAACGGGAGCAGGCGTTGTGGGCTCGGGTGTTGTCGGTTCTTCCGTTGTGGTCTCCGGTTCTTTTGTTGTAATCTCTGACTCGAAGGCATTGAGATAATCATTGAGCACCTCAAGGATATCACCTGCACCTAAAAGGTCAAGGATTCCTCCGAGACCGCCCGATGTGATTTTGCTGATGGCTTCTCTGATGCTTTCGGGATTTGACAAGTTGACATCAGAACCTAGAATCATTTCAAGCATAGCTGAAATGTTATCGGGGTCAATAAGGTCTGCTGCAGAAGCAGTGGATGCCATGGGAAAAAGCAGTAAACAGGATATGACCGCCGCAATGATAAGTTTCTTTACTTTTTTCATAATTCTATCACCTGAATAAATAATACAAAACTAATAATAACAAGAAAGTCGCAAAATGTCAATTGTTATTATTTACTGTTATTGTTTTTTCTTTTGTTACTCGGTGATTTTATTGAGCCAGTAAGCTACATGACTTGCAAATCCGTGACAGCAGGATGCATAATCTGTCATATTTTCCCAGAGAGTACCTGTTTTTTCTGCCATGGGAAGGAAGAAGCTTTCTATTTCTTTGAGCATTTTGTCGTATTCACCGTCTTCAAAAAGGATGAAAAGTCTGAGATAGTTTCCGATAAATGCATTTGAAACGGGAACCTTGGGATATGTTGTTTCCGGATTTCTGTCGGGGCCGAATACAGTAAACATTTTTTCGTAAAGCTCGGGATACATTTCCTTTGTTGCGGTTTTGGTGAAGAAGGCATAATACTGACAGGTTTCGCTGTGATTTTTTGTTCTTCTTGCATTTCCCGTAATAGTAAGCTTTGCGTTATCGCAGAAAAATTCGCCGTCAAAGGACTTTTCGCGGATGGTCCTGCGGAGATTTTCAGCTTTCGTATGAAGTGTCTCATCACAGTAAAGCTCCGCTACCGTATCAAGCACCTTTGAATAAAGCATATTTGACGGATAATTTATATCAAGAACAAAGTCATTTGCCTCTGACCATTCTACAAATATCCAGCTGTCTATTTTTTGGAGAAGTCCGTCTTTGTTTTCATATTTTTTCGTAAATTCGAGAAGCTCGTAAACTCTCTTTTTTGCCGCATCAATAAGTTTACGGTCACCTGATCTTTCAAGATAGCCTTTAAGCTGTAATACGAACCAGAATGCCCAGTTGTGTATATAACAGCCGTCATAATGGTCTGCGGGATAGCACATGGGAAGCATTCCGTCGGGAATATCCTTGAATTTTTCCGGAATTATGAAATTTTCAATGAAATCATGCTCAACAAGGCTTTTTCCCGTAAGCTCTTTTTCAACACGGGCAGTGAAGAAGCTGTCACAAAGCCAGCCGGCTCTCTCTCTTGAAGGGCAGTCCATAAAAATGTCCGTTGAATTCTGTCTGAAAGTGGAGACAGCCGCATCATATATTTTCTGCAGATTCTCTGTGGGCATTTTCTTTGTGTTTGTGACAAGTGTTTCGGGATAGCATTCCTCGTAAAGAGAAACATTTGTAACAAGTGTGGGGGAGTACATGGAAATTATCTGTATGTAACGGAATGTATAGGGCTCAAAGGACACGATATCATAGGTTCTTCCGCCCTGAATTGCCCATTTGATGACGTTTTCACAGGCATCCTTTCCGGGGTCGGGGCATTTACCGTCAGGCAGTATTTCGTTGAAAACTGCATATATTACGGTGTCATGCTCTGCTGTGAGAGAAAGACGGATATAACCCGTATTATTCTGTCCCATGTCGTAAATACAACAGCAGTTTATGCCCAGGGAAACGCTCTCCATTCCGTAACCGCCGTCTTCCATTATCTGTGTTTTGTAAGCATAAAGCTCGTTTACGGGAGAAGCATCAAGTTCCTTTTCCTTGAAGCCCTTAAGCTCATCATCAATATTTCTGAGGCTTCTGTCTTTGAAATATCTTCTGTCCTTATCGGGTATAAGTATTCCTTTTGATACGATTTCTTTGACCTTTCTTTCACTGTAAAGACAGTAGGGAGATGTTCTTTCTATGAAGCTTTTGTCTTCTGTTTTTTCAAGCTCTGCTGCCCTTAATTTTGTTTCGGCATCGGTCATGAAAAGGTCGTAATATGCATCAAGGATATAACACTCGGTGAAGGGTCGCTGGAAGGAATAACGGGGAGTTTTCTGAATTCGTGCACAATATCTTGAAACCTCAAAATCTTTTTTACCCGTGGAATAAATTATTTCATTGTTTCTTTCAATCTCGGCACATAAAAATGAGGGCATATCCAAAAGATAGAAACTGTTGACATTGTAGCCTGCTGCGATGATGCTTATAATTGTTTTTTTCTCCGAAAGTTCATTTTTTAGAGTGTATTCGTTTACTCTGTAAAAGCCGTGTCCTGCTCTTGCGGGACCTGCAGCATAAAAGACACCGTCAACAAAAATCTGATATCTTGAATGAGAGGCTATGCTGAGTTTGATTTCTTCGTTTCCCTCTATTACCGCACGGAATATGAGAGAGTGATTTTTTGTCAGCTGATGTCCTTTTTCCCATACGGGTACAGCTTCTCTGAACGTGTATTTCTTTGATAAACCTTGAATTTCCATTATGTTTCCTCCAAAAGCAGATTAAGTGAATTTATAAATGCAATATCATTGTCCCGGGTTCTTGCAGGAGGGCCCTTTGTTCGTCCTCCCGCCATCCTCGCTTTTTTTGCAGTATATCGGGAATAAAGCAAATTTTCGATATTTTTATCCGTAAAAATGAGCCCGTTCTGATTGAGTGCTTTTGCTTTTTTTCCGAGAACGAGAGCTGCAAGTCCGTAGTCCTGAGTGACAACGATATCTCCGTTTCTGACTGTGTTTGCAATTCGGATGTCAGCAGAATCAGCCCCTTTGTCGACTACAACGGTGTCAGCACCTTCACGCTCGATAAAATGTGAATTATCGCAGACGATAAGACAGGGTATGTCTTTTTTCTTTGCAATACCGAGGGTGATATCAAGCACGGGGCAGGCATCTGCATCAATAATAATTTTCATAGAACCACCGGATACAAGTTTATACCATTTTTTCCTGCATTGCAAGAAAAAATGGTATAAATTATCATTTAGTGCGTTCTGAATGCAGGGGGTTCAAGGCGGGGTTTGTTAGCTGTTCCGAGTATGGGGTCGGACAGGACTACTGACCTTATGATACTTTCTTTGCCGTATTTTTCTCTTATTTTATCTACGGTTAGTTCAAGCTTCTCTTTTTTCTGCTCTTTTATTTCATCTCTGAAAAAAGTAGTTTGAAATGGTACTGAATCGGGGCAGAGGTCTATACCTCTTATGCCTATACTTCGCAAAGGAGCGGCTTCATTCCATGATTTTTTCAGGAGCTCAAGTCCCTCTTTGCAAATGGTCTCTGAAAGATTTGTCGGAAATTTAAGTTTTTTTTGTCTTTCATGTGTTATAAGTTGCGTGTCTCTCAGGTGTATCTGTATGCCCGTGCATAAAAGGGAGTGGTTGCGGAGTCTTTTCGCCACACTTTCGGACAAAATATAAAGCATTATCTTTGCATCCTCAAAAGTTTTCATGTCTCTTGCGGGGGTGGACGAGTTGCCGATGCTCTTTATCGGTATATCTTCATCATAACGCATTACGGGAGAAGTATCCATTCCCGATGCATAAAAATACACTCTTTCGCCGTTTTTGCCAAGGTCTCTGAGAAGTTTTTCCCTGCATGCATTCGCTGCATCGCCTATGGTAAAAATTCCCCGTCTGTTCAGTTCCTTCTCCATGGATTTGCCTACAAAAAGGAGGTTGCCCACAGGTGCGGGCCAGATTATTTCTTTATAATTTTCTTCGCTTATTACAGTCACGGCATCGGGTTTTCTGAAGTCGCTTCCGAATTTTGCGAAAACCTTGTTGAAGGATACTCCTATTGAAACGGTAAGCCCCAGTTCGGTTTTCATCCGCTGTCTTATTTCCTGTGCTATTTTTTCTCCCGAACCGAAAAGCTCTGTACTTGCCGTTACATCAAGCCATGCTTCGTCGGGACCGAAGGATTCCACAAGGTCTGTATATTCCATGTAAATATTTTTCGCCAGTGTGCAATATTTTTGATATAACGGGAAATCAGGCGGAAGTATAAGAAGGGAGGGGCATTTCTGCTTTGCCTGCCACAGTGCTTCTCCTGTTTTTATGCCGTATTTTTTTGCTATCTCATTTTTTGCCAGAATTATTCCGTGACGCTTTTCCGGGTCACCTCCTACGGCAATGGGTATTTTTTTGTATTCCGGGTGTGCGATGCTCTCTATGGAGGCGTAGCAGTTGTTAAGGTCAGAGTGTAAAATTATACGCACTGTATTCATCTCCCTTGATAATAAGCGAACAAATGTTCTGTAAAGACAATTGTTATTATAACAAACAAATGTTCGATTGTAAACAGGAAAATTTTATTTTTTTTTGTTAAGTACGTATTTTGGTACTTTGTGTTTTGCGAAGATGTGATTTTGTTGTCATGAAGCTTTTAGGAATTGAACGTTGACACGGATAAATTGCTATAGTATAAGTATTTATTATAAAATACTTTGAAAATACTTGATTTTTATAAATGAGAAGTATATACTAATATGGACAATGCGGGAAAGGAGAGGAAAAAGATGAAAAAACAGGAAATTGCACTGAGAGCCAA
Source organism: Oscillospiraceae bacterium (assembly GCA_015065425.1). GTDB lineage: Bacteria > Bacillota > Clostridia > Oscillospirales > Acutalibacteraceae > RUG806. The sequence goes on from SVQH01000007.1 coordinate 11,417, forward strand.
TGAAGCACTTAAGAAGATGTATCCCGATGCGATATGTTCACTTGAGGCAGATGATCCGTTTCAGCTTCTCGTTGCAACCAGACTTTCCGCGCAGTGTACGGATGCAAGAGTAAATCTTGTTACACCTGCTCTTTTTGAAAAATATCCCACTGTCCGTGATTTTGCGGATGCCGATGTTGCCGATGTGGAAAAACTCATTCATTCCTGCGGATTTTTCCGTCAGAAGGCAAGGGATATTGTCGGAATGGCAAATATGATAATTGATAATTTCGGTGGGGTTGTTCCCGATGAGATAGAGGTGCTTACCACCCTTCCCGGAGTAGGAAGAAAAACTGCAAATCTCATTGTCGGAGATGTTTACGGTAAGCCTGCCGTTGTTGCTGATACGCATCTTATAAGAATATCAAACCGTCTGGGGCTTGTTGATACAAAAGACCCTCTTAAGGTCGAAAAGGAACTTAGAAAGCTGCTTCCTCCCGAAGAGAGCAACGATTTCTGCCACCGTGCCGTTCTTCACGGAAGAGCATTGTGCGATGCCAGACGTCCGAAATGTGAAAACTGTCCCATGTCCGAGTTCTGTAAATTTTCAACTAACATAAATATATAACCCGAAAGGAAGAAACAAATGTCATTTCTCAGAAAACTGTTCGGAGATTCCTCCGCTAAAGAAGTAAAAAGAATACGTCCCGTTGCCGATAAGGTACTTGCACTTGAGGAAGAGTATTCACGTCTCAGTGATGCCGAGCTTAAGGCAAAAACTCCTTATCTTAAAGAAAGACTTCAGAAAGGTGAGACCCTTGATGACATCCTTCCCGAGGCTTTTGCAGCCTGCAGAGAGGCATCATGGCGTGTTCTCAATATGAAGCATTTCCCCGTTCAGGTAATCGGCGGAATAGTGCTTCATCAGGGAAGAATAGCCGAAATGAAAACAGGTGAAGGTAAAACTCTTGTTGCAACCCTGCCCGCATACCTCAATGCTCTTACCGGTAAGGGTGTGCATATCGTTACCGTAAACGAATATCTTGCAAAGCGTGACTCGGAATGGATGGGAAAAATTTTCCGTTTTATGGGGCTTACCGTCGGACTTGTTGCACACGGTCAGTCCGTGGAAGAGAAAAAAGCTGCGTACAATGCCGATATAACCTACGGTACAAATAATGAAATGGGCTTTGACTATCTGAGAGACAATATGGTTCAGTATAAAGAACAGAGAGTTCAGAGAGGTCATATTTTTGCTGTTGTAGACGAGGTTGACTCCATTCTTATAGACGAAGCAAGAACTCCTCTTATAATTTCAGGCAGAGGAGATAAGTCCTCGGACCTCTATAAAATCGCAGACGATTTTGCAAAGCGTCTCAAGGTTCAGAAGATAAACGAACTTGATGCAAAGAAGGATATTGAAGAAATTGTTGTCGATGAAGCCGACTATATTGTTGATGAAAAGGCAAAGACAGCCACTCTTACAAAGAGAGGTATAAGAAAAGCTGAAGAATATTTCAATGTCGAAAATCTTATGGATGCCGCAAATCTTACCATTCAGCACCATGTTCAGCAGGCAATCAAGGCACGCGGTATCATGACAAGGGATATTGACTATGTTGTAAAAGACGGCGAAGTGCTTATTGTTGATGAGTTTACGGGCCGTATCATGCTCGGAAGACGCTATAACGAGGGTCTTCATCAGGCCATTGAGGCAAAAGAAGGCGTAAACGTCCGTCAGGAGTCAAAAACTCTTGCAACCATTACATTCCAGAACTATTTCCGTCTTTACAAGAAGCTTTCGGGTATGACAGGTACTGCCATGACCGAAAAGGAAGAATTCGGTGAAATTTATTCTCTTGATGTTGTTGAGATACCCACAAACCGTCCCATGATCAGAAAAGATTATGACGATGTTATGTATAAGACCGAAAAGGCAAAGTTCAATGCAATTATCGAACAGGTAAAGGCTTGTCATGAAAAAGGACAGCCCGTGCTTGTCGGTACTGTCAGTATTGAAAAATCAGAGCAGCTTTCTTCTGCTCTTAAGAGAAACGGCATAAAGCATGAAGTGCTCAATGCAAAGCATCATGAAAGAGAAGCTGAGATAGTAGCACAGGCAGGTAAACTCGGCTCCGTAACCATTGCAACCAATATGGCAGGTCGAGGAACAGACATTATTCTCGGCGGTAATGCCGAATATATGGCAAAGGCTGAAATGAGAAAAATGGATTATCCCGATGAACTCATTTCAGAGGCAACAGGCTTCTCGGAAACAGACAATGAAGAGATAATAGAAGCAAGAAAGACGTTTACAGAGCTTGAAAATAAATATAAAAATCAGCTTAAGGATGAAGCACAGCAGGTAAGAGATGCAGGCGGTCTTTTCATTCTCGGTACTGTCCGTCATGAATCCCGCCGTATCGACAATCAGTTAAGAGGCCGTGCGGGTCGTCAGGGTGACCCCGGTGAAAGCCGTTTCTATCTCTCTGCAGAAGATGACCTTCTCCGTCTGTTTGCAGGTGATAAGTTCACAAGAACTCTTGATATGCTCAGAACAGATGAGAATATTGCCATTGAGGCAAGGATGTTCTCTTCATCCGTAGAAATGGCTCAGAAGAGAGTTGAGTCCAACAATTTTGCCATCCGTAAGAATGTTCTTAAGTACGATGACGTTATGAATCTTCAGAGAGAAAAGATCTACGGACAGAGAAATCAGGTGCTTGACGGTGTTGATATGGATGCTACCATCCGCAAGATGATAAGAGACAGCATCTCTGATACGGTTTCTCTTTACTGTGCACATGATGTATCTCCCGATAAGTGGAACATGACAGGACTTAAGAGTAAGTATATCTGGCTTATCGGCGATGAGGCTGTTCCCACTGACAGCGGTGCAGAGGGCGTAAGTGAATATCTTATAGACCTTGCACTCGGAAAGCTTGACAGCATGACCGAGGAACACGGCAAGGATGTCATTACAAAGCTTGAACACATGGTTCTTATCAGAAATGTTGATATAAACTGGATGGATCATATTGATGCCATGGATCAGCTCAAACGCAGTATCGGACTTCGTGCTTATGCACAGAAGGACCCCGTTGTTGCATTCAGACAGGAAAGCGACGATATGCTTGATGAAATGAATGCTGCCATCAAGGACGGTACCGTTCAGATGCTGTTTACTACCATCATCCGTTCCGAAGAAGACCTTAAGAGAAGACAGACCGTTCAGGTGACTGCCACATCGGGCGGCGATGATACCGTTAAAAAGGAACCTGTTAAAAAGGGCAGTAAAGTGGGCAGAAACGATCCCTGCCCCTGCGGAAGCGGCAAAAAATATAAGCATTGCTGCGGACGCTGATATATGTTTTTTTGACCGTCCCCGAAATTACGGGGACGGTAAAGATATTTTATGTTAAACATGAAAAACCGTAAAAGATAATTGATTTATCTTCCGGAAAACGGTCATCCTTAAAGATGTACTGTATTCTGAACACTATGCACTCAACGGAGGTGTTTTTATTGTCAGACGATTTTTTCTCTTATGAAAACAACAAAAATGATATGTCCGGATATGAAAATAAAAATGAAAATTTTTCTGAAGGTGCAGATGAAAAGAAAAATTTAACGGAGGATGCACAGAAAGAGAATGAAGACGCATCTGCTTGTGCTTCTGCCTACGGATGCCGTCCCGCTCCTGAAGCCTATGGGAATGCAAGGACTTC
>SVQH01000007.1:15223-28512 GCA_015065425.1 Oscillospiraceae bacterium
GAGGATATCAGCCCCCGCACGGCTACGGAAATCCTTACGGATATCAGCCTCCCTATATTCAGAAAAAAGGATTTTTTGAGAGAGTAAAAGATTTTTTCGTAAAAAAGCCGTATAAAGAGCTTACCGGCGTGTCGGCAATTATCGGTGTGGCTCTGCTCATGCATCTGTTCTTCAATACTTTTATAAGTTCTATTCTCACATTCAGCCCTGATATTCTGGATATGTATATGGAGGATTTGATGTTTTCTGCGGTATTCGGAATGCTTTATTCTTTGGTCTGTATAGGTATTCCGTTTTTTGTAATCTTTATGTTCATGCGAAGAATCAAATCTTCAGAAGCAGCTCTTCCTCTCGCCGGACCCCGTAAGGGTTCTCACAGTGCCATTCTTATTCTTGCAGGTCTCGGAGTGTGTTACATCGGTAATATTATAACAAGCTATATCACGATGTTCTTTTCCATGTTCGGTCTGGGCTTCAGTTCAACGGAAGCCATGAGTGAAATGTCATCTTTATTTGTTCCCGAAACAGGTTTTGAATTTATCGTACTTCTTGTATACAACGCCGTTATCCCTGCATTTGTTGAGGAATTTGCATTCAGAGGCATTATAATGCAGTCTCTGAGAAAATACGGCGACTGGTTTGCGATATTTGTTTCAGCTTTCCTCTTCGGCATCATACACGGCAATATGACTCAGATGCCCTTCGCAATTATTGCGGGTATTGCACTCGGCTATGTTTCAGTTGTAAGCGGTTCTATGTGGACTGCTGTTATACTTCATTTTATCAACAATGTTCTTGCTTTTGTGCAGATGGTAGTTTTTCCGCAGCTTTCGGAAGGTGCACTTTTGGTTTTCAGCACCGTCATGACTTACGGTGTTCTTGCAGCAGGTGTTGTCGCAATTATAGCATACGCACTTATGAACAGAAATTTCATGAGACTCAGAAAAGGTGTTTACCCTGAAGCAGGTACGGGTCATAAAACCTGTGTATTTTTCCTTGTACCCTCAACACTGCTTGCCGTAATTTCAATGTGCGGTACGGTTCTTGCTGATATGGTGATATCAAGTTTTCTGACTAACCTGTAGAAACGGAGAAGCTATGGAAATACTGACATCAAGAAACAATCCGGGAATAAAAGCCGCTGCTGTTCTGAAAGAAAGTCAGGAAAGACGGAAAACAGGACTTTTTCTTCTCGAAGGGGCAAGACTCTGTGCAGATGCCGCACTGAACGGTGTTGAAATAACGCATTTTTATGTAACAGAAAATGCTGCAGATAAATATGAAAAAGAATTTTTGCTTCTGAAGGATACAGCGGCATATTCATTCTATATAGACGACAGTGTGGCTGAAAAACTCTCGGATACAAAAAATTCACAGCAGTTTTTTGCTGTGTGCCGTCAGAGTATGACGGAAACCGAGCTTTCAGAAGACGGGATGTATGTTTTTGCCGACAATGTGCAGAATCCCGATAACCTCGGAGCTATAGTAAGAACTGCTGAAGCACTGGGTGCTTCGGGGCTCATAATAAATTCAGGTTGTGATATTTATTCACCCAAGGCACAAAGAGCCGCCATGGGTGCTCTTCTCAGATTTCCCGTTATCCGTACTGATGACGGTGAAAGTTTTCTGAGAACACTGAAAAATAAAAATATGAAGATATATTCAAGCGTTGCCGATTCAGCTGCCCGAAGGGTAACCGATGTAAAAGAAAAAGGCGGTACGGTACTTGTTATAGGCAATGAAGGTAACGGCGTCAGTGAAAAGGTCCTCGCGTTGTCCGATTATACCGTTACCATCCCCATGGCGGGAAAGGCAGAATCACTCAATGCTTCGGCTGCTGCCGCCATACTTATTTGGGAATTTATGAAAGACAGGATATAAACTATGTTTGATGAACTGACTTACATCATCTGGTATCACAGGCTTCTCGGAAAAACACAAAAAGGAAAAAAAGCCCTTGAATATTACGGCGGATATAAAGAGCTTTATGAGGCTGTAAGGTGCGGCAGGGAAGCCACGGGACTTCTGAAAAATACAAAACCCGAAAAATTTGAAGCCTTCAGTCTTATTGATGCGGAAAAGGTCAGGGTTGACTGTGAGGTAAACGAATGGCACATGATTCCCTGTACATCACCCGATTACCCGAAGGCACTCCTTGAGATAAAGGACTATCCTCACATACTTTTCTGTGACGGTGATAAAAACATACTTTCACGCAATGTAATGTTTTCGGTTGTCGGAAGCAGAGTTGCGTCAGGTGAAAATGAACTTACTGTCTACAATATGGCATATAATCTTGCCCGTACAGGTGCTGTTATTGTCAGCGGAGCTGCTCTCGGCATTGATTCTGCCGCACATCTCGGTGCAATCAACGCAGGCGGCAGTACTGTGGGAGTGCTTGGCTGCGGTCTCGGAAATTCTTATGTAGACAGGATAGGGGATTTTTATGATGAAATTAAATCTTCAGGTGTGTATATCAGTGAAATGTTCCCTTATGAAAAAGTTACGATGAGTTCTTTCCCTGACAGAAACAGGATAATTTCAGGACTTTGCAATGCCCTTCTCGTTGCGTGTGCATCTGAAGACAGCGGTTCTCTCAATACTGCGAAACATGCAAAAAAACAAAAACGCAGAATTTTCGTTCCTCATGAAAGCATTATCAGCAGCAAAGGCTGTGACCTTCTTAAAAATGACGGTGCCGATATATTTTATAACGCAGGCAGCATGGCATATCCTTTCAGGGAGTTTTATGAAGAAGGACTTTTCAATGAAGAATATTGTGAAAAGTCAGTGCTTCCTGCTGAAAATTCTGTGAAAAGGGATGATATTTATCTGCCGGGAAAACGGACGGTAAAAGGAAGAAATCCGTCTCAGAAAATGAGTAAAAGGGAAGAGAAAAACAATATTTCCGTTCCGCAGACACAAGAAACTTCTGACCTGCCGCTTCTCAGTGAGCAGGCAAGAAAAATATATGATATCCTTGCGGACGGGATTGTTGATACGGAAACACTTACGGAACTGACAAATACGGATATAATAAGTGTTCAGATAGCTTTGAGTGAACTTGAAGCCGAGGGACTGGTAAAATGTTACCCCGGCGGGAAAGCCGAAAGGCTGTAATATCCAATCAAATCAATGTAAATAATTTATTCCAAAGGAAGAAGTAATATATGTCCAAACTTGTTATAGTTGAGTCGCCTGCAAAGGCGAAGACCATCAAAAAATATCTCGGTTCAGGCTATGAAGTAAAAGCTTCCATGGGTCATGTAAGAGACCTTTATGCCAACAAACTCAGTGTTGATACAAGCAACGATTTTGAACCGAATTATGTCATAATAAAGGGAAAGGAAAAGCTTATAGAGGAGCTTACTGCTCTCGCAAAGGACAGTGAAGCAGTTTATCTTGCAACGGACCCTGACCGTGAAGGCGAAGCCATTTCATGGCATCTTGCAACCATTCTCGGACTTGATATAAACAGTCTCAATCGTGTCAAATTTAATGAAATCAACAAAAAAAGCGTTCAGAACGGTATTGATAATCCTTCAAAAATAGACCTTGACCTTGTCAATGCACAGCAGGCAAGAAGAATTCTTGACCGCCTTGTGGGATACAGACTTTCTCCCTTTATCTCGCAGAAGATAAGGAGAGGACTTTCTGCCGGCAGAGTGCAGAGTGTCGCACTGAGACTTATCGTTGACAGGGAAGATGAAATAAAGAAATTTGTTCCCGAAGAATATTGGAGCATAGATGCTTTTGTCAGTGCTCCTCCCTCAAAAAAAGCGTTCAAAGCGGCATTTTACGGCGATGAAAGCGGTAAGATAAAGCTTAAAAATAAAGAGGATGCCGACAAAATACTTGAAAGACTTGACGGTGCCCGTTTTTCCGTAGGAAAAGTAAAAAAGGGTGTCAGAAAGAAACAGCCTTCTCCTCCCTTTATCACCTCCACTCTCCAGCAGGAGGCTTCAAAAAGACTCGGATTTACTGCCAAGCGTACAATGAAGGTTGCACAGGAGCTTTATGAAGGTGTTGAGATAGAAGGTATCGGCTCTGTGGGTCTTATCACTTATATGAGAACGGATTCACTGAGAATATCCGAAGAATCAAGAGCCCAGGGTAACGAGTTTATAAAAGAGACCTACGGTGAAAAATATCTTCCCGAAAAGCCACGTTATTTCAAAACAAGAGAAGGAGCTCAGGACGGTCACGAAGCCATCCGTCCCTCGCTTATAGACCTCACCCCCGAAAAAGCAAAGGCATCTCTTACAGGTGAACAGTATAAAATATATAATCTCATCTGGTGCCGTTTTATGGCTTCTCTCATGGCAAATTGTCTTCAGGATACCACAAAGGCGGAAATAATTGCTGAAAAAGAAGGAGCGGAAGGCTATTGCATTTTTAATGCAAGCGGTTACACTACACGTTTTGACGGTTACAGTGTTCTTTATGACAATAATTCCGATGATGAAGAAAGTCAGTCTGTCCTTCCGGAGCTTACGGAAGGAGCTGCTCTTAAAATTAAGGAAGTAAAAGATGAACAGCACTTTACTCAGCCGCCGCTGAGATATTCCGAAGCTTCTCTTATCAAGGCACTTGAAGAGACGGGCGTGGGAAGACCCAGTACCTATGCATCCATCCTTTCTATCATTCTTGACAGGGATTATGTTGTAAGGGAGTCTAAAAAGCTTCTTGCTCCCACAGAGCTCGGAACGGCAATAGTTACTCTCCTTAAGGATAAATTCCCTAAAATTGTAAATACAAAGTTTACCGCAGGTATGGAAGCAGACCTTGATAAAATTGAAGAGGGCGGCTATGACTATATAAAAATGCTTCACGGTTTCTATGACGAGTTTGAGGATACCCTTAAGAAAGCTAAGGCTTCAATGGAGGGTGTGAAGATAAGTCTTGAAGAGGATAAAACCGATATACCCTGTGAAAAGTGCGGAACAAATCTTGTTGTAAAAGTGGGCAGATTCGGAAAGTTTTTCGCCTGTCCCAACTATCCCGAATGTAAATTCACAAAACCCTTTGTCCTTGAAACAGAGGGAAAATGTCCCGAATGCGGCGGCAACGTAATAAGCAAGAAATCAAAGAAGGGACACACTTTCTACGGTTGTTCGTCATATCCCTCCTGTACCTTTATGACATGGGATGCACCTACAAATGAGAAATGTCCCGAATGCGGCAAGACACTTTTCCGTTCAAGAGGAAATGTTATGAAGTGTCTTGACGAAAAATGCGGATATACAAAAAAAGGCTCAAAGAAAGCAGATAAAGACAATGACTGATTATATAACGGTTATCGGTGCAGGCTTTGCGGGTGTCGAAGCGGCAATGCAGATTGCAAAAAGAGGTATAAAATGCCGTCTTTATGAAATGAAGCCCGTAAAATTTTCCCCTGCACATAAAAGTGAAAATCTCTGTGAGCTTGTTTGCTCAAACTCATTCAAGTCATCAAGAGCAGATTCCGCAGCAGGCCTTCTGAAAAACGAGATGGAAATTCTGGGAAGTCTTACGGTAAAGTGTGCAAAAGAAACTGCTGTTCCCGCAGGCGGTGCACTTGCTGTAAACCGTGATGAATTTTCCCTTGCCGTTACAAAGGCGATAGAAAATGAAGCTCTTATAGAGCTTATAAGAGAAGAGATAACAGAGATACCGCGGTCGGGTATCGTTGTTGTTGCTGCAGGTCCTCTGGCAAGTGATGCTGTCAGTGAAGATATAAAAAAGCTCTGCGGAGAAAGACTCAGTTTCTATGATGCTGCAGCTCCCATAGTTGAGGCTGACAGCATTGATATGGAACACGCATTCACTCAGTCGAGATATGACAAGGGCGGTGAAGAGGATTATATCAACTGCCCCATGAACAAGGAAGAATACGAAGCATTTTATAGTGAGCTTATCAATGCCGAAAGCGTGATACTGAGGGATTTTGAAAAGGGTAAAGAGATATATGAAGGCTGTATGCCCATAGAGGTTATGGCAAAAAGAGGCGAGAATACCATACGCTTCGGTCCCATGAAGCCTGTGGGACTTACGGATCCGAAAACAGGTCACCGACCCTGGGCCGTTCTTCAGCTGAGAAAAGAAAACAGGGCGGGAACACTTTATAATCTTGTGGGTTTTCAGACAAATTTGAAATTCCCCGAACAGAAGAGAGTTTTCTCTCTCATCCCTGCTCTTAAAAATGCCCGTTATGTGAGATACGGTGTTATGCACAGAAACTCATTTCTTGATTCTCCGAAGGTACTGACATCATATTTCAATATGAAAGAACATCCGGATATATTTTTCGCGGGACAGATAACGGGAGTGGAAGGTTATATGGAGTCTGCCGCATCGGGAATAATTGCAGGAATCAACGCCGCCAGAAGATTCAGAGGAGAAAAAGAGATTCTTCTTCCCGAAAATACCATGACAGGTGCTCTTTCAAGATACATTGAAAATGCTGAAACAAAGAATTTTCAGCCTATGGGAGCAGCCATAGGGCTTCTTCCTCCCCTCGAAGAAAAAATACGGGATAAAAGAGAGCGTTACGGCAAAATATGTACGGCAGCTCTCGAACAGATGATACGGTATAAAGAAGAAAATGAACTCTGATGCAACAGTAAAAGAGGTTTTATTATGAAAGAACTGGAAAAAAAGATAGGTTATACATTCCGTGACAAGGACCTTTTACGCCTTGCTCTTACCCATTCTTCATACGCCAATGAAAAGGGTAAACTCAGGGATAATGAGAGACTTGAATTTCTCGGGGATTCCGTACTCGGCTTTATTACTGCTGAGTATCTTTTCGAGGCTCTTAAAGATAAGCCTGAAGGTGAGCTTACAAAGCTGAGGGCAAATGCAGTGTGTGAAAAATCTCTTGCAATGTTTGCAGGTGAAATAGAGCTTGGAGAATATATCCTTCTCGGTAAGGGTGAGGCAATGACAGGAGGAAAGTCCCGTCCGTCCATACTCTCCGATGCTTTTGAGTCCGTAATAGCTGCAGTGTATCTTGACGGCGGCATGGAGGAAGCCAAGAAATTTGTTCTCCGTTTTGTATCAAAAAGTACGACCGATACAAAAGCGGCAACGGATTATAAGACGCTTCTTCAGGAGGTAATTCAGAAAAATCCCGATGAGCATCTTACATATTCCCTTGTTGCGGAAAGCGGTCCCGATCATAATAAAACTTTTACTGTTGAAGTATATCTAAACTCAAACTGCATAGGCACAGGCAGCGGACATTCCAAGAAAAAGGCTGAACAGGAGGCTGCCAGGGAAGCTCTTGAGCTTATGGGTATCAAGGCATGAAGCATATAAATGTATCTCTTTTTGTACCGCATCTCGGATGCCCGAATTCCTGCATTTTCTGTAATCAGAAGACAATATCGGGAAAAACACAGCCTCTTAAAATAAGCGATATTGAAGAAGCGTGTGAAATTGCAAAAAACGGAAATTACTGCAAAGAAAACAGTGAAATAGCATTTTTCGGCGGCTCGTTTACGGCAATAGACAGGGATGAAATGATAAAATATCTGAGTGTTGCCGCTCCTTATTCCGAAAAATATTTCGGCGGAATCAGAATATCAACACGACCCGACTGCATTGACAGGGAAGTGCTTGAAATATTGAAAAAATATAATGTCAGTGCAATAGAACTGGGAGCACAGAGTATGTCAGAAGAGGTTCTCAGAGCAAACGAAAGAGGCCATTCTCCCGAAGACACCGTAAATGCCGCGGTACTTATAAAAGAATACGGCTTTTCACTGGGGCTTCAGATGATGACGGGGCTTTACGGCTCAGACAGTGAAAAAGATATATATACTGCAGAAAAATTTATAGAGCTGCAGCCTGACACGGTGAGAATATACCCCACGGTCGTGTTGGAAGATACAAAGCTTTGTTCACTTTTCAGAAGCGGAGAGTATATTCCGCCCACACGGGAAGAGACAGTGTCCCTGTGTGCTCAGCTGCTTCTTATGTTTCATAAGGAAAATATCAGAGTTATAAGGCTCGGCCTTCATTCCGGCGGAAATGTGGAAGAAGGTTTTGTTGCAGGTGTATACCATCCCGCCTTCAGGGAGCTTTGTGAAGGAAAAATATACAGAGATATTATTGAAGAAAAAATAAAATCTTTTCCTCCGGGAAAATATGAAATATCCGTAAAAGACAGCGAGGTATCAAAAGCCTCGGGACACAAAAGATGTAACATTGAGTATTTTGCGGAAAAAGGTAAGCAACTGAAAATAACGGGAGAAGGCTCCCTTAAGCAATATAATGTTTTATTAAAATACTGAAAGGAAAAAATCAATGTACTTAAAAGCATTGGAAATGCAGGGCTTCAAGTCCTTCCCCGATAAGATAGTTCTTAACTTCGGCAAGGGTGTTACTGCCGTAGTAGGACCTAACGGTTCGGGAAAGAGTAATATATCCGACGCAGTACGCTGGGTACTCGGTGAACAGTCCACAAAGTCTCTCAGAGGCTCAAAAATGGAGGATGTCATATTCAGCGGTACGAAGGACCGCCGTCCCCAGGGTTTTGCGGAGGTCACATTAAAACTTGACAATATAGACTCTGCTCTCAATAATCCCGAAAAGGAAGTTTCCGTTACAAGACGCTATTACCGTTCAGGTGACAGTTCTTATCTTATAAACGGCTCAACCGTAAGACTCAAGGATGTTCATGAGCTGTTTATGGATACGGGACTCGGTCGTGACGGTTACTCGATGGTAGGTCAGGGCAGAATTGAAGAAATGGTTTCCGCAAAGAGTGAAAACCGCCGTGATATGCTTGAAGAGGCGGCAGGAATATCAGCTTTCCGTTACAGACGGGGAGATGCACTCAAAAAACTTGAACAGGCTGAAGAAAACCTTGTCCGATTGAGAGATATCGTCACTGAATTGCAGTCAAGAGTAGGACCTCTCGAAAAACAGAGCATAAAAGCTCAGCAGTTTCTGGTTTATGCCGCAGAAAAAAAGGACCTTGAAATAGGTCTTTGGGTAAACATACTTTCAAGAAGCTCAGGACAGATAAGAGAACAGGGACATAAGATAGAAATTGCACGTTCACAGTATGAAAGTGCAGGCGAGGCTCTTGAACAGCTCTCCCGTGATATTGACTCTGCCGCAGACGGCACCCGAGATATCAATATCAGGATGGAGCAGATAAGAAATCTCAGAGGCAGACTTGAGGAACAGGCATCACAGCTGGATTCAAAGGTAATGGTGTGCAGAAACTCCATAGCACATAATAATGAGACAGCTGAAAGAATAAAGCGTGATATGGAAGCCGAGGATGCCGAGGACAGCGATATCATCCGTGAGATAGAGGAAAATGAGAAACTCATAGAAGGGCTTCATTACAATATCGAAAAGGAGAATAATCTTCTTCAGACACTCAGCGAAAGGCTCAGCGGTCTTAAAAAGAGTGACGAAGAGTATTCGGAGGAATACAACAGTATAAATGCTGCTTTGTCGGATATTGCACTGAGACTTTCTCAGACGGAAATAATGATATCGGCAGCTTCGTCCTCCGTAGCTGAAATAGAGTCAAGAACAAAGGCACTTGATGAGAGTATTTCTTCGAGAAAATCAGAGCTTTTGTCGGTTCAGGCTGAAACACAAAGCCTTGAAAAAAGCGTTAATGATATTTCCGATGAGTGTGAAAGTCTTGCAAATGCAGTTTCGGGTTATGAGCTGAGACTGAAAAAAGCAGAAGACAGGCTTGAAAACAGAAAGAAAGACAATGAACAGCTTAAATTGGAGCTGCTTTCAAAGGAATCAAGACTTAAGTTTTTACAGGATACCGAAAAAAACATGGAAGGCTATCAGGGCAGTGTAAAAGCCGTTCTCAGAGAGTATTCCCGCGGAACTCTTACCGGTATAAGAGGAACTCTTTCAAATCTTATAAAGGTTCGTGAGGAATATCAGACGGCTGTTGAGACAGCTCTCGGAAATGCCATTCAGGACATTGTTACAGAGACGGAAAATGATGCAAAAAAGGCCATCAATATGCTGAAAAACTCTTCGGCAGGCCGTGCCACATTCCTTCCTCTCAATGCAATAAAAGGCAGAGTTCTTGAAGAAAAAGGTCTTGATGACCATTACGGCTTTGTGGATCTTGCATACAGACTTGTTGACTCCCACAGTGATTATGAAGAAATAATAAAATCACTTCTCGGAAGAATTGCAGTATGTGAAGACCTTGACTGTGCCATAGCACTTGCAAAAAAATATAATTACAAATTCAAAATAGTTACCCTTGACGGTCAGGTTATTAACGCAGGCGGTTCAATGACGGGCGGTTCAAAAATAAATAATGCGGGATTCCTTGCAAGAAAAACCGAAATAGAAAAACTGGTCAAGGAATGTGAAGCTTTTGCCGATAAGGTATCCTTCAGTTTTTCCGAGCTTAAAAATGCTGCAGAAGTCCTTGCAAAAGAAAAAGCAGACCTTGAGGGAAGCCGCGGTGAGCTTCTCAGAGCCCGTGAGGAAAAACTCAGGCTTGAGGGTGAGCTTTCCATCAGAAGAAACCTTTCCCTGACCATTGACAAGGACATAAAAGATGCCGAAGAGGAAAAGGAAAGGGCTAAAGAAAGAATTGCATATTTTACGGAAAATATCCGTATCGGCGAAGAAGAAAAGACTGTAATTATCAGACAGCGTTCCGAAAAAGAAGAGGAGCTTCAGGCTCTTACGGGCGGCAGAGATTCTCTTATTAAAGAGCGTGAAAGACTCAACGAGGAAATGGCTGAGGTCAATATGCGTACCGTTTCTTTCGTAAAAGAAGCCGAGGCAAAAAAAGAAGCAGTTATATCTCTTAATAAGAGAAAAGAGGCTGCAGCACAGAGAAAGGATATCCTTGCGGCAGAAATTGAAGAGCTCAACGTAAAAAACAGGGAGCTTGAAAATATTGCCGCAGCTACTGCCGAGGAGGCACAGGGCATAAGAGATGAAATATCCCGCAATGAAAAAGAGACAAGAGAGCTTATAAGAAAGCGTGAAGAGCTTGAAAAGAGCGTTACAGACAAGAGAAGCGAAGAAAAGGTAAAATCCGAAGAGAGAGAAAAAATTTCGGGTGAGCTTATAAGACTTGAAGAGAAAAAGGCTTATCTTGAAAAAGAACAGCAGGATATAGAGAGAAAACTTTTTGAGGAATATTCACTGACAAGGCGTGAAGCGGAAGACTGCTGTCCCGAAATCGAATCTGTTCCGAAGGCTCAGAAGAGACTTTCCGAGCTTAAAGGACAGATAAAAGCACTGGGCAGTGTAAATGTTGCCGCCATAGACGAGTATAAAGAAGTTCTTTCAAGATATGAGTTTTTATCTTCGCAGGTAAACGATGTTGAAAAATCAAGAAAAGAACTGCTGAAAATGGTTGAAGAACTTACATCAAAAATGGCAGAACAGTTCAGAGACCGTTTTGACGCCATAAACAACGGCTTCAAGGAGACCTTTACCGCACTTTTCGGCGGAGGCAGTGCAGAACTTGTTCTTGAGGATGAAAATGATATCCTTGAATGCAACATTGAAATAAAGGCACAGCCCCCGGGAAAGAATGTAAAATCACTTACACTTCTTTCGGGCGGTGAAAAAGGACTTACTGCAATAGCACTTCTTTTTGCAATACTTAAAGTCAGACCTGCTCCCTTCTGTATTTTCGATGAGGTGGAAGCGGCACTTGACGATGTAAATGTTCTGAGATATGCACAGTATGTCAGAATGATGACCGATGAAACTCAGTTTGTTCTCATTACCCACAGAAGAGGTACCATGGAAGAAGCGGACATGCTCTACGGTGTCACCATGCAGGAACACGGTGTTTCAAAGCTTCTTGAACTCAAGACTGCGGAAATGGTGGAAAAATTAAAACTGGATGAATAATATTCAATACAATAAACGGGTATATTCCGTAACAGGAAAATACCGAAGGAGATAACAATGGGAATTTTCAGTAAAATCAATTTCGGTCTCGGTAAAACGAGAAATAAGATGTCGGGTGCAATAGATGAAATGCTTGACTCTTTTGATTCCTTTGAAGACGATCTTTTCATTGAGCTTGAAGAGATACTCGTTATGGGAGATGTGGGAATCAATACGGCTGTTCAGGTGGTTGAGGAACTGAGAAGCCGTGTGAAAAGTTCTAAAATAAAAAACACAAGTGAAGTAAAAAAGGAACTGCAGAAAATTATTGCAGACCTTCTTTACGGAGGCGAGGATATGGGACTTGTTACCATACCTTCCGTTATCCTCGTTATAGGTGTAAACGGTGCAGGTAAGACCACCTCCATAGGCAAAATGGCTGCCATGTATAAAGCACAGGGAAAGAAAGTCATCCTGGGTGCGGCAGATACCTTCCGTGCTGCTGCCATAGACCAGCTTGATGTATGGGCAAAAAGAGCTGATGTGGACATAATAAAGCACAAAGAAGGTGCAGACCCTGCCGCAGTTGTTTACGATACCATTCAGGCAGGTATTGCAAGAGACTGTGATATTATTATCTGCGACACTGCAGGCAGACTTCACAATAAGAAAAACCTTATGGAGGAACTTGCAAAGATATACCGTGTCTGTGATAAGGAATTACCTTATGCTGACCGTGAAGTTCTTCTGGTCCTTGATGCAACAACCGGTCAGAATGCCGTAAATCAGGCAAAGGAATTTATGAATGTGGCTGAGCTTACGGGTATTATTCTTACAAAACTCGACGGTACGGCAAGAGGCGGTGTTGTTCTTTCAATAAAGAATGACCTTAAGCTTCCCGTTAAATTTATCGGTGTCGGTGAAGGTATAGACGATCTTCAGCCTTTTGCTCCTGCAGCATTTGCAAAAAGTCTGTTTGAAACAGCCACAGAAAAAGATATGGAAGGGGATTCTCTCAGTGAACTTGTTAACTCTGAAGACTACATTAACTACACTCCTAAAGAAACTGAAGAAGACAGCACCGAAGCTCTTAAAGGTTTATTTGCAGATCTCTTCGGGGAAATCGCTGACGAAGACGGCACTGTTGAAGATGAAGACAGTGCTGAAATCACAGATGCTCAGGGACAAACGCACCGTGACTCTCTCGAAGAAGGACAGAAAGAAACTGAAGCATATAGCGGCAGTACAGAAAAAGATGATAAAGACTTATCTGAAAAAGTATCCTCAGAGACAGAAGACAGCATATCTCAGAGCTCAGATGCTGAGAAACAAGAGAAAGATGAAGCTGTAAGACTTGCAGCAGAAAAAGCAGAAGCAGAACGTATAGCTGCAGAAAAGGCAGAGGCAGAGCGTATTGCAAGAGAAAAAGCAGAAGCAGAGCGTATAGC
>SVQH01000007.1:28612-105291 GCA_015065425.1 Oscillospiraceae bacterium
GAAGCAGAACGTATAGCTGCAGAAAAGGCAGAGGCAGAGCGTATTGCAAGAGAAAAAGCAGAAGCAGAGCGTATAGCTGCAGAAAAAGCGGAAGCAGAGCGTATAGCAGCAGAAAAAGCGGAGGCAGAGCGTATAGCTGCAGAAAAAGCGGAGGCAGAGCGTATAGCAAAAGAAAAAGCAGAGGCTGAAATAAAGGCTGCAGAAGAGACTCCCAAGAAGAAGGAAAGGAGAGGTCTCTTTGGATTTTTTAATCGCCACTCATAACATGAAAAAAAGAGAGGAGCTGCACAGAATAATGTCTCCTCTCGGTATAAATGTTTTTCTTGACTATGAAAAGGGAATATCCCTTTCCGATGTCGAGGAAACAGGTGAAACTTTTTCTGAAAATGCCCTTCTTAAGGCAAGAAGCGGCTGTATTGAATCGGGAATGCCCTGCATTGCCGATGATTCGGGTCTTGTGGTAGATGCTCTTGACGGAAGACCCGGTGTGTATTCTGCAAGATATATGGGAGAGAATACTCCATATCCCGAAAGGATGGCACATCTGGTAAAGGAACTCGAAGGAGTGCCCGATGAAAAGAGAACAGCCCGTTTCGTGGCGGTTACTGCCTGTGTATTTCCGGACGGCAGAGAATTTACCGTAGAGGGCACCTGCGAAGGTAAAATAGGCTATGAGCCCAGAGGTACAAGCGGTTTCGGTTTTGACCCCATATTTTATGTGGGCGAAAAGACCTTTGCCGAGCTTTCCGCCGAAGAAAAGGATGCAATAAGTCACAGAGGTAATTCTCTGCGTGCACTTAAAGAAAAATTAGCAGAAATTATATGACGAGGTATATATATGACAAGTAAAGAAAGAGCTGCTCTCAGAGGACAGGCAAATACACTTGATGTGCTTTTCCAGGTGGGCAAAGGCGGTATTTCCGATACACTTATTGAACAGACAGACGGAGCACTCAGAACAAGAGAGCTTATAAAATTAAGAGTTTTGACGGAAACTTCTCCTCTCTCTGCCCGTGAAGCAGCAGAAGAACTTGCCGCCAAGACAGGCAGTGAAGTGGTGCAGGTAATAGGCGGTGTAATGGTGCTTTACCGTTATAATCCCAAGCTTCATGAAGAAAAGCCCAAGGCAGCTGCAAAGAAAAAAACAAGCCCTGCCGATGAGAGAAAAAAGAAGTATAAGGCGGCAAACAAAAAGAAATCTCCCTTTGAAGACAAAAAGGGAAGAGATAAAAGAATAGTTAAGAAGGCATCAAAATGAAAAGAGAAGGTATAGGCATTTTCGGAGGCTCATTTGACCCGGTCCATCTTGGACACAGAAAACTTGCACTGTATATGTGTGAGAAGCTGTCATTGAGAAAAATGCTTATAATGCCTGCCGCTGTATCTCCGTTCAAATCTTCCTCAGGTGCTTCATCGGAAGAACGTCTTCAGATGTGCCGTCTGAGTTTTCCTGAAGATATTTTTGAAATATCTTCCATTGAAACCGACAGAGGTGGTAAGAGCTATACCATCGATACGGTAAATGCCGTAAAAGCAATGTATCCCGATGAAAAGATTTATCTTATCATCGGCTCCGATCAGCTTTTATCATTTAACCGTTGGTATAAGTTTAAGGAAATACTCTCCATTGTATGTCTTTGTGCAGTATCAAGAGAAGATGAAAGTCTTACGGAGGAAATGGAGAAGTTTGCCGATGAAAAACTCAGAGAATTCGGGGAATGTATGATATTTCCCTTTTCTCCGTTTGTTGTAAGCTCTACCGAGATACGTTCTCTCGTATCATCGGGTGAAGATGCAGGTAAATATCTTCATGATGAGGTTTCTGACTATATCCTGACAAAAGGACTATATAAAAAATGAATAAAGAAGAAGCAGTGTTGAAAGATATAAGAGAAAGACTTTCCGATTTTCGTTATAAGCACTCACTTGCCGTTGCCGAAAGTGCCGCAGAGCTTGCCGTAAAATACGGCTGGGACAGGGAAAAAGCATATCTTGCGGGGCTTTCTCACGATGTGCTCAAGGAAATGAGCAAGGAAGAGTTTACGGAATTTTTCCGCAATGAAAATATCAGTCTGTCTCTCATTGAAAAAAGTGCACCGAAGCTCTGGCATGCCATAGCAGGTGCAAGATATATTGAAAAAGTCTACGGCTTTGATGAAGAAATAATCTCAGCCGTAAGATATCATACCACGGGAAAAGAGAATATGACTGTCGGAGAAAAAATCCTTTTTGTTGCAGATTTTATTTCCGAAGACAGAGATTATCCCGGGGTAGAGGATATGCGTAAACGTGCCGAAGTCTCCCTTGAATATG
Organism: Oscillospiraceae bacterium; assembly: GCA_015065425.1. Classification (GTDB taxonomy): domain Bacteria; phylum Bacillota; class Clostridia; order Oscillospirales; family Acutalibacteraceae; genus RUG806. The sequence goes on from SVQH01000007.1 coordinate 30,926, forward strand.
CAATGGAAGAGGGACTCAGGTTTACAATATATGAACTCAGTGAAAACTGCCGTCCCATACACCCCGATACGGTGGCATGCTACAATGAGATTTTATTGACTTGAAAGGATGTTGTTTATGAATAAAAAACTTGAAATTGCCGTTAAGGCTCTTGACAGCAAGAAGGCTGTTGAAATAACTGCACTTGAAGTAGGTTCTCTTACCATAGTTGCCGACTATTTTGTAATTGCCGCAGGTACTTCAAATACTCAGGTAAGAGCACTTGCAGACGAGGTCGAATATCAGCTGGGACTTGAAGGCTATGAACCCAGACAAATTGAAGGCAAGGCTACAGGCTGGATACTTCTTGACTATCATGATGTTGTCATTCATGTCTTTTTACAGGACCAGAGAGAGTATTATAATCTTGAAAAGCTCTGGGCGGATGCAAAAGAGCTTGATATATCCTCACTTATTACAGAGTAAGCCTCTCACACCCGTAAAATTACGGAATATAATATAATTGTATTGTTTTTAGAGAGGAATGAGGTATATGAATATGAAGATAGGCGGAATAAATGTCAATTATTTTCTGATGGGCGAAAATGCAGGCGATGAAGCTGTCGTAATGCTTCACGGCTGGGGTGCAAATATTGAACTTTTCAGAAATATGGCAGAGCCTGTAAGTACAAAATATCCCGTTATCGCTCCCGATATGCCGGGCTTCGGAGAAACGGCAGAACCTGAAAGTGTCTGGACGGTGGATGATTATACGGATTTTATAATTGAATTTATTAAAAATACGGGCTTTAAGAAGGTTATTCTCTTAGGACATTCCTTCGGCGGCAGAGTTATTATAAAGCTTGTTAACAGAAAAAATCTTCCCTTTACCGTGACAAAACTCATTCTTGTGGATTCTGCAGGTATACGCCCTGAAAAAACGGCAGAGCAGATAAAAAAAGAGAAGATAATGAAACTCGGCAAGAAGCTTCTTTCAGGCACTCCGAAGCTTCTTGAAAAAATGCAGTCAATGGTAGGCTCTGCCGATTATAAGGCGGCTTCTGCTCAGATGAAAAAGATTCTTATCAATGTGGTAAATGAGGATCTGACCCACCTTCTCCCCGAAATAAAGCAGGAAACACTTCTCGTATGGGGAACGCTTGATACTGCAACACCGATTAAAGATGCTGAGAAGATGGAAGAGCTTATTCCCAATGCGGGACTTGCAAGAATTGAAGGTGTAGGGCACTATTCCTTCCTTGAAAACCCCATTGTGTTTGATGCGATAATGGAATCTTATCTCGAGCTTTAATATTCAGGGAGGCTAAATATGGTACCTTATTTACAGTTACTTTTCGGCTCTGTCACACTGGCGGCTATATATTCCGTATTCAAGAGCCTTTTATATAATATGCATATTTTCCAGCTCAACGGTTACCGTTTCTCAACACATTCAGGCTGGTTAAAAAAGAACCTCGGAAGATTTGCGGTGGAATACATAGTTTTCGCACTATCCTTTACGGGGCTTATATCTCATGACCCTATTATGGGATTTTCTGCCGTGGCACTTCTTGTTTCTGTAATTGCTGTCGCAGTGGAAAACAGAAATAAACCCCAGAAGAAGCCTCTTGTGTATACTCCCAGAGTAAAAAGAATGTTCGTGACATCCGTCGTGATATATGTTCTTTTATTTGCTGCAGCCGTATACTGTCTTACAACTGACAGTAAAAATACAGCCTTCCTTGTTGTAGGTCTCTCGGTGGCACTGACACCTTTTGTTCCGATAGTTGCTAATGTGATAAATAAACCCGTTGAAAAATCCGTCAACAGATATTATCTCAATGATGCGAAGAAAATGCTTAAAATGATGCCTGAACTCGAAACTATCGGTATTACGGGTTCTTACGGAAAAACAAGCGTAAAGTTTTATCTTTATACCATTCTCCGTGCATGGACGGATACTCTTGTCACTCCTTCAAGCTTCAATACTCCCATGGGTATTGTCATTACCATAAGAAAATCCCTTAAGGCGGTTCATAAGATATTTCTCTGTGAAATGGGTGCAAAATGGGTCGGTGACATAAAAGAGTTGTGCGATATCGTTCATCCGAAGCACGGTATTATAACTGCCCTCGGTGAACAGCACCTTGAATCCTTTGGCTCAAAAGAGAATATCATAAAGACAAAGTATGAACTTGCAGATGCACTGCCTTCAGAGGGAAGACTTTATCTCAATTTTGATAATGAAGTTATAAGAAAGAATCTTCCGAAGAGAGACTATATATCTTACGGAACCACGCCTGACTGCGATTATTATGCATTTGATGAAAAAATATCTGTAACAGGCACTTCCTTCAAGGTAAAAGCTCCTGACGGAGAAGTATATGATTTTGATACCAAGCTTCTCGGTTCTCACAATGTGGTAAATATTACTGCTGCTGTGGCTGCCGCAAACGGTTTTGGGATGCCCATGAGCGAAATGAAAAGATATGTACGCAGAATTGATGCGGTACCTCACCGTATGCAGATAGTAAATAAGGGTGAAGTGACTATAATCGATGATGCTTTCAATTCAAATCCTGCAGGTTGCCGTGCCGCATTGGCTACCCTGAGACAAATGGACGGAGAGCGTATACTTGTTACTCCCGGTATGGTAGAACTGGGCAGTGAAGAATATAAACTCAACAAAGAATTCGGTGAATTTGCCGCAGAATGCTGTGACAGAATAGTTCTTATCGGTAAAAAACAGACCCTTCCCATAAAAGAAGGTATTGAAAGCCGTAAATTCCCTGCTGATAAGCTTCTTGTTTTCGAGGAATTTACGGAAGCTATGAAGACTCTCTATGCAATGAAAACCGATAAAAAGAAGATCATTCTCCTTGAAAATGACCTTCCCGACAACTATTAAGAAGGGGGAATAATGATGAAAATCAAAGTTGGTGTCTTTTTCGGCGGAAAGAGTGTTGAACACGAAGTTTCTGTTATTTCAGCACTGCAGGCAATAGCCTCCATTCCTGCCGATAAATATGAAGTTATTCCCGTTTATATTACAAAAGAAAATGAGTTTTATACAAGCTTTGAGTGCTCATGTATTGAAGAATACTCAAACATTCCCGCACTTATAAAAAAGAGTACCCGTTGTATTCTCATGAATGTTGACGGCAGAGTAAAGCTTATGTGTTATCCCTTCAAAAAAACGGGAAGCAGTGTTATTTCCGAAATTGACGTGGCTTTCCCCATAGTTCACGGGACAAATGTTGAGGACGGTACTCTTCAGGGGTATCTCAAGCTTACGGGGGTACCTTATGTCGGCTGTGATGTTACCGCTTCGGCTGTGGGAATGGATAAATATGTCATGAAAACGGTGCTTAAAGATAACGGAATTCCCGTTCTTGACTGTATAAGATTTATTGCTTCCGACTTTTCAGACCCCGAAGGCATGATAAAAAAATGCGAAGAAAAAATAGGGTACCCCGTTGTTGTAAAACCCGTAAATCTCGGTTCTTCAGTCGGTATTAGCCTTGCTTCTGATAAAAATGAACTTTTTGATTCTCTTGAAAATGCCTTCAGATATGCCACGGTTGTGCTGGTCGAAAAGGCAATAACCGAGCTTACCGAAATAAACTGTTCCGTGCTCGGAAACAGTGAAAATGCAGAGGCATCCGAGCTTGAACAGCCCATAAGCTTCGGTAAAATCCTTGACTATACGGCAAAATATCAGAAGGGGGCACTTACGGGAGAGGAAGCGGCTGAACTTAAAAAAGGTATTGATGATATCATAAACAATCCCATGGATATTAAAAATGAGCTTGCAGGGGATGTTTCAATAAACGTAAGTGAAGACGGAAGAATAGTCAGAAAAGGCGAGAGTGTGCTTAAATATGATTATGATACTCCTCTTCAGAAATTTGATGCAGTAAAGCTTTCACGTATAAAAACCGCGAGACCTGCAAAGGCTGCCGCGGGAATGGCAAGTCTTTCAAGACTTATCCCTCCCAATATGACGGATGAGACAAGAGCATATATACGCTCCCTTGCAGTAAAAGCATATACGGTTCTCGGCTGCAACGGTCTTTCAAGAATAGACTTCATGATAGACAGAGCCACAAACAAAGTATATCTCAATGAGATAAATACTATTCCCGGCTCTTTATCCTTCTATCTCTGGGCACCTCTCGGAGTGAAATATTCGGTGGTGCTTGATGCAATGATAGAGCTTGCACTCAGAAGAACAAGGGAAGAGGATGCTATAGAATTTTCCTTTGATTCCGACATTCTCAGAAACTTTGCATCTAAGGGTGCAAAGGGCTCAAAGGGCGGAAAACTCGGTTCTTCCGGAAAACTCGGAGGAGCGAAACAGGGCGGAAAATTCTGATAAGCATTCCCGGGACAATTTCAGTAAAAGAGATGATATGATGAAAAGCGAAATGTTATTGAGAAATAAAATGCTCGGTTTTTCTTCTGCGGAAAAAACTCCCGTTTCATTCAGCTTTGACGGGTTTAAGAGTGAGGGAATAAGTGATGAACTCAGACCCTCGGTAAGGCATTTTACTTCGGACAGCACGGTAGATGTGACAGAAATTACTGCGGTTGCTTCAAAAGGTATTATACTCAATGTAAGAGAGACAAGATATGCGGATTTCCCTGTGTCGGAATGGGGTGCCGATATGACAAATTTCGGCAAAAACGATTCTGAAATACTTTCGGATTTCGCAATCAGCACAGTTCTTAAGGGAAGTGAACCGTACCTTGTAACGGGAACCGGGGACACGAGAAATGATAATGTCTTCAAGCGGTTGGCGAAAAAAGCCGTGGATGAAGAAATCACCGTATCTCCCGATTTCTGCAGAGGTGCAGACGGGGCATCTCCGTTTATGACACTATCTTTTTCCGAATACAGTGTAATATTCGGTATAGGCTGGCCCGGTAAATGGAAAATGGTATTTACCCCTTGTGAAGGCGGAGTAAAGTTTACTCTTTCTCAGGCAAGATGCCGGATGAAAATACGCCCTGCAGAAAGTATCAGAACTCCAAATCTTACCGCTTTGTTTTATAAAGGTAATGATGCAAGAGGTATTAATATATGGAGAAGGTTCTTTATTAAACACATTCTTCCCACGGGGAAAAACGGCAAAAAGATTGAGCCTCTGATGTTTTTACATACCCACAGAATAGGCGGTTACGCTGAATTTGAGGGGATTACCACGGAAAATCAGTTTGAGGGTATTGACACTTATCTAAAAAGAGGCCTGAAGCCTGACGGGTGGTGGATAGATGCAGGCTGGTATCCGTGTGACCATGAATGGTGGAATGTAGGGGACTGGACTCCCAACCCCGAACAGCTTCCCGACGGATTCAGACCCATATCTGAAAAGCTTCATGAAAATGACATAGGACTTCTTGTCTGGTTTGAACCTGAAAGAGTAATGGCAGGCTCAAAGCTTGATTACATCCATCCCGAGTGGTGTCTCAAGGCACATAATGAAGACGGCGAAGAAGAAAAATGCCGTTTGCTTGACTATTCAAATCCCGAATGCTTTGACTTTGTACTTAATCTTCTTGATGCTCACATAAAAACAGGCGGAATAGATATATACAGACAGGATTTCAATTTCACTCCCGACAGATATTTTGAAGAAAATGAGGGGGAGGACAGAGAAGGTGCAATGGAAAACCTTCACATGCAGGCACTTATCCGTCTTTATGATGAATTAAGACGCAGAAATCCGGGGCTTGTCATTGATAACTGTGCGGCAGGCGGTACGAGAAATGAAATGGACCTTCTCAGAAGAAGTATCCCGCTGCAGTATACCGATATGCACATTGATGACCCTCAGAAGAGAATATTCCATTATTATGAGATGTTTTCATATATCCCTTATTTCCGTGCTCATGCAAGATATTTTGATGAACGGCTGAAAAATAAGCGTAATACGGACGAATTTGCATATCTTTGTGCAATGACTCCTGCAATAACCGTATGTCATGATTACTATGAAAACGAAGCCCCTTTTAACAGTGCAAGGAAAATGCTTCCGTTGTGGAGAAAAGCGGCTGAATATGAGCTTCGTTCAGATTTTTATAAGCTGACAGACGAAGACAGCGGCTGGTATGCCGTTCAGTTCCATGACCCTTCCGATAACAGCGGTTTTATTGAGGTTATCCGTACACAAGCTGCAGAGCAGTCGCATATCAATATATATCCCTTTATCATTCCCGGGCTTCGCTATGTCTTCAGAAATCCTCTTACGGGTGACATAAAAAGAGGCGACGGAAACGGACTTGAGGGCGGTTTTACATTCTATAATTCAATGAAAAAGGGTGAGATATGGTTTTATACCACTTCTCCCAAAGATAATATATAAAGGTATAAAAATATGGCAAGATTCTGCACACTTTGTTCTTCATCTTCGGGAAATTCCGCTTTTGTGGGAACTGCTTCCCACGGAGTTCTCATAGATGCGGGAACAAACAACAAACAGCTTTTGCTGTCAATGGAAAAATCGGGGATATCTCCCGATGCCGTAAAAGCAATTTTCGTAACTCATGAGCATGATGATCACATCGGTGCTCTGAGAATTTTTGCCGGAAAGAGAAATATTCCTGTTTATGCAACCGGAGGAACTCTTTCGGGACTTGAGAAAAAAGGCGTGCTTACGGGAAAATTTCCCTATGAGAAGCTTCATGAAGACGGAGTAAGTATTGAGGATATGCATATATCATATTTTCATACCTCTCACGATTCAAAAGAGAGCTGCGGATACATAATAGAGCTTCCCGACAGAAAAGTGGGAATATGCACCGATACCGGTAAAATCACAGGTGAAATGCTCAGAAGACTCGGCACTTGCGATCTTGTGCTTCTTGAATCAAATTATGATGAAACCCTTCTTGATTTCGGACCATATTCTCTGAGCCTTAAAGCAAGAATAAGGTCTCATTTGGGGCATATATCAAATCCTATGTGTGCTGATACTGCGAGAGAACTGCTCTCAATGGGTGTACGCCGTTTTGTTCTCGGACATCTCAGCCGTGAGAATAATACGCCCGACAGAGCATTTTCATGCACAAATGCGGCATTGAAACACACGGGTGCACAGCTTGGAAAGGACTATCTTCTTGAAGTGGCTCCCGTAGGCAGTATGGAAAAATTCATTACATTTTAAGAGGTAATATGCAGAGTGTAACTTTGATTTGCGTGGGAAAGCTTAAGGATGCATTTTTTGAAATGGCATCCGATGAGTATATGAAACGCCTTAAATCTTATGCAAAAGTCAATATAATTGAAATAAAGGCAGGAGTTCTTCCCGAGAATCCAAAGAAAAGCGAAATAAATGCCGTTCTTGAAAAAGAGGGAGAGGAAATACTTAAAAAGATTCCCTCTGCTTCAAAAGTAGTGACTCTTTGTATTGAGGGAAAGCTTTTTTCCTCTGAGGATACGGCAAAACTGTTATCGGACACGGCACTTTCAGGTGTTTCACATATAGTATTTATCATAGGCGGTTCCTACGGACTTTCCGAAAAAGTAAAAAACCGTTCAGATATAAGACTTTCCATGTCAAAAATGACCTTTCCTCACAGACTTGCAAGAATAATGCTTCTTGAACAGATTTACCGCGGATATAAGATAAACAGCGGTGAATCATATCATAAATAAATGTGTTTATGAAAACCATGAATGATTATTGCCGTGAAGCATTCGGCAAAAAGCTGTATAAACTGTCTCTTGACGGTGGATTTACCTGTCCCAATCGTGACGGAACGAAGGGGACGGGTGGCTGTATTTTTTGTTCCTCAATGGGCTCGGGAGATTTTTCCGAGGGCGGAAAAGATATTTCTTCTCAGATAGAAAGAGCAAAAAAGAGAGTTGAACATAAAAACAAAAACGGCGGATATATTGCATATTTTCAGAGCTTTACTTCTACTTATGCACCTGAAGATAAATTGAGGAAACTGTTTTATTCTGCGGTAAATCACCCCGATATTGACGTGTTGTCCGTTGCAACCCGTCCTGACTGTCTGCCTGAGAGCACAGTAGAGCTTTTAGGAGAGATAAATAAAATAAAGCCCGTATGGGTGGAATTGGGGCTACAGACGGTAAAAGAGGAAAGTGTACGGTATATAAGAAGAGGATATCCCAACGAAGAGTATACCGATGCCGTAAAACGCCTTCACGAAAAGGGAATATATGTAATAAGCCATATAATAATCGGTCTTCCCGGTGAGAGTACAGAGGATATACGGGGTACACTGCAGTTTGTAATCGACAACAAAAGTGACGGGGTGAAGCTTCAACTGCTTCATGTACTGAAGGACAGTGACCTTTATAATGAGTATGTGAACGGAAAGGTAAGGACTCTTACAAAGGAGGAATATCTGAATATCCTGGGAGAGCTTCTTCCCATGATTCCCGAAAATATGGCGGTTCACAGGCTTACCGGAGACGGAAATAAAAAGACCTTGGTCTCTCCCTTATGGAGTGCCGATAAAAAGGATGTTCTCAACAGCATAAATGCCCTTGTAAGCAGTATCAATAGGGACGGAAAGAGAAAATGAAAGAAAAATATATATTCAGAAAAATAAGGCAGGAAGAAATTCCCGTTATGTTCGATATTATAATCGGCAGGATGAAATGGATGGACCGAGTGGGCATAAAACAGTGGAATGTGACAAAATATGACGAGGTATATCCTGTGTCTTATTACGAAGAAAAAAGAAAAAACGGAGAGGTTTTTGTCCTTGAAGAAATTGCTACAGGGGACATATCGGCTGCTGCTGTGCTTAAAAGCGAAGATGAACGCTGGGACGGTGTGCCGGATGCCGGGAATACAAGTGCTTTTTATCTTCATAATTTTGCCGTCCCTCCCGACAAAAAAGGTACCGGTGCAGTATTTCTTCAGCTTGCGGAAGAATATGCAAAATTACAGGGGAAAGAATATTTCCGTCTTGATTCAGCTGATGACAACAAAAAACTTGAAGAATATTATACCGAAAAAGGCTATGTAGCTGCAGGATATTGCATTGACGGCCTTTACACCGGAATACTCAGACAGAAAAAACTGTAGATAATATGTTGAATATACAGAAAAACGACCCTTGTTCCGTAAAAAACGATACAAGAGTCGTTATATTTTTTTCCTGTTATTTCCAGAGTTTTCCGTTGCCGTATTTTACTTTGAACTGGGCAAAATTCTTTTCGTAAACCTTTGCTTTGAATTCAGTTTCCGAAGAGAGTTTTTCCGTATCTATATCCTCGGAAGTTTTGATGTAAAGAGATATCATCATTTCGTCAGAAGCATCTTTTGTAAATGACGAGGGTTCATCGAGAAAAACTTTATAATCTTCCGCAAAAGAAAGTATTTCCTCATTTTTTACGGTAAACTCTTCAATGAGATATTCGTAAGGGGATGCCCAGCCGCTGTGAGCGGTTATACTATAATCTATTCTTTTCCAATCGTCAGCCGATTCGCCTGAGGATGAAATAAATTCGTCATCACTTTCAATTACCGTTTCTTTTACATCATCAGTAACAAGAACAGGCGGAAGGAATGCATGAACGGCAAAATTTATGGGGAACGCGAAAAGCAATGCCATCAGAAACACATAAGCAACGGCACTTGCCGATTTAAGCAGAGTTACAAGGATTTTTTCAAACACACTAAAACACCTCATTATATATATACCATAAAATTTATATGTAGTCAAGTTAGTGGTTGAAATCAGCGGCAAATTAAACTATAATGAGATAAAGTATATTCCGGAGGCAAAAATGAAAAAAGTCATATCCGTATTTTTGGTTTTTATATTAACGGCACTGTGCTTTTCATCCTGTAAAGGCAGTGAAACGGAGGGAAGTCCTCTTACTGTAAATGGTACACCCATAGACGCAGAAATATTCAGGTATTATCTTGATACTGTCTGGGGGGATGCTCTCACGGGCGGCAGTAAGGACGGGAGAATAACTGAGGCTACCTACAGATGCATAAGATATGTTGCGGTAAATTCCACTTTTACTGCATACGGTCTTTCTCTTTCAGAAGGTGAAAAAGCTGAACTTTCTGATGAAACGGCAGCCTTGTGGAATCTTTATGAAGAGCATTATAAAAGTATCGGTGTCAGTAAAGAAACCTTCCATAAAATCAGAACAAGTGAAGAATATATAGAAAAACTCAGACTTTTTTTCTTTGATAAGGGAGGAACTGATGAAATATCTGATGCTGTTCTCAGAGGAGTGCTTGCCGAAAAGTATGTTGCATTCAGATATGTCCGTACACCGCTTACGGATACGGATGTATACGGAAATGCAGTGCCTCTGTCTGAGAATGACATAACAAGGCTCAATGTGCTTTATAATTCAGGTGTGTCTTCCTCCAATTCCTCTTACGGTGTTGACAGTGCATTCATCAGCATATCGGAAGAATTCCCTCTTACCGAGCAGAGTTTTGAAACTCTTGCCATAAAAGAAGATGACCACAGGTTTTCATCATTATTTTTTAATAAAGTAAAAGAAATAAGTGAGGGAAAGGCTTCCGTATTTCAATATAATGACTATGTTTATCTTGTTTACAGGGTAAATATTCTTACAGATCCCGTTATTTTTTCTGAAATGAGAAGCGAATGTCTTGTTGATATCAGTGAAGAACCTCTGCAGTCAAAAATCAATATTATGTGTAACGCTTATCAGTCCGTAAGAGACCCCGGACTTGTCAGCGAGTATTATACAAAGGTGGCGAACAACAGATGATGTGTAATAATGAAGTTATAAAGGCAATTCTTGAAAGAAGAACCATACGTTCATTTGCTCCCGATGCACTTGATAGGGAAACGCTTCAGCTCTTACTCGACTGTGCCATGTGGGCACCCAGCGGAAGAAATTCACAGCCATGTCATGTAAGAGTGCTTACCGACAAAAGAGTACTTGACGAGCTCAATACGGATTTTAAGAACAAAGTGGGATGGGATACACCTGCTTACACCCGTTGGGATGTGAATCCCGTTTATCAGGGTGCCCCCGCAATGTTTTTTATCTATGCCGAGACAAAGGATGATATGAACTCAGGAATTATGGTGGAAAATATTGCCATTGCTGCACAGGGAATGGGACTTGGTTCCTGTATAATAGGAAGTATAGGTGCACTTCTTGATGCCCCTGAAGGCGATAAGTGGAAAAAGATATTTGACATCCCTGAAGATTTCCGTTTTGTGATTTCAATAGCAGTCGGAAAAAAGGCTGAAGAGCCTGAAGCAAAAGAGAGACACCCGGAAAACTTCAGAATCATAGAGGTGACTGACCATGAATCCATTTAAGTTTTATCTGATAACAGATACCCATTATTTTGCATCAAAGCTCGGCTGTCACGGCAAAGAATATGATAATTTTATGCAGTTTGAACAGAAATGCTTTGCTGAGACAGAAGCCATCAATAAAGCTGCTTTTAAATGGCTTGGAGATTCAACCGACGCGGATACTGTGCTTATTGCAGGGGATCTCAGCTTCAACGGCGAAAAGGAAAGCCACTTTGAATTTATCGAATTGTTGAAAAAGCTTAAAGGCCGAGGAAAGAGAATTTATGTCATTACGGCGGGACACGATTGTAATGAGCATCCCTTTGCCTTTGATGATACGGGAAGGCTTGAACCCGAAGGAACAAAAAGAGAAGAGCTTTTTGAGCTTTATTATGAATTCGGTTTTTCGGATGCCATTTCCGTGCACAGAGACTCTCTTTCTTATGTTGCACAGCTCTCTGACGGTATAAGGCTTCTTGCACTTAATAACGACGGAGACAAGGTCAATAAAAAAACATATACTGCCTCACAGATAGAGTGGATATTGCAGCAGACAAAAAAAGCAAGAGAAGACGGACAGATGATGTTTTGTATGAACCATTATCCTCTTCTGCCTGCCTGCCCCATATTCGGACTTGTAGGAGATGCAGTGATGCCCAATGCGGATAATATCACTTCCATGCTTGCTGATGAAGGTGTACATCTTGCTTTTACGGGTCACATGCACAATCAGAGCATAAAAATGAAGCTTTCGGACAAGGGGAACCGTTTCTGGGACGTATGCACAGGTTCCCTCATAGGTTGTCCTGCATATATGAGACTTGTGGAAATTCAGAGTAAATCCACCGTAAAAATAGAATCCATCTCTGTTCCCGATTTCGAGTGGGATATGGAGGGACTTACCACTGAAGAATATTTCAGAAGACAGTTTGACATGATGATAAATACATATCTTGACTGTATGGCTGATGACCCTGAAAGACTTATGCGAAAACTCAGGCTTCCCGAAAATCCCATGCTTAAAAAAGTTCTTGAATTCTTTGGTGCTTCTCTTAATACGGCAACAGTAGGCTCTGCTTGTAAGAAGTTGTTTGTTAGATGTGATGAAAGTATAATGGACAGATCTCTCAGGGATTTTCTTACGGAGATAGTAAGAAATGTATTTGCGGGTAATGCACCTTATGTATACGGTACTCCCGAATATGATGCTTTTATGGGAATTCTCGGCAGATTTGACCCCATTCTCGCTGTTGCGGGAAATGCCGTTAAAATCAACGGAAAAAAGGCAGATATCAAGGATATGCTCAAAAACTGCATCGGTCACTATGGCGTAGATGAATATAATGCAACCCTTATTCTTGAATAAGCTTCGCTGAAGTAAAAAAGGCAGTTTTTCCCGGCAGTTATATTCGTCAGAGTAAAACAAAAAATACAGGCTTAAGTCTACTTTTATCGTATAAGTAGATTTAAGCCTGCTGTTTTTATGTTTTTTGCTTTCTTGTAAGATTATTCTTCAATGGGGGTATATCCTTCGGGAACATTTATATCAAGAAGTGATGTTCTTTCGGGGACATATTTCTTGAAATACTCATCGGCATATCTGATTTCCATTTCACCGGGGTTATTTCCTTCTTTTAATATTTCATAAGCCATGAGACCTGCTTCATATCCGAGGTCATAATAATCTATACCTACGGTAGCAATTCCGCAACCGACGGCAACATCTATATTTCCTGCAACAAGCGGGATTTTTGCAGGTTCAAGGATGTTATTTATTGCATTTGTGTTAGATGCTACGGTGTTATCGGTGGGGGTGTAGATAATATCGCATTCATCGGCGGCCTTCTGTGTGACAAGGGTTACATCCGTGGTGTCAACAAAGGTGTAGTTTTCGCAGGTGAAGCCTGAAGCAATGAGATGCTTTGTTATTTCATCAGCCTGATATTTTGAATTTGTCTCACTGGAGCAGTAAAGAATTCCGACCTTGCCCTTTTCGGGGAAAAGCTCATTTATTACCTCTGCCTGCTTTTCAAGAGGAAGTATATCCGAGCATCCGGTTACGTTAAATCCTGTTTTTCCCGTAAAATCGGTAATGCCGAGAGTGGAAGCGAAATCCGTTACCGAACAGCCGACTATGGGAATTTCGGAGGTTGCTTCTGCCGCAGCGGAGAGTGCATTGGTGGAATTTGCAAAGATAAGGTCATATTTATCGGCAGCAAAGGCGGAACAGATGCTTTGAGCATTCATTTTTTCGCCTGTGGCATTCTTGTAATCAAAGGTTACTTCTTCACCGAGTTTTTCCGTGAGGGCTGCTTTGAAGCCACTTGTTGCTTTATCTACAGCTTCATGCTCAATAAACTGACATATACCTATTTTATACTGTGATGTCTCACCTGTGCCGCCGGTATTACCGCAGGAGGTAAAACATACAAGGAGTACACAGAGGGAAATAAGTAATGCCGCAGTATTTTTTACAGAAAATTTCATTGTTTTTTTCTCCTTACCGTTTATATGTTTAGAATACACTTATTTTTTTTCTTTGTCAATCACTCTTGAAAAGTGCATTGAAATTATTGTTGTGCTTTGTAATATAATGAAAATAATATAGTATATTTGTATTTATATAGCGAAAAGGAAAAAAACTGCCTGAAGAAGGTCGTTTGTGCAAATTGGTTACAAAAGTGCTGTAATCTTTGTAATATTTGCTGTTAAACTGCATAGTTTTTCGAAAAAACAGGAATTAAAATCCAATACAATTAACAAAGTTTATGACAATTATTACAAAACACTTGCTTTTTTTTACAATGAGTGGTATAGTTCCACTTGTGTTCAGACACAAAACATATCAAAAAAACATTTGGAGGAATTAACTATGAAAAAGTTATTCGCTGTTCTTTTAACTCTCGTTCTCGTTGTTGGCGCTTTCGCTGCTTGCGGTGGTAACGAAGAAACAACAGCTGCTGACGAAACAACAACAGCTGCTGCTGATGAAACAACAGAAGCTGCTGCTGATGAAACAACAGAAGCTGCTGCTGACGAGACAACAGAAGCTGCTGCTGATGAAACAACAGAAGCTGTTGCTGACGAAACAACAGAAGCTGCTGCTGACGAAACAACAGAAGCTGCTGCTTAATCGCAGTCTGAAAAACAAACAACTGTGCGGAGGGAAACTTCCGCACTTTGTTTTTATCAGGCGTTTTTATGAATGCATATCTTGTGAATGTTTATACGCATAAATTGTATATTTAAGGTATGCCAAGTTTGTATCGTGAATATTTATTAAAAGTTGTATAACATTATGCATAAAAGAAGGCTCTGCCATGGTTATGTGCAGGGTATTTTTCACAAAGTTGCAAATATTTATGCAAAAATACTTGCATTTTATTTCTTATGGTGGTATATTTTACCACGCAAATAAAAAATTTTATCGGAGGAACAAACAATGAAAAAAATTATTGCAGTTCTCGCTGCTCTCGTTCTCGTAATCGGCTGTTTTGCTGCTTGCGGCGGTGCAGGAGAAGAAACAACAGCAGGTACAGATGAAACAACAACAGGTGCAGCAGATTCCCTTACTGCTACCGACGGCGTTCTTGTAATGGCTACAAACGCAGCATTCCCTCCCTATGAGTACAAGGAAGGCGATGATTTTGCAGGTATCGACGTTGAAATCGCAGGCAAAATTGCTGAAAAGCTCGGTCTTACTCTTGAAATCAAGGACGTTGAATTCGGCTCTATCGTAGGCGGCGTTCAGACAGGTAAGTTCGACATGGGTATGGCTGGTATGACCGTTACCGATGAAAGACTTGAAAGTGTTAATTTCTCAACCTCCTATGCTACAGGTATTCAGGTTGTTATCGTTGCTGAAGATTCCGCTATTGCTTCTCTTGATGACCTCAAGGGTGACGGAACAATGACATTCGGTGTTCAGCAGGATACAACAGGTGATATCTATGCTTCCGATACCGTTGAAAAAGGCGGATACGGTGCAGAAAATGTAGTTCGTTATAAGACTGGTGCAGATGCTGTTCAGGCTCTTAAGACAGGTAAGGTTGACGCTGTTATCATTGACAACGAACCCGCAAAGAGCTTCGTAGCTGCCAATGAAGGTCTTAAGATCCTTGACGGTGAATGGACACTTGAAAACTATGCTATTGCTATTAATAAGGAAAACACAGCTCTTCTTAACGCTGTTAATAATGCTCTTGCAGAACTCACCGCTGACGGCACTGTAGCTTCCATTATTGACAAATACATTCCTGCAGCAGATGATACAGCAGAAGAAACAACAGAAGCAGCTGCATAAGTAAAATCGTATTAAATTTTTAGTTTACGGATCCGAGGACGGAATCAACCCCGTCCTCTTTTCTTTAGCTTTTAAGGAGGGCTGAAATTTGGATGCTCTGATGTCATGGTTACTTGATCTGAAAGACACATTTGTCCTGTGTTTTATTGACGGAGACAGATGGAAGTGGCTTGTGGAAGGCTTTCGTAATTCAATAGTAATTACGGTATTTGCTATTGTTATCGGACTTTTTTTCGGAGTGATACTTGCAGCTGTACGTTCATCTTATGATAAGAATGCGGAATCTCTTAAAATGCGTGGCGGAATAGGTTACTGGTCACTCAGAATTGTTAATTTTCTTGCAAAAGTGTACATAACTGTCATACGCGGTATTCCTGTCGTAGTTCAGCTTATGATATGGTATTTTGTTATTCTTGTTTCACAGAAGAATGACGTTCTAATTGCAATTATCGGTTTCGGATTCAACTCTTCCGCTTATGTTGCCGAAATTTTCCGCGGTGGTATAATGTCTGTAGACAACGGACAGTTTGAAGCGGGACGTTCCCTGGGCTTTAATTATATACAGACAATGAAGAATATAATTATTCCGCAGGCTGTAAAATCTTCTCTTCCCACCCTTCTCAATGAAGTTATTGCTCTCCTTAAAGAGACATCTGTTGCAGGTTATGTAGGTATCATGGATCTTACAAAAGCAGGTGACCTTATTAGAGGCAGAGTCTTTGAAGCATTTATGCCCCTTATTGCAGTTGCGATAATATATCTTGTGACTGTTGTGGTGCTTACAAATGTATTTACTGCAATTGAAAGGAGGCTTCGCCGTAATGAACGCTGATAATATTATTCAGGTACAAGGGCTTAAAAAGCATTATTTCGGCGGGAAGGTCAAGGCTCTTGACGGTGTGGATGTTGATATAAGAAGAGGAGAAGTTGTTGTTATCATCGGTCCGTCCGGAAGCGGTAAGTCAACACTTCTGCGTTCACTCAATCTGCTTGAGCTTCCTACTGCAGGAAAAATACTTTTCAATAATGTTGATATTACCAATAAAAAGGTGAATATAAATGTTCACAGACAGAAGATGGGAATGGTTTTCCAGCATTTCAATCTTTTCAATAATATGAATATATTGAAGAATATGACCATCGCTCCCGTTCAGCTTCTTCATAAGAGTAAAGCTGAAGCAAGGGAAAAAGCAATGTCACTTCTTAAGAAGGTTGGACTTGATGACAGAGCAGGTGCATATCCTTCACAGCTTTCAGGCGGTCAGAAGCAGAGAGTTGCCATTGTCCGTGCACTTTGTATGGAGCCCGAAGTAATGCTTTTCGACGAGCCAACATCCGCACTTGACCCCGAAATGGTCGGAGAGGTTCTTGATGTTATGAAATCTCTTGCAAAAGACGGAATGACCATGGTTGTGGTAACGCATGAAATGGGCTTTGCAAAAGAAGTTGCAGACAGAGTTATCTTTATGGACGAAGGAAAAATTGTAGAGACAGGCAGTCCCGAAGAAATATTTTCATCACCGAAAAGTGCCAGACTCAAGGATTTCCTTTCCAAAGTACTTTAATAATATCGGAACGGAGTTTTCTTTTTTCGGAAGCTCCGTTTTTTTAGTCTGAAACATTTTTTTAACAATACAGTGATAAAATACATATATAATATACTACATTGCAAAAATAATAATGTGGATTTATATGAAATATTACACAATTGTGTTATTTATGTAAATTTTGAAGTCCATAAAACTTAAATTTAAAATTTCTCTTGTGTTGTTTTTTTGATTATGATATGATGATACTGAATTAATACCCAATTTTTGAAAGGAAGGTGCTAATAAATGGAAGGTCCCATCTTAGGTATTTCTGTAGAACAGATCCTTGATTTTATTGAAAAATTACTCGGTGCAATCAAGAAAATGTTTGCTTGGCTCGGCATTCTCGTTCTCCCCGAGGACGGCGAATATGACGGTTATCCCACAGAATCCGCAACAGATGATCCTGTTGTAGGTGCATAATCATTTAATAAAACAGAAGAGGTGAAAATTATGATTATAGATTTCTCTTTCTCCATTGACGATTGGATGGCTCTTTTTCAGCGTTTAATTGATATTATCGTTAATTTCTTTGACAAGCTCGGCATCAAGCTTTTTGCTGATGAAGAAACAACTGCTCCCGAAGAAGAAACTACTGCATGATTCAAAAAAATCATTTTATGGTTTTTTATATCTCATTAAAGAAAAGAGGTGTACTACATGGAAGATTTGATAAAGGCTTTTATCGATTTCCTTACTGATTTCTTTGCAGCTCTTGCAGAATTCCTCGGCGGTGAATTCGTTTTCGGCGATATTCTCGGCGATATCGGTGATGCTCTCGGCGGCGAAGAAACAACAGCTGCAAACGAATAATTTTGCAGAAATGAAACTTTATTTGCGAGGTGAAAATAATGTCAGGATTTGATTTTACAGCTCTCCTTAAGTTCCTTGGTGCTCTTTTTGATGCATTCATGAAGCTTTTCGCTAAGCTCGGTTTTGATCTCGGCGGTGAAGAGGCTACTGAAGCTCCTTCAGCAGAACAGTAAGAAAATAGTTGCATAATATATTATGTAAAGAAAAACCGACGGTATATGCCGTCGGTTTTCTTTTAGCTTTTTTTCAGAAATCATAAACATTTGAATAATTTGTTCTGGGTTCAGAAGGGGTATATTCATCAAGAAGCACCGTAACAGATGACTTTTCTCCGTGTCTTACGTAAGTGATTTTTAACTGTTCACCCGAGGATAAATCTGCAAGAACGTTTTTTACATCATCACAGGATGATATGTCATTTTGTCCCAGCTTTGTTATTACGTCACCATTTCTGAGTCCCGCCTTATATACACTGCTGTTTGTATCAACAGCTACTATATAACAGCCCGTTGGAATTGAATATCTTGAAGCCATGGAAGAAGTCACGGTTTGAAGACTTACTCCGAGAGATGCTTTACCCGTAACATGGCCGAAAACTATTATGTCGGTTATAATCTTCTTTATGTCATCTACGGGAATGCAGAATCCGAGTCCTTCAATCTGTTCAGATGCATATTTTGCACTTGCAATGCCTACAACCTCACCGTCCATATTGTATACAGGACCTCCGGAATTACCGTTGTTTATTGCGGCATTGGTCTGGAACATATTTATGGTTTCTCCGCTCTCCACTGTAACTGCACGGCTCAGATGACTTATTATCCCGTCGGTAAAGGTATAGGAAAGCTCACCTAAGGCATTGCCTATGACCATTATATCATCTCCGACCTTCAGTTCGGAGGAGTTTCCGAGATTCACGGGGACGGTTGCGGTATCTATTTGAATTATTGCAATATCGTTTGTCGGTTCACTTCCCACAACTTTTGCAGTGTATTTTTTTCCGTTGTAATCTGTTACGGTAAGCTCTTCTGCTTTTTCAATTACATGATAATTTGTTATTATATATCCTGTGCTGTTGATAGCAAAGCCTGTTCCCGTTGATGCTGCAGGGCGGTAATATGAGCCGAAGAAAGAGTCGTAATACTGTTTCCATGAGGCTTTTATGGCAAAGATACTGTCTACAGCCTGAGAATATATGTCTCCTTTTGAAAGAGCGGGAACAGTTGTTTCTTCTTCCTCTTCGCCGAGCATTTCGGGAGTAAAAACCTGCTCGGTCTCATGCTCCTGAATTTCTTCAGGCTGAAGCTCTCCCGCAAAAGCAGCCGTTGTTTCTTCAATTACATATTCTTCCTGTGTTTGTGAGGGCTCGGCAGTGCTTGTATTTTTTATCAGCATAAACATCATAAGTGAGCCGCCGGCACCCGAAAGAGTGCTTAGGGTCATGCAGATTACAAGAAAAACTGCAAGAACACCGAAGGGTATTTTCGCCTTTTGCTTTTCAGGTCTGCTTTTTATTTCGGATATATGTCCCTTAGTGTTGTTTCTCTTCGCGGTACTGTCTGACAGGGGAATTTCGTTTTTTGCGGCATGTGATGAAAAATCTTCATTATTTTCATTGTTTCTCCGAATGAAATCATCCATAAAAACACCTTCTTTCAGGATGCTTATACCTTCTCTCCCTTAAAAATTATAAAAGCTCATACATTGAAGAAGCACTTTCCTTGGTTGCGTATTCTGTTACAGTGACAACACGTGCCTTTATATGATTTGAACCCATCTGTATGTCGATTATGTCACCGACCTTTATTTCATAAGAAGCACGGGTGGTTTTTCCGTTTACTTCAACATGCTTTGCATCGCAAAGTTCATTTGCAACGGTTCTTCTTTTTACAAGGCGGGAAACCTTGAGATATTTGTCAAGTCTCATATTATTACCTCATCTGTATTATTGGTAATTATATATTACTTTATTTACAGTATAATTGCAAGATGATAAAATTATACAGTGAATAAATTAAATAATCTTGACAGGAAAGAAAATTGATGCTAAAATACGGACAATAAAGGCAATGACGAAGAGGGATGTTTCCGTGAAGCCTTCAGAGAGACAGCGGTAGGTGAGAGCTGTCGGTGAATGGAAATTGTCTGTAGCTTCCGAGCCGGAGAGAAGAAAGCGTTCTGCCGTAGAACTCTCCCGTAAGGCTTGCGTAAAAGCATAAGGCTTAATAGAGCCTGAGTGGCACTGTAAGTGCAATTTGAGTGGTACCGCGGGTAAATTTTACTCGTCTCAAAGAAATTTTTCTTTGGGGCGTTTTTTTGTTGCCCCGACAGGAGGAATTATGAGTAACAGTATTACAGGTCTTGATTTCAAAATCCGTGAAATGGCGGCAAGAATCAAGGAGCTCAGAGAAGTTATCGGTTATACTTATGTGGAAATGGCTCAGAAAACAGGTGTTTCCGTTGACGAGTACATGAGATGCGAAGAGGGAAAAAATGATCTTAACTTTGCATTTATATACCGTTGTGCACTTGCCTTTAATGTCGATGTTACCGATATCATACAGGGTTCATCTCCCACACTTGCGTCTTATACGGTCACAAGAAAGGGCGAGGGTCAGAGAATAGAACAGGCTCACGGCATGACATATTACAATCTTGCCGCTTCCTTCAAGAACAGAATCGCAGAACCCCTTTATGTGCATTCGGTAAAAGGCGAGGGCGATGAGAATAAGGATATTGAGCTTACTACCCATGACGGTCAGGAATGTGACATTGTTATAAAAGGTACGCTTAAAGTACAGGTCGGCGAACATGTGGAAATTCTCCATGAGGGAGACAGTATATATTATGACTCTTCTTCTCCTCACGGTATGGCTGCCGTCGGTGATGAGGACTGCCTTTTCTATGCCATTGTTCTTAATCCTTCAGGTGAACCTATTCCCGAATTTTCTGCACAGAAGGCAGAAACTGCCGTATCTCCCAAGCGTATCGGAGAAGAAAAGACAGACAGAGTTTACCGCAAATGGGTATCTGTTCAGAAGAATGAAAACGGTACTCCCGTCAAGGTGGGTTTCCTGAATGAAGAAGACTTCAATTTTGCCTTTGATATAGTGGATGAAATTGCAGCCAAAAAGCCCGATAAACTTGCCATGCTCCATATTTCAGAGGACCACACCGAAAGAAGATTTACTTTCTCTGATATCAGCCGTGCATCAAATCAGTGTGCTAATTACTTCAGGTCTCTGGGCATCAAAAAGGGCGACAGAGTTCTTCTTGTTCTCAAACGACATTATCAGTTCTGGTTTGCAATACTGGGACTTCACAAAATAGGTGCTGTTGCCATTCCTGCTACAAATCAGCTGCTTGAACATGATTTCTCTTACCGTTTCAATGCTGCGGGAATCAGTGCAATACTCTGTACTGCTGACGGAAATACTGCAGATGAAGCAGAAAAAGCGGCTGCAGATGCTCCGACTCTTACAACAAAAATAATTGTCAACGGTGAAAAAGAAGGTTGGCGTAGTTTTGATGCCGAATATGAGCTTTTCAGCGAAAAGTTTGAAAGAAAGGAAGACTCTCCCTGCGGAAGTGACCTTATGCTCATGTTCTTTACCTCGGGTACTACAGGTTATCCCAAAATTGCGGCACATAATTTCAAATATGCTCTCGGCCATTTTGTAACTGCAAAATACTGGCATTCGGTAGACCCTGACGGACTTCATTTTACAATTTCCGACACGGGCTGGGCTAAAGCTCTCTGGGGTAAGCTTTACGGTCAGTGGATGAGTGAAGCAGCAACCTTTGTTTATGACTTTGACCGTTTCAATGCCGCGGATATTCTTCCCATGTTCTCTAAATATCGCATCACTACATTCTGTGCTCCTCCCACTATGTACAGAATGCTTATAAAAGAGGACCTTACAAAATACGACCTGTCTTCCGTTGAGCATGCTACCATTGCAGGTGAAGCACTCAACCCCGAAGTGTTCAAACAGCTTGAAAAACTCACGGGACTTCGTATTATGGAGGGCTTCGGTCAGTCTGAAAGTACTCTTATGATCGGTAACCTTGTAGGAGCCAACCATAAAATCGGCTCAATGGGTAAACCCGTTCCCATATATGATATTGATATTGTTGATACTGAAGGAAATTCATGCGGTGTCGGTGTTCCCGGTGAGATTATCGTAAGAACAGGGGATAAAAAGCCCTGCGGTCTGTTTACGGGATATTATCTCGATGATGAAAAGACAAATGAAGTATGGCATGACGGTATGTATCATACCGGTGACATGGCTTGGAAGGACGAGGACGGCTTCTATTGGTATGTGGGCAGAATTGATGATGTTATCAAGTCTTCCGGCTATCGTATCGGTCCCTTTGAAATTGAAAATGTCATTATGGAACTGCCTTATGTTCTCGAATGCGGTGTTACTGCTGCTCCCGATGAGGTGAGAGGTCAGGTGGTAAAAGCTGTCATTGTTCTTACCAAGGGAACCGCGGCTTCCGAGGAACTGAAAAAGGATATTCAGAATTATGTCAAGAAGCATACTGCTCCCTACAAATATCCGAGAATAGTTGAATTCAGGGAATCTCTTCCCAAGACCACAAGCGGAAAAATAATCCGAAATAAGCTTTGATATGAAAACAGCATTGATACAGATGAAAATAAAAGAGGGGGACACGGAATATAATTTCAGCCGTGCCCGTACTCTTCTTGAAAAAGCGGCTCAAAACCGCCCCGATGTTATAATGCTTCCCGAAACATGGAATACAGGTTTTTTCCCGAAGGATGATATTGATGATGCTGCAGATGAAAATGCGGTAAAGACAAAAGCACTTCTCAGCAGAATCAGCCGTGAATACAAGGTAAATATTGTCGGCGGAAGTGTTACGGAGAAAAAAGACGGCAAATTTTTCAATACCTGCTATGTCTTTGATGATAAAGGGAATAATATCGCTTCTTACAGTAAAGCACATCTGTTTTCCCCCATGGAAGAAAACAGGTATTATTCTGCAGGTGACGGAATTTGTCTTTTTACCGTAAACGGTATAAAAGCGGCTGTAATGATATGTTATGATCTGCGTTTTCCCGAATTTGCAAGAAAAGCGGCACTTTCGGGAGCTGAAGTGATTTTTGTTCCCGCTCAGTGGCCGAAGGAAAGAATATCTCAGATGAAAATCCTTCTCAGAGCGAGAGCAGTGGAGAATCAGATGTTTGCTTTATTGTGCAATTCCTGCGGTGAGGCTTACAATACACTTTACGGCGGCAGTTCTCTTGTCTGTGACCCTCTCGGTAACACCGATTCTGCGGGAGACGGCGAAGAAATTCTTTTTGTTTCCTGTGACACGGATGTTATCAAAGATATAAGAAAAAGCATAAATGTTTTCTCTGACAGAAGGGAAGATATATATTGACGCTAAAAGCACGGGGAAAAGTTTCGTTTCTCTGTGTTTTTTTGTGATAAAATATTGACAATGCTATTCTTCTGTGCTATTCTACACCTATTGATAGAGGTGCGTTTGATAAAAAGTAGCTTTTGTGTAAACCGTTAACGCAGCGGTGTTGCAGATGTGAAAGGTATCGGCGCCGAGGGGGATTCAGGCGTGGATTTTCCCGGCGAAGTGGAATAAGATTCACTGCGCTGTCGCTTTTATCAGCGGAGAGCTATCTGTACTTTGAGTTTTCTCGTAATGTATGATAGCCGTTTTGTACGGCTGTTTTTTATGTTACATCACAAGTATTGTATTGCTGTCCGAAAAAACGGGCGGCTGATTTTTTTGTTTGTAAATCAGTATATATTGATATCGGAGGAAAATATAATGAAAAAGACAGTATTTACAGGTGCTGCAACGGCAATAATTACCCCTCTCAACGAAAACGGAGTTGATTATGAAAGCTTCGGCAGAATGATCGAATGGCAGATTGCAGAAGGTATTGATGCCATAGTTGCATGCGGCACTACAGGCGAAGCATCAACACTTACCGACGAAGAGCACAGAGAGTGCATAAAATTTGCAGTTGATAAGGTTGCAGGCAGAGTGCCCGTAATTGCAGGTACAGGTTCAAACGATACTGATTATGCAATAGACCTTACAAAGTTTGCCTGTGAAGCAGGTGCTGATGCAGTGCTTCTTGTAACTCCTTATTATAACAAGGCAACCCAGAAGGGACTTATAAAATCCTTTGAAGTAGTTGCAGATGTTGCATCAAAGCCCTGTATTCTTTATAATGTTCCCTCCCGTACAGGCTGTAATATTCTTCCCGCTACTGCTGCTGCACTTGCAGAGCATCCCAACATTGTAGGTATTAAGGAAGCTTCGGGAAATCTTTCACAGATAGCAGAAATGGCTTCTCTTACAAGAGGAAAGCTTGATATTTATTCTGGTAATGATGACCAGGTGCTTCCCATTCTTTCTCTCGGCGGAAAGGGTGTTATATCTGTTCTCTCCAACATTCTTCCCAAGGAAACCTCTCTTATGTGCAAAAAGTTCTTTGAGGGAGATGTCAAGGGCAGTACAAAAATGCAGCTTGATTATCTTGCACTTATCAATGCACTTTTCTGTGAAGTTAACCCCATCCCCGTAAAAGCTGCTTGTGCCGCTATGGGCTACGGTGAAAATTATGTCCGTCTGCCTCTTACAACAATGGAAGAAGCAAATGAAAAGAAGCTTCTTGCACTTATGAGAGAAGCAGGACTGGATGTTTGATAAAGAGGTCTTATTATGAATATAATTCTTAACGGTTTTTCAGGAAGAATGGGTGCAGCCGTTCTTGAAGTCACAGGAAACGGTTATATGAATGCGGAAGTGGTTGCAGGTGTAGACATCAACCCCAAAGACGGAGATATCCCTTGCTATACAACTTTTTCCGATATAAAAGAAAAAGCAGATTGCATAATCGATTTTTCCAATCACGCTTCCATAAAAGCAGTTGCCGATTATGCTGTTGCTTCTTCTCTTCCCTTTGTTGTTTCCACAACGGGACATACGGATGAGGAAAAGGAGATAATCAGAAAGGCAAGTGAATCTGTCCCCGTGTTTTTCTCTGCAAATATGTCTATGGGCGTGGCTCTTCTCTGCCGCATGGCAACACTTGCCGCAAAGACTCTCCCCGGGGCAGATATTGAAATAGTTGAGACACATCACAACAGAAAGCTTGATGCTCCCAGCGGAACCGCTCTCATGATTGCAAATGCCATAAAAAGTGTCAGAGAAAACGCAAAGTTTATTTTCGGAAGACAGGGAATGGCAAAGCGGGACAGCGATGAAATCGGTGTTCATGCCGTAAGACGCGGTAATATCGTGGGTATTCATGAGGTCATTGTTTCAACAGATTATGAAACTGTTACTCTTAAACACGAAGCCCATTCAAGAACTCTTTTTGCAGAAGGTGCCATAGCTGCAGCAGACTTTATTGTCGGCAAAGCTCCGGGACTTTATGATATGAGTTCTCTTATAGGTTAAATTTTTTTGAAATAAGGTGTTCAGTATGAAAATAGGTATATACGGGTACGGAAATCTCGGTAAAGGTGTCGAATGTGCAATTATGCAGAATCCCGATGCCGAGCTTGTTGCGGTATTTACACGAAGAGAGCCTTCTTCTGTAAAAATCCTTACTCCGACTGCGGAAGTTGTTAAAGCTGACAAAGTGCTTGAATATAAAGACAGAATTGATGTTCTTGTCATCTGCGGCGGCAGTGCAACAGACCTTCCCGTAATGACTCCCGAACTTGCAAAGAATTTCAATGTTATAGATTCTTTTGATACCCATGCAAAAATCCCCGAGCATTTCAGAAATGTCGATGCCGCGGCGAAAGAAAACGGAAATATTGCACTCATTTCCGCAGGTTGGGATCCGGGTATGTTTTCCGTCAACCGTCTTATGGCTTCTGCCATTCTTCCTCAGGGTAAGGACTATACCTTCTGGGGCAGAGGAGTAAGTCAGGGACATTCTGATGCCATAAGAAGAATAGACGGGGTTCTTGATGCAAGACAGTATACGGTTCCCGTAGAGGAGGCAATGAACCGCGTGCGTGCAGGTGAAAATCCTGAGCTTACCACGAGAGAGAAGCACACCCGTGAATGCTTTGTCGTTGCAAAAGAGGGTGCCGACCTTGGAAGAATTGAAAATGAAATAAAAACCATGCCCAACTATTTTGCCGATTATGATACCACCGTCACATTTATCACGAAGGAAGAGCTGGAAAGAGAGCACAAGGGAATTCCCCACGGCGGCAGTGTTATAAGAACAGGTGTCACGGGAAAAGACAGCGAAAATAAGGAAATAATTGAATATAAGCTTACTCTTGATTCAAATCCTGAATTCACTGCCAGTGTTATTCTCTGTTATGCAAGGGCAATATATAAAATGAGAAGCAGAGGTGTTATCGGCTGCAAAAGTGTTTTTGATATTGCTCCCGCCGATATGTCTGCTGTGCCTTATGATGAAATGTTAGCTAAGATGCTTTAATTATCATATAAATTAAGGAGTTTTTTATGATTTGTGAAAACCTGTCCGTAAACTCCTGCGGTCACCTTACTTTCGCAGGACTTGACTGTGTGGAACTTGCCGCAAAATACGGTACTCCTCTTTATGTCATGGATGAAAACAGAATAAGACATAACTGCCGCGTATACATGAATGCCATGAAAAAATATTTCGGAGAAAACAGTGCTTGTCTTTATGCCAGTAAAGCCTGTTCCTTCAAAAGGCTTTATGAAATAATCAAGGAAGAAGGCTTCGGAACGGACGTTGTATCTTCAGGTGAAGTTTATACTGCACTCAAGGCAGATTTTGACCTCGGAAATGCTTTTTTTCATTCAAATAACAAGACTGATGAGGATATTGCCTTTGCTATAGACAGCGGTATCGGTTATTTTGTCTGCGATAATATTGAAGAAGTATATTCAATAAGTGCCATTGCAGGTGAAAAGGGTGTAAAACAGAAGGTGCTTCTGAGACTTACTCCCGGTATTGACCCTCATACTTATGAAGCTGTGAATACGGGAAAGGTCGATTCAAAATTCGGTTCCGCCATTGAAACAGGACAGGCTTTTGAAATAACAAAGACCACGCTGGGACTTCCCAATATAGATCTCAGAGGCTTCCACTGCCATATAGGCTCTCAGATATTTGACTCGGAAATATATATAAGAGGTTCTGAAATCATGCTTGAGTTTATAGCTCATGTAAGACAGAATCTCGGGTATACGGCAGAGATTCTCGATCTTGGCGGCGGTTACGGTGTGAGATATATAGAAGCAAATCCTTATATTGACATTGACAGTAATATTAAGGGACTTGCAGATTTTATAAAAAGGACCGTGGCTCAGCTGGCAATTCCCATGCCCCGTATATGTCTTGAACCGGGAAGAAGCATAGTTGCAGATGCAGGACTTACTCTTTATACAGCAGGTACTGTAAAAAGAATACCCGGCTATAAGAACTATGTTTCAATAGACGGCGGTATGGCAGATAATCCGAGATATGCTCTTTACGGCTCATATTATACGGTAATGTCTGCTCTTCGCCCCGAAGCTCAGTGTGATATGCACTGCACTCTTGCAGGCAGATGCTGTGAAAGCGGAGACCTGATTCAGGAAAATATTTTCCTTCCCTCAGATATAAAAAGAGGCGAAATCATTGCAGTGCTTACAACAGGAGCATACAATTACTCCATGAGCTCCAATTACAACCGTCTCGGAAAACCCGCAGTTGTAATGATAGCAGACGGGAAAGACTATGTTGCGGTAAAACGGGAAACTCTTGATGATATAATAAGAAATGATGTATAATATTACGGAGATGCTTCAGAAAAAGAAGCATCTCCGTGTTTTTGCTGCTAAAATTTTATTATAACATATTTTACCGATTTTCAGGATATATAAAGTTTCAGGTTTGCTTTTATCCTTTCATTATCGGGAGAAAACTCCAATGCTTTTTTTGCATTTTCTTCTGCGTTCTTTTTATCTCCGATATAGTAATAAGCAACGGAGAGAAGGTCGTAGGGTTTGTCTCTGTGATTTTCTGTGTTGGTGATGTAAGTGTTGCGGAGCTCTGTTATCTCCAATGCTTTGTTTATGAAAGTTATGACTCCGTGCCAGTTTTTTTCTCTGTAAAGAAATTCGGCTGTGTCCATCCACGGTTCTCTTATGTAAGGGGCTTCGGCACAGGCACTAAGAAGACGGAGGAACGCTTCATTTTTTCTGCCTGTTGCCTCAAGACATTTTGCTATATATCTCATGGATGCACATCTTTCATCTTTCCATAGTGCAGTTCTTAAGGACAGATGTTTTTCCAGTACGGATATTGCTTCTTCATATCTTCCGTAATACATGTATTCTCTTCCGAGATAATGCATATTACGGTCATCCTCGGGTGCTTCTTTTACCGACAGTTCAAGAAGGGGCAGATACTGCTTGCGGGATTTTTCTTTATCGGGGAGATGATTCAACTGTACACCCTCGGCAAAAATTGTTATCGGAGCATCTTTACCTTGATATGACAATACCTCATGTACCGGATGTGTCCATGAAAAACCGTGTCGGCGGTGCGTTTTTTCAATGTTGAAAACCGTGTTTTCACTGCCGTCGGGATTAAAAGACCAAGTATAGCGATAGCTTACTTTGTGGGGACGGGAAACGAGGGCTTTTTCAAGCTTATCTCTCCAACCCTTTTCAAAAACCTCATCAATATCTGTGCATATACAATAATCCGTGTCGGCAGGCACTTTTTCAAGACTTTTGTTTCTTGCTGTGTCAAACCGCCACGGATGTATTTTTTCACTGTATACTGTTACCTTTGGGAAGGAGGAAAGAATCTCAACGGTTCTGTCTTCACTTCCCGTATCAAGAACGATAATATCGTCTGCTTCACTCATGCTTTGTGCCCATCGGGCTGCAAATTTTTCCTCATTTTTTGCAATGGCGTAAACACTTATTCTGAATCTATCCATGATTTCTCCTTTTCTCGCAGAGTGCGGGGAGGTTTTTTCGCACTCTGCATAAGTGATAGCTGATGATTTATGGTGTTGGTAAGACAAAATTCAGTACATAGTCAGGCGGAGTTCCCGTAAGCGTAACAGAAGGGTCGGCTCCCGTGGTAACTGTACCGATTGTAAAGGTAGGAGTTACTCCGTCGGTACCTGCAGGACCCGTAGGACCTGTAGGACCTGTAGCACCGTCGACACCTGCAGGACCCGTAGGGCCGGTAGGACCTGTAGCACCGTCGACACCTGCAGGACCCGTAGGGCCGGTAGGACCTGTAGCACCGTCGGCACCTGCAGGACCTGTGGGACCTGTAGCCCCGTCAGCACCTGCAGGACCTGTGGGACCTGTAGCACCGTCGACACCCGCAGGACCTGTGGGACCTGTAGCACCGTCGACACCCGCAGGACCGGTAGGACCTGTAGCCCCGTCAGTACCTGCCGGACCAGCCGGACCTATAGTTCCCTGAGGGCCCTGAGGACCCTGAGGACCGATGGGGCCTGTAGCTCCCTGAAGTCCCTGAACCCCTTGAGGACCTGTGACTCCCTGTTCTCCCTGAAGTCCCTGAACTCCTTGTATTCCCTGAACACCCTGAGGACCTGTAGGTCCCTGAGGACCCGTAGGGCCTGTAGGACCTGTCGGTCCTTGAGAAACGGGTGGTACGGGAGGAAAGACAGGAGGACACATTGGTTCGTAGCAGTGCCTGTGTATGTTCATGTTGTCCGAAAATGTTCCTCTTGATGAGAAGCAGTTACATTCAGCCATTAAAAAAACCTCCTTTGCCGGAAGATTGCGAAAATGTATTCGCATTGCATTATACGCAAAAATGCTTATAATGTGAGCTTCGCAAGCAGATTATTTTGACATTTTTGCAGTTGATTATGTAGATTATGTATGTTATAATATTTTGATATATAAAAGCATTTTTCGGTTATCTGTAAGGATATCATCGTGTACTGATGACACGGTTTCAATATTTTTATGATTTTTTCGGAGGTCTGTTTTGGGTCGCAGAATTTGGAATGTTTTACAATATGATAAGAATGCGGCATCCCTGCTTGCACTTAAATGCGGTGTGGACGATCTTGCCGTATTGCTTTTGCAGGCACGGGGAATGAAAACGGCTGAAGAAATTCTCGATTTTCTGTCGGCAGACAAGAAGGAACTTTCATCTCCGTTTCTCCTGAAAGATATGGAAAAAGCCGCAGACAGAATAAGCCGTGCTGTCGATAACGGCGAGAGAATACATGTCTTCGGAGATTACGATGCCGATGGAGTTACGGCTACTGCACTTCTTGTTTCATATCTTGAAACTTTGGGAGCGGATGTTACCTGCTCAATTCCCTCAAGGCTTAATGATGGCTACGGACTTTCACCCGAGGCGGCGAACAGAATAGCTGATATGGGAACGGGACTTGTGATAACCGTGGATAACGGAATTGCCTCCTTCTCTGAGGCAGAGATATTCAAAGCCCGCGGAATAGATTTTATCATTACAGACCATCATACGGTGGGCGAGAGTCTTCCCGATGCTTATGCGGTGATTGACCCGCACAGAGCCGACGACGATTCACCCGAAGAAAATCTTGCAGGTGTCGGAGTGGCTCTCAAACTCATTGCTGCCCTTGAAGGCGGAGAATATGATTATGTACTTGAAGATTACGGTGACCTTGTAGCCATAGGTACCATTGCGGACATAGTTCCTCTTACGGGAGAAAACAGGATAATTGTTTCAAGAGGACTGAAATCCATTGAAAGAAGCTTCCGTCCCGGTATTGTAAGTCTTATAGAAAATGCAGGTCTTAAAAACGGTATAAGTGCAACGGGTGTTGCTTTCGGTATTGCCCCGAGAATCAATGCCGCAGGAAGAATAGATAACGCAGAAACTGCACTGAGACTTCTTATGACTGAGGATTTTGAGGAAGCAGAAAAACTGGCTTACGAAATATCCTGTTCTAACACCGAGAGACAGAGTGTTGAAGCTGCCATAAGTGAAGAAATTGAAAAATATTTTGACGAAAATCCCTCTTGCAGACTTGACAGGGTTCTTGTTGCTGCGGGAGAAAACTGGCATCCCGGTGTTATAGGTATAGCCGCATCAAGACTTGTTGATAAATACGGCAGACCTGCCGTTGTCATATCTGTTGATGAAGACGGCTGTGCAAGAGGCTCATGCAGAAGCATTGAGGGACTGGGGCTTTATGATGCACTGTCGTATTGTTCGGAATATCTTGTTCAGTTCGGCGGTCATACCCTTGCCGCAGGCTTTTCAGTCATGAAAGATAATATTGACGCTTTCAGAAAAAAAATCAATGAATATGCAGCATCGCTTCCGCCGTTTTATCCTTCTCTTAACATTGATCTGAGGCTTAATCCCGGCGGACTTTGTACTGAAATACTTGATTCTCTTGCCATGCTTGAGCCTTACGGAGCAGGAAATCCCACACCTATGTTCGGTCTTTTCGGAATGACCGTT
Source organism: Oscillospiraceae bacterium (assembly GCA_015065425.1). Taxonomy (GTDB): domain Bacteria; phylum Bacillota; class Clostridia; order Oscillospirales; family Acutalibacteraceae; genus RUG806. The sequence goes on from SVQH01000007.1 coordinate 62,358, forward strand.
TCGGGAGTAAAATCAATCGGCGGGGAAAAGCATATCAGACTTACTCTTACAAAAGACGGTGAGAGTATCAGTGCCGTATATTTCGGTCAACCCCTTGTAAGCTTTCCTTATATTATAGGGGATAAGGTTGATATTGCGTGTAAAATAGAAAAAAATGAGTATAAAGGTGAAGTTAAACTCAGTATACAGATAAAGGATATAAGACCTGCGGGAGAAGATGACAGGGAATTGTTTTATGCTCTCGGTGTGTATAAAAATTTCCTCAGAGGGGAAAATCTTTCCGAAAAAGAAAGACTGCTTCTCTGTCCCGACAGAGCACTTCTCAGTGATGTATACAGGTTTATAAGAGAAAAGAAAGAATGGAAATATTCCCCCGAAATACTTTGCATGAGACTTAATGTGCCTGCAAAAAAAGCAGGTGCGGTACAAATTTGTCTAGATGCACTTACAGATGTGGGAATACTCAGTGAAAAAGACAGTGTATATATGCTTACCGCTTTTCAGGGAAAAGCAGACCTCGGAAACTGTAGTCTTCTGAGAAAACTCGGATATAATTAATGAAGAAGGAGGAAAACAGATGAGTATTACTGAGGAGTATTATTCAGCTTTTAAGTCAGCGGTAGATGCCGCCTTTTCACAGCAGGACGCGGCAATAATTGAAGATGCGTACAATTATGCCAATGAAGCACATAACGGACAGCTAAGAAAATCGGGTGAACCGTACATTATCCATCCCATTTCCGTTGCAAAAATACTTATCGGCTTCGGAATGGACCGTCAGTCTGTTGTTGCCGCCCTTCTTCATGATGTTGTGGAGGATACCCCCATTACAAGCGAAGAGGTCAGACGCCGTTTCGGTGCAGATGTTCAGTATCTTGTCGAAGGCGTTACAAAGCTCGGTAAAGTTCCTCTTCAGAATAAGGAGGAGCAGCAGGCTGAAAATCTCAGAAAGCTTCTTCTTGCCATGAGTGAAGACATCAGGGTAATTATCATAAAGCTTGCTGACCGTCTTCATAATATGAGAACGCTTAAATATGTGTCGGAGCAAAAAAGAAGAGATACAGCAAAGGAGACCATTGAAATCTATGCTCCCATTGCCCATCGTCTCGGTATCAGACCCGTAAAGGATGAGCTTGAAGACCTTGCAATAAGCTATCTTGATCCCATAGCTTACAAGGAAATTGAAGATGCTCTTGCAGAACAGGAGCCGCTGCGAAAAGAATTTCTTGAAAATATAAAAGAAAAAATCGCCGTAAGAATCAAAACGGTGGTTTCGGAAGCAGTTGTGCAGGGCAGAATCAAATCTGTTCACGGTATATACAGAAAAATGTATATGCAGGGCAAGAGCTTTGAAGAAATATATGATATCTATGCCGTAAGAATAATTGTTGAAAGCGTCGGTGACTGTTATAACTGTCTCGGTGTAATTCACGATATGTATAAGCCCATTCAGGGGCGTTTCAAGGATTATATCTCCACTCCCAAGCCCAATATGTATCAGTCTCTTCATACCACTCTTATAGGAAAAGAGGGAATCCCCTTTGAGGTTCAGATAAGAACGGAAGAGATGCACAAAACCGCTGAGTACGGTATTGCTGCTCATTGGAAGTATAAGCTCGGATATAAAGACAAGGATGCGGACAAGAAGCTTGAAAAAGGTATAGGTTGGGTAAAGCATCTTCTTGAAGCACAGAGCGAATCAGACGATGCATCCGATCTTCTCAATACAATAAAGCATGACTTTGTAAGTGATGAAGTATATGTATTTACTCCAAAAGGAGATGTCATCTGTCTTCCCGTAGGAGCTACGGTAATTGACTTTGCCTATGCCATTCACTCTGCTGTCGGTAACAAAATGACAGGAGCCAAGGTTGACAAGCGTATAGTGCAGTTGAATTATGCCGTAAAAACAGGTGAAATAGTCGAGATACTTACATCTTCCCAGCCCGGTAAGGGTCCGTCAAGAGACTGGCTGAAAATAGTTACCACCAATGAAGCAAGAACAAAAATACGCTCATGGTTCAAGAAAGAAAGACGGGAAGAAAATATTGTTGAGGGTAAAAGCGAATATGAAAGTCAGCTGAGAAGAAACAATATGTCCATGACAGATGCCCAGGAGGAGCAGCTGCTGAATATCATTATAGAAAAGCAGAAATTTGCCACCTTTGATGATTTCTTTGCAGCACTCGGATACGGCGGTGTCGTCCTTTCAAAGATAATGCCCATGATAAAGGACGAATACAATAAGATAGTAAAGGCATCCCAGGATACTACTGTCAAGTATAAGCAGGCAAAGACCGTCAGCAGTGAAGGCGTTGTGGTGGAGGGTATTTCCAACTGTCTCATAAAGCTTTCAAGATGCTGTAATCCCATTCCCGGTGACGATATCATCGGCTTCATTACAAGAGGCCACGGCGTATCGGTCCATAAGAAGGATTGTCCCAATGTTCCCGATGATACGTTTAATTGTTCTGAACCTCACCGCTGGATAAAGGTGTACTGGAACAGCACAGTCAAGGCGGAATTTTCCGCATCAATGCTTATAACCTGTCTTGCGGGTAAAATGACCATGAATGACATTTTTACTGCTCTTAATGCAATTCATGTCACCGTTCAGTCTATAAATACAAGAGGAACAAAAGACGGCAGAGTGCTTGTAAATCTCACAATAGCCGCCAACAGTGTTGAACATCTGAAATCGGTCATGGCAAGGCTCGGAAAACTTTCCGGTGTGCTGAGTGTTGACCGTTCGGGTGCAGATATATAACAGGTCAGTGTATTCAAACAAACAAAAGGAGAGATTATTGTGAAAAAGAAATTATACCGTTCTCAGAAGGAAAGAAAACTCACAGGTGTATGCGGCGGACTTTCTGAATATTTCGGATTTGATGTTACATTTATACGACTTATTTTTATTCTTCTCTGCTTTTTATTTGGTCTGGGACTGTTCATTTATGTCGTTCTCAGCATTATTACCCCTAAAGATATAGGATATACACCTTATAAAGAAGTAACTGATTCGGCGGAGAGCAAAAGAGACAGATGAAAGCAGTAATACAAAGAGTTCTCTCTGCCTGTGTCAGAGTGGACAGAGAAATTGTCGGAAAAGTCGATAAGGGACTTCTCGTGCTTCTCGGAGTGATGGAAGGCGATGGGGAAAAGGAAGCTGAAACAATGGCTTCTAAAACAGCAAAACTGCGTATTTTTGAGGACAGTGATGAAAAAATGAATCTGTCTGTTCTCGATGTCGAAGGGGAGATACTGAGTGTATCTCAGTTTACACTTTGTGCCGATGTAAAAAAAGGCAATCGTCCTTCTTTTACCCCCTCTGCTGAGCCCTCTGAAGCAAAAAGACTTTATGAATACTTTAACGAATGCCTGAAAAAAGAAGGCGTAAAATCAGTAGAGACGGGAATTTTTGCCGCCGATATGAAAGTGGAGCTTATCAATGACGGCCCCGTTACCATTATTTTTGATACGGATACATGGATTAAAAAATAAGAGTGAAAAATATGTTTGAAGTTTATAAAAAAGAAACAGGTCTTTACTGTACAAATTCATACATAGTAAAAGACCCCGTGTCAGAAGAGACAGCGGTAATTGACCCGGGTGTGTACGATGAGGAGTATGAAAATTTTCTTGTTCGTAACGGTGTTACAGGGATTAAATATATTCTTCTGACACATGGTCATTTTGACCATATCTGCGGTGCTTACCATCTTAAGAAAAAGTACGGCGGCGAGATACTTATTCACGAAGAGGATGCTGTATGTCTTGAAAATGCAGATGCAAGTCTCACCAATTCCGTAAGCGGTTATACCCAGGAGATTTGTACTGCCGACAGAAAGCTTTCCGATAATGATGAAATTTATCTCGGTGAAAATAAGATAAGGGTTATACATTCTCCCGGACATACAAGGGGAAGTATTCTGTTTGTTTCAGAAGGCTTGATTTTCTCGGGTGATACCCTTTTCAGGGGAAGTATGGGAAGAACAGACCTTCCGGGAGGAAGCACAAAAACCATATTCAGAACCCTTCGTGCAATAGGACAGATGCAGGGTGAATACAGAATATTGCCGGGACACGGAGAAGAAACATCTCTTTCTTATGAAAAAAGGAATAACAGGTATTTGAGAGCCAATGATACTTCACACACTTGAACATACATACAAATATGAATGTGAAAAAATCTGCAGGATATATTTTCCGGCGGAGAAAATAGTTTTTGCCTGTGATAACGGTGTTCTTACTGCTGATTCCAAAGAGGTTTTTACAAAAATTGAAGAAATTTCTGACAGCTTTGTTTTTTCGTGTAAAGCTGTAATTGACGGAAAAGAAGACAGCTTCTCTTTTTCCTGTGAAAAAGAAGGAAATGAAACCGATTCTCAGAAGGAACGGCTTCTTGCAAAGGCTATTGTGAAGGTGCTGACCTCTCTTACGGGAATCGTTCCCCCTTGGGGAATTCTTACGGGAGTAAGACCTGCAAAGCTTATGAGAAATTACATAAATACTGAAGGCGAGGAGAGGGCACGTGAAATTTTCACCTCTTTTCTTGAGGTAACTCCTGAAAAGACAGCACTTGCTGCAGAGGTGGCAGGTTATGAAAATACCTGTATTGCCATGTCGGGAAAAAATTCCTTTTCCCTGTATGTTTCCATTCCCTTCTGTCCTACCCGCTGTTCATATTGCTCCTTCGTTTCTCATTCAATAGATAAAGCAAAAAAACTTATTCCCGATTATATAAAAAACCTGTGCCTTGAAATTGAAGAAACGGGAAAACTCTGCAATGAGCTGGGACTGGTTCTTGAAACCGTTTATATAGGCGGCGGAACGCCCACTTCATTTTCAGCCGATGCTCTTTTTGCCATTACTTCTGCTCTGAACAAGAATTTTGACATGGATAATATAAAAGAATTCACGGTAGAAGCAGGCAGACCCGATACTGTGGACGAAGAAAAACTGAGAGTTCTTAAAAATGCAGGGGTAACAAGAATAAGTATAAATCCCCAGACTTTTTCTGACAGTGTTCTTGAAGCCATAGGAAGGCGGCATACTGCTGAGGATACCGTTGAAAAGTTTTATCTTGCAAGAAAAACAGGCTTTGATAATATCAATATGGATCTTATCGCGGGACTTCCCCATGACAGCTTTGAGGGATTCAGAGAGAGTCTTGATAAGGCATGTGAGCTTTCTCCGGAAAATATCACCGTACACACTCTTGCTCTTAAGAGAGCTGCTGATATTGTAACGGGGAATGAAGCTGATTCTGTTTGCAGAGAAACGGAAAAAATGGTATGTTATGCAAGCAAAAAGCTTACTGAATGCGGCTATCATCCGTATTATATGTACCGTCAGAGTAAATCTGTCGGAAATCTCGAAAATGTCGGCTGGTGTAAAAAAGATAAGCCCTGCCTTTATAATATTTATATGATGGAAGAGATACACACGGTTCTTGCCGTAGGTGCGGCGGCTGTGACAAAGCTTAAAGATGAAACTTCCCTTGAAAGGGTATATAATTTTAAATATCCTTACGAATACATATCTCGCTTTTCCGAAATTATTGAAAAAAAAGATGCCGTGCGTAAGTTTTGTCTGCGGACATAATGCAAGTCCTGTCGGCATAAGTATAATTGAAAAGATAATGTCAGGAGAATTACGATGGCTGAACGAAAAAAACAATCTCTGCTGAACGGTGCTCTGGTACTGTCTGCGGCGATAATAATAGTTAAAATAACGGGCATATTTTTCAAGCTGTATGTAACACAAAAAATCGGATTTACCGCAAAGGGGTATTTTGCAACCGCATATAACATATATACCCCCATATATTCAATAGCACTTGCGGGACTTCCGACTGCTGTTTCAAAAATAGTTGCGGAAAAGGCGGCTCAGGGCAAATATAAGGATGTAAAGAAGCTTTTCAGTGTTTCTACGGGACTTTTCACTCTTATGGGACTTATAGGAACTTTGGTAATAATTCTTCTTGCCTATCCTTATGCACAGTCTGTAGGCTCCATTGATGCACTGCCCGCTATATTCACAGTTGCCCCTTCTTTGCTGTTCTGCTGTATCATGAGCGGGTACAGAGGCTATTATCAGGGGCTCAGAAACATGAATCCTTCTGCTGTGTCGCAGGTGATAGAAGCCTCCGGTAAACTTATATTCGGTTTTATTTTTATGAATGTTGTACTGGGTATGGGTGTAGAATTTGCAGACAGTATTCCCGTACTTAATACTATAGTAACTGACGTGACTGCGGCTTATGCGGCTGCGGCGGCAATATCAGGTGTTACCATTGGCTCGGTTATGGCACTTGTTTATATTGTCGTCAGGCATAAGCTTGATAAGAATACCGTGTCAAAAGAATTATATGATGCTTCCCCTAAAAGCGAAAGTAAAAAGGCTTTAAGAAAACAGCTTTTGTCTCTTGCACTTCCCATTGCGGTAAGCTCCCTTGTTTTCAATCTTACGACTTTTATCGATAACTGGACTATACAGAACAGACTTCAGTATGTGCTTGACAATAATTTCGATGCCGTGGCAAGTGTGTTCCCCGGAATAATCGCGGCAACGGGATTTGTGGCTTCTCAGGCAGCAGAATTCAAGTCATATCTTTTCGGATCTTATGACACGGTTCTTGAAATTAAGAATATTATCCCCACATTTACAATTACTCTGGGACTTTCTGCTATCCCTGTGCTCAGTGAAGCATGGATAAAGAAAAATAAAAAAGCCGCAGCAAATGCCATTTCTTCTGTTATAAGAATTACAATGCTCATATCCCTTCCTGCAGGACTCGGTCTTTTTGTCCTCTCTGAAGAAATTCTGCAACTTATTTACGGAAACAATATGAATACTGCACCTGCAATAGAATATATTGCTCCCATTCTTATGGCTTACGGTATATCGGTGTGCTTCCTTGCACTGGCTCAGCCCATTACAAATATGCTTCAGGCTGTAAACAGAACCGATGTGCCCATAAAGAGTATGGCAATAGGTGCAGTTGTGAAAATCATTGCCAATTTCGTATTGGTAAGTATTCCTTCAATAAATATTTACGGTGCAGTTGTAGGTTCATTTCTTTGTAATCTTGTAATGGTCATGTACGGACTCATTGTTCTTAAAAAAGAGACAGGTATGATATATGATAAAATGTCGTTGCTCTTTAAACCTCTTTTAAGTTCCGTACTGAGTGCCGCCGGTGCATATCTTGTAAACAGTGTACTGTTAAGATTTATCGGTGAATACAGTATCGGACCTCTTTCGGGAGAAGCGGTTTCTACTGTATCTGCCGTTTTTGCAGCAGTGATAATTTATGCAGTAGCCCTTCTTCTTACGGGAGCTTTACAAAAAAGTGACATAAGAATGCTTCCAAAAGGAGAAAAAATCGCAAAAGTACTTGAAAAATATAGACTTTTAGGTTAAAATACAATTCAGCGTACATTTTTGTGGAAGGCGGTAATACTATGGTTGACGGTTTTCAGTTTAAGGAAAGATATGACTGTGATGACCTTCTAAACATTGTTTCCGTACTTCGTTCTCCCGGCGGATGTCCCTGGGATGCCGAGCAGACACATGAGAGTATAAGAAAAGATTTCATTGAAGAAACTTACGAGGTTATTGAAGCCATAAACAAAAAAGACCCCTCAATGCTCCGTGAAGAGCTGGGAGATGTTCTTCTTCAGGTGGTTTTCCATACGCTTATAGAAACGGAGAAGGGTTCTTTCAACTTTTCCGATGTCTGCGATGAAATATGTAAAAAACTTATAATAAGACATCCCCATGTTTTCGGTGATGTAAGTGTTTCATCCACTGAAGAGGTACTCACCAACTGGGATGCCATAAAGATGAACACCAAAAATCAGAAAAGCACAACTCAGGCAATGGAATCCATTCCGAGAGAGCTACCTGCTCTTATGAGGGCGAATAAGGTACAGAAGAAGGCATCAAAGGTCGGTTTTGACTGGGATGATGCTGAAGGTGCTCTTATTAAAGTTAAAGAAGAGACAACAGAGGTTGAAGAAGCCCTGAAAGACGGAAACAAGAACAGTATAGAAGACGAAATAGGCGATCTTCTTTTTGCTGTCGTAAATGTTTCGAGATTTGCAGGTGTTGACCCGGAAGAAGCTCTTACAGGTGCTACTGATAAGTTTTTCAGAAGATTTGCTTATGTTGAAAAGGCAGCGGAAGAAAAAAATATAGATATGAAAACTGCAGGGCTCAGTGTTCTTGATGAACTCTGGGAACAGGCAAAGAAAAACACAAAGGAACAAATGCTTTAATAAGCTTTTGAATAAATAAGGAGGTAAAAAACAATGAACAAGACTGATCTCGTAAATGCAGTTGCTGCAAAGGGACTTGCAAAGAAGGATGCTGAAGCAGCAGTTAAGGCTGTGTTTGAAAGCATTACAGACGCTCTCAAGAACGGTGAAAAGGTTCAGCTTATCGGCTTCGGTACATTTGAAGTTCGTGCAAGAGCTGAAAAGGAAGCTCGTAACCCCAGAACAGGCGAAACCATCAAGGTTGCTGCTACAAAGGTTCCCGCTTTCAAAGCAGGTCAGGCTCTCAAAGATGCCGTTAAATAATTGAATCCCGTTTTAATATTGAACCGCACGGATTGTTGCGGTTCTTTATTATTTTTATGGGCTTGTCGGCAGAAAAAAGGCTCTGACAGAACAGTAATCCGGTGTTTTGTCAGAGCCTTTGATTTGTCTTTTTTATTTGTTTATGTGTTTAGGTATTCGTAGCTTTCCACAAAATCCGAAGACCTTACCATATATGTGTTTATGTTCCAGGGGTCTTCTTCCGTGATGTCTATAACTCTTCCACCGCGGAGGTCTCCGTGGCAGTAACCGTCATAGCCTATACCTGCATCATAGGTAAGATTTATTCCGAGATAGGTGCCCTCACAGTCGTTTATGTGGTCATGTCCCGCGACAACAGTTTTTACATCGCCTCTCTGAACAAGGGTTGCGAAAAGTCCGGTGTTTACGGGACCGCTTCCTATGCCTTCTCTTCGGGTGCCCTTGAAATTGGTTTCTGCCACATTTTTATAAGGCAGACAATATTCAGGGAACGCCATGTGAAGTACCATACAGCCGGGAACCTTGCTGCCGTTTTCCTCTTCAATTCTCTTAGAAGTATTCCAGTACCACATAATCTGGTCAAATTTTACTGCATCATAACCTGCACTGACATGAAGGGGATCGGGAAGCTTTGCAATTTTTCCGTCTGCAGGAAGTCCGCAGTAGGTAAGGAATTCACCTATTCCTCTGCCTGAGTCAAGTCCCCATATATTATATACTGTTTTATCCGATATTTCGGATTTTATCTGAAGTACCCAGTTTCCCGTTCCGCTGACATCCTCGGGACCTGCTTCGGAAAGACAGCCTTCTATGCTCTCATAAACAGGCTGCTGGTCTTTTACGGCAAAACCTTTTTCCGCATCATGATTACCGAATACATGTGCCCAAGGTATGTTTCTGTCATTGAGCGGTTTTACGATTGCCGACATAAAGTTTTTCAGAGTTTCTGCATTTTCTGCTCCGTCCCTCCATACATTATCACCTAAAAACAGTACAAGGTCCGGCTTTATTCCTTCAACTATTGCTTCAATATCACGGACTACCCGTGTATCAAAATCTTTGATGCCGTGTGAATCGGAAAAACAGATAAATCTGAATTTTCCGTTTTTAAATCTTAATTCTTTTTTCATGTCATTCACCGTAGTAATATTTTTTGAGAGATTCTATGGAAGCATCGTTTATTGCTTCACCCGTTATGATAACATCGTCAAGCCTGAAAATAAAATCGTGGGAAATATTGTTATACTGTCCCTTGCCGTCATTTCCTATTATAAACGGATACTGTGTATCGTATGAAATACGGAAATCTTCGGGAATACTTACGACATGACGGAGCTTGAAATTGTTATAAAACCGCACTTCATTATATTCTCTGTCAAAGGCTGCCGCATAATGCATCCATCCGCCGTCCATTTCTTCGGGGAAGGGTACCACGGTGTCTATATGGTCTTCACCGTTTGACATATTGAATACGATGTCACTGTTTCGGAGAGCCACGGTTATACCCTTTTCTCTGCGGTTCTGCCACCACCAGTTCTGATTGCTCATGATTGCAGGAGCTTCCGTTATGGATGCATCCGTTTCTACCCAGAAAGCGATGGAGAAGCTCTCTTCTCCAAGAGAAATACTGCTTGTTTCAGCAAAGCCTGTTTTTCCGAATTCGCAGCAGGCTCCGTTTACTCCGTTTGAGTAAAATTTTACTGTGCCGTGCTGTGTAATACTGCATTTTCCCGAATTATCCGTCAGGTCATTATCAAGGTGCATCAGGAGTTTAATATTATCTTTTTCTATGAACTCAAATATATTCCCCGGTGTTTCCCTTGAGGGAATGACGGTTTTTTCTATGGGTTTTCTGTAGTAGGGTTTTGTTCCTTCCCATATTCCTTCGGGAATCTGTGAAGTAAAGCCGTTTTCGTCATATTCCGGTACACTGAGTCCGAGAGCGGCAAGAACAATGGCTGCAATGTCTCTTGTCTCTGCATAGTTTATAAAGCCGCTGTTTACATCTTTACCCGATATACCTAAAAAGACATATTTCTCAGTATCCGTATATCCGCCGTGACCTGTTCGTACTCCGCCATGGTCCGCTATAACAATGAAGAGAGTATCTTCAAGAATTCCGGCATCTTTGTATGCATTATAGATTTCACCTGTATATCCGTCTGCCCTTTTTATTTCTTCATAATGGAGCTGACTTCCGTAGCCTCCCGAGTGACCTGCCCCATCAACATCGTCAAACTGAACAAACAGGAATTTCGGTTTTTTTCGCACACATTCAAGTATCAGAGGGGTAAGCTCCTTATCGTTTGAAGCGGTGATTTTTTCAACGCCGATTCCGTCTTCAACAATTCCGTGATTTATGGGGTTCCAGTTGCATACAGATGCAAGATAACACTCCGGGTCGGTTTCTCTTATTCTTCTGAATACCGATGGAAGTGCATCATTTGTGTATTTTTCATTGCTGACTTTTCCGTTGGTGAGCTTATGTACGAGAGGTGTTGCTCCGAGAAGCATTGCTCCCCAGTTTTCCGCACTGATGGTAGGATTCTGCGACAGAGCAGACCATGCGACGGCTCCGTTTTTGAATATTTTGTCAAGATTTGGTGTTTCTGTCTGAGAATTGAATTTTCCCATACCGTCAATACCTATTACCGCAACATATTTATATAAAAACATAGACATCATCTCCTTATTTTGTTTATATAATAACTGAATCTGTAAGTCAATATTGCATATATGACAAAGTATTACAAATTGTTATATTTTGTTACAATCAGGTGCTATCGGCTTGACAAAAATGCCTGTGAAGTTTATAATAATCAGAGATTGTCATGATGATTTTTACGCATAAAAGCGGTCTTCTCCGTTTTCGTGTTAAGTATTAATTGTGTTTGACCTATAAAAATCGTTATTAAGCGGAAAATGAGAGGAGAAACTGTATGTTAAGATATGTTGTGAAGCGTGTCGCCCTTGCACTTGTAACGATACTTATAATATGCGCTATCACATTCTTTGCTATGCATGCTGTTCCCGGCGGTCCCTTCAACAGTGAAAAAGCACTTGATCCCGCCACAGTAAAGGCTCTTGAGGAGAGATACGGACTTGATGACCCCCTTCCCATTCAGTTTTTGAACTGGATGAAAGGTCTTGTGACAGGCGATTTCGGCGTGTCACTTAAAAACGGAAGAGAAATAAGTGCCATTATAGGTGAATCCTTCCCCATTTCGGCAAGGCTCGGTCTGATGGCTATGGCTGTGGCGTTGTCGTTGGGTGTCGTATTCGGAAGTATTGCAGCACTGATGAGGAATAAGTTACCTGACAGAATTATCGTATTTTTCTCGACACTTTTTACTGCTGTTCCGTCCTTCGTTCTTGCAACACTGCTTCTTCTTGTGTTCTGTATAACACTTAAATGGATACCCGTGTGGGATGCCAATAACCCGAATTACATTCTTCCCGTTATTGCTCTTGCTGCGTACCCCATGGCTTATGTTACAAGACTTTCAAAGACGAGTATGCTTGATGCACTCAGCCAGGACTATATCCGTACTGCACAGGCAAAGGGTGTTTCCAGAGTCAAGCTTATATTTAAGCATGCTCTCAGAAATTCTCTTATCCCCGTAATTACTTACGCAGGTCCTCAGATTGCATACATAATTACAGGTTCAATGGTTGTTGAGACCATCTTTACCGTAGGCGGTATCGGAAGTAAGTTCATTACAGCTATCAATGACCGTGACTATACAATGATAATGGCAACTACCGTGTTCCTTGCAACACTTATGGTTGTTGCAAATCTTCTCTGCGATCTTCTTTATAAAGCAGTCGATCCCAGAATCAAGTTTGATTAAGGAGGGGCAAAAATGGATAAAAAATTAAATGACCTTCCTAAGAAAAATTTACTCAGCACTCAGATTGACCTTTCAAAGTTTAATAAGGCTACCGATGAAGAAAAGGCTCAGCAGGATGTCATGAGTAAGAGTACTACCTTCTTTAAGGACGGTATGAAAAGACTCTTCAAAAATCCTCTTGCAGTATTGAGTATAGTGCTTCTTTCCGCTATTCTTATTCTTATTATTTTTGCACCTATGGTCATTCCTTACGGTTATGATGAAATTCTCAAAGTTGACGGAAAGCGTGACAGAGGTGCACAGAATCTTGCTCCCTTTGAATACAGTGAAATGGAGCAGGAATACATTGCAAACGGCGGCGAGCGTTTCCCGCATATTCTCGGAACGGATGAGCTTTGCCGTGACTATTTTGTTCGTGTTATTTACGGTACAAGAGTTTCCCTTGCCGTAGGTCTCTTCGCAAGTATCATTGTTCTTATTATCGGTCTTATTTACGGAAGTATTTCAGGCTATCTCGGCGGAAAAGTCGACCTTGTGATGATGCGTATCGTAGATATTATTTACTCTCTTCCCGATATGCTTATTATCATTCTTCTTTCCGTTGTGCTCAATGAGGTGCTTGTATTCAAGCCCGGTACCATATTTGCGGAGCTGGGAACTAATATGATATCCATATTTATAGTTTTCGGTCTTCTTTATTGGGTAAGTATGGCACGTCTTATCAGAGGTCAGATTCTTTCTATCAAGGAAAATGAATATATTCTTGCTGCCCGTTCAATAGGTGCTAAGCCTACAAGAATTATCAGCAAGCACATTATTCCCAACTGTCTTTCTGTTATTATTATTTCGGTTGCCCTTCAGATACCTTCCGCAATTTTTACGGAAAGTTATCTTTCCTTCGTAGGTCTCGGTGTTAAAGCACCCATGCCTTCCCTCGGCTCTCTTGCAAATGCCGCAAGAGACGGAATTATGTCATATCCCCACAAACTTGTTTTCCCCGCTATTATGATATGCCTTATCGTTCTGAGTCTCAACCTTCTCGGTGACGGTCTCAGAGACGCATTTGATCCTAAATTAAAGAGGTGACGAAAGATGAATAAACCTCTTATAAAAGTAGAAAATTTACATACATCCTTCTTCACCGAATCAGGTGAAAAGAAGGCGGTAAACGGTGTTTCATTTGAGCTTGATCACGGCGAGATACTCGGTATCGTAGGTGAGTCGGGTTCGGGTAAATCCGTTACGGCTTATTCCATCATGCAGATACTTGCTTCTACCGGCAAAATTGTAGAAGGCAGTATTTACTATAAGGGTGAGGATATTACAAAATGGAAGGAAAAGCAGCTTCGTGATTTCAGAGGTAAATGCTGTTCCATCATTTTCCAGGACCCCATGACCAGCCTTAATCCCGTATTTACTATCGGCAATCAGCTTATGGAGGCAATTACTCTCCACACCGATAAAAAGGGAAAGGTTGCAAAGGCAAGAGCCGCGGAGCTGCTTGAACTTGTCGGTATAAATGAACCCGAACGTCGTCTTAAGCAGTATCCTTATGAGCTTTCCGGCGGTATGCGTCAGAGAGTTATGATTGCCATGGCACTTGCATGTGAACCCGATATACTTATTGCCGACGAGCCCACAACTGCACTTGACGTTACCATTCAGGCACAAATTCTTGAACTTATTCAGAAGCTTCAGAAGGAAATGGGCATGGCAGTTATCCTTGTTACACATGACCTTGGTGTTATAGCACAGCTTTGTGACAACATTATTGTTATGTACGGCGGAAGAATCTGCGAAAGAGGTACTGCACACGAAATATTCTATAATCCGAAGCACGAGTATACAAAGGGACTTCTCCGTTCAATTCCCAATTCTGCGAGAATGAAGGAGAAGCTTGTACCCATCCTCGGTACACCCATAAATATTATGAATCTTCCTGCCGGCTGTGCATTCTGTTCCCGTTGCGACAATGCTATGAAAATCTGCCTTGAGGAAAAACCAGAGGAGCTTACCATAAATGAAAATCACAAGGCATCCTGCTGGATAAATGTAAGAGATGCCGTAATGGCGGAAGGAGGAAATACCGATGAGTGATGTTTTACTTGAAGTTCAGGACTTAAAACAGCATTTCCCCATCCGCACGGGATTTTTTCAGAAAACACCCTTAAAGGCCGTAGACGGTGTTTCTTTCACCATCAATAAGGGCGAAACTCTCGGTCTTGTAGGTGAGTCGGGTTGCGGTAAAACTACCGTCGGAAGAACCATACTCCGTCTTTACGAACCCACATCCGGTCATGTTATTTTTGACGGCGAAGAGGTTACAAAAAATAATATCAATGCCATGAGAAAAAAGATGCAGATGGTTTTCCAGGACCCTTATTCATCTCTTGACCCCAGAATGACTGTTGAAGATATTATAGGCGAACCTCTTGATGTTCATAAGCTTTATTCAAATAAAAAGGAACGCAGAGAAAAAATCCTTGAACTTATGAATTATGTCGGACTCAACTCCGAACATGCCACCCGTTATGCTCACGAGTTTTCAGGCGGTCAGCGTCAGAGAATCGGTATAGCGAGAGCTCTTGCGGTTGACCCTAAATTCATCGTCTGCGACGAGCCTGTTTCCGCACTTGACGTTTCAATTCAGGCACAGGTTATAAATATGTTTGAGGAGCTTCAGGAAAAACTCGGTGTTGCATATCTTTTTATTGCACACGATCTTCTCGTTGTTCATCATATCTCTCAGAGAATAGCAGTTATGTATCTCGGTAAAATAGTTGAAATGGCTGATGCAGATGATCTTAATAACAATCCTTTGCATCCTTATACACAGTCACTTCTTTCTGCTGTTCCGATTCCCGATCCCGATATTGCAAGAAGCAGACAGAGAATAGTTCTTGAAGGTGACGTTCCCAGTCCTCTTAAAATGCCCACAGGTTGTCCCTTCAGAACACGTTGCAGATATGCAACCGAACAGTGTGCTCAGGAGTGTCCCGAGCTTACAGACAGAGGAAACGGTCACATGTCTGCCTGTTTCAACAGATAACAGAATATTTTTCAGTGCTTATTCATAAGAATGCATTGAATCTTACTACGGTATACTTTCTGTCATTTTTATTTGCGGTTCTTGAACTCTTCCGCGGAATTTGTGACAGAGTATAATAAAAAAAATTTTACTCGGAGGAAAAACAAATGAAAAAAGTTTTAGCAATGCTTCTTGTTGTTGTTATGGTATTTGCTATCTCCGCTTGCGGCAACACCGGAAACGAAGAGACAACTGCTGCTCCCAACAACACAGACACATCTGCTGCAGGACAGCTTCTCAGTGATGCTTTCATTGATCCTATCAATGACTGGGCAAAGTATGACGAGCTTATCGCACAGATCAAAGTTGAGACCGACACAGCTAAGCGTACAGAAATGATGCACGATGCTGAAGACATTCTTATGTCAAACGGTTGCGTAATTCCCCTTTACTACTACAATGACATTTACATGGAAAAGGACTATGTTTCCGGCATGTTCTCAAACCTTTTCGGTTACAAGTTCTTCCATAAGGTAAAACTTGCAAACGGTTCAACAACTCTCAGAGTTAACCTTGCAAGTGAACCTGATTACCTTGATCCCGCTCTCAACTCTTCAGTTGACGGTGCTTGTCTTGCAGTTAACACATTTGCAGGACTTTACACCTACAATGAAGAAGGTAAGACAGTTCCCGATCTTGCAACAGGTTACACAGTTTCCGAACCCGCAGAAGACGGCAGTGTTACTTTCACAGTAACTCTTAAGGAAGACCTCAAGTGGTCAAACGGCAGTGCTCTTACTGCTAAGGACTTTGAATATTCCTGGAAGAGAGCTGCTGCTACTGAAACAGGTTCCGACTACGGTTACATGTTCTCAACATTCGTAGGCTATCCCGACAACCTTGCTGTTGCTGCTAAGGATGACCTTACTCTTGAGTTCTCACTCGTAGCTCCCTGTGCATACATCGAAGGCCTTATGGCATTCCCCACCTTCTTCCCCGTAAACCAGGCTGCTGTTGAAGCTTATGCTGATTGGCAGACTTCTCCCGGCGGTTGGTGCACAGAAGCAGGATTCGTTTCCAACGGACCCTTCATCTGCACAGGTTGGGATCATGATGTTTCCATGACTTATGAAAAGAACCCCAATTATCATGATGCTGCAAACGTAACTGTTGATAAGCTTGAATTCATGCTTTCAGCTGACGATACAGCTATCTATGCTGCTTACAATGCAGGTAACGTTGATATCATCGACACAGTTCCCACTGATGAAATCGCAAACCTTCTTGAAACAGAAAACAAAGAGTTCAAAATCGTTGACAATCTTGGTACTTACTACGTAGCATTCAATGCAAACAGCGAACTTTTCAAGGATAAGACTCCTGCTGAAGCTGCTTGCATGAGACTTGCTTTCAACATTCTTATTGACCGTGAAGCCATCGTTGAAACAGTTGGTCAGACAGGTCAGGTTGCTGCTAACTCCTACATTCCTCTTGGTATGGCAGACGGTAACGGCGGCATCTTCAAGCCCGAAGCTAAGGACAATGCTTACTATAATGAATTCGCAATCAATGAAGATTTCGAAGGCACATTAGAACAGGCTCGTGAATATCTTAAGGCTGCAGGCTTCAAGTTCGGTGAAGACGGAAAGCTTTCCGCTGAAACTCCCATCGTAATCGAATATCTTACAAATGACGGTACAGGTCACGTAGCAGCTGCTCAGATTATGCAGGCTGACTTCAAAGAACTCGGTATCGAAATGTCCATCCAGCAGGTTGAATGGAACACATTCCTTGAAGAAAGAAAGAACGGCAACTTCGACATCGCTCGTGAAGGCTGGCTCGCTGACTTCGATGACCCCATCAACATGCTTGAAATGTTCACAACATCCTCCGGTAACAATGACTGTCAGTACGGTCGTTTTGACGGTTGGGACAAGGCTGAATAATTAATTTAACCTTACAACACTGTCAGATCGGATGACAGAAAAATAATTTTCCTCCCCGAAGAAGCAATTCTTCGGGGAGGTTTTCAGTTTTTTATGAAGAGATTTTTTTCGGACTAATGGTATAAATGCAATTAATAGTTTTAATAAGGATTATAACTGTAGGTTGATGTGAGGATTCCGTTATCATCAAATGTGAGAGTTACTGTGAATGTTTCACTGGTGCCGTCGGTATAGGTTATTGTGCCTGTTATTGTGTCTGTGACGGTTGACAGGGGGGTGTCAGGAGCATTATTAATATCTTTACGCAATTCATCTGAAACAGACCATGAAAAAACCATGCCGTCATTTTTTGCATATACGGTTTTATATTCTTCACCTGTTACGCTTATTTCTTTGCCTGTTTTTATGGTACCAAGATATTCTTTGAATGACATACCAATTAATGACTTATCGTCTACTGTCAATTTACCGCTTTTGCCGCAGGTGAGATTTACGGAATCTATTGCATCTGCGTCAGATATTTTCAGCTTTAGATAATCCGCTGTCCCGAAATAAACGGCTACTCCATCATCACTGCCATCACTGCCGGTTATATGCCATCCGTTTTCATCACCGTATAATTCGCGTAATCTGCATTTAACTTCATAACTAATTAAGTTGATTTCCTCCATCGACATATTTTTTGTGTCTTTAACATACAATATGCCGCCTAAAGGAATTGAAACGTTGCTTTCTTTATGAATTTTTACTTCTTCCGTTTTTTCTGCAGCATTCGCAATAAAAAGGGAAAATGCCTTGTTCATGGCAGGTGCCGTAGCTTCTGCCGATATCTGAGTGTCATCCTCTTTATTTTGAGAGGGGGCTATAGGAGTATTATCAAGGAATGTGAATGTCATGACGAGAATTAGTGCAAATGCTCCGAGCGAAGCGGATGTTTTATAAATGGTTTTTCTTCTGTGTGTTTTTTCTGCTTCAATAGCTGATACTCTTTCAAGAATATCTTCAGTCATTTTTTTGTCAGATTTCATAATGAAAATTCTCCTTTTCTAATTGATTTTTAAGAGCTTTTTTTGCCCTGTGAAGAATTACCGATGTGTTACGCTTTGATTTTTTGATAATTGCAGAAATTTCTTCAATAGTAAACCCTTCAAAATATGACAGCATAAGTACCTGTCGGTAATCGGGATTGATTTCTCCGAGAGCATCATGGACAGCCTGTTTTATTTCCTCGTTGAAATACATTTTCTTAAACTGCCTTTCATCCGACAGAACACCGTCTATCTCATCATAGGGAACAAACCTGCCGTGAGGATTTTTTCTCAGCCAGTCAAGAGCGACATTTCTGCCTATGGTGTAAAGCCATGTCTTGAATGTTGCTTCTCCCTTGTCCTTAGGTTTTTTAGCAAGAAGCTTTACAAAGGTATCCTCTGTCAAATCTTCTGCCACGGCAAAATTTTTGACTATGCTGTTTATATAAGCTTCAAGTCCCGGTCGGTATTCTTTTACTATTTCCTCTAAAGCGTCTTTATCACCGGACAGAAAACGGCGGTAGCTACCTGTGCCATTATCCATATACTTCTCCTTTCCGAAAACCTTTTTTCGGTTTTCATATATTACACGAAAATATACAATGAATATTTCACCGTGTAAAAGAAAACCGAAGAATTTTGTAAATATTAAAAAACAAGCGGTTTATAAGAAACAGCTTGTTTTCGGGAAGATATAATTTATTGATTATTCTGTTTTTTTTCTTCTGAAATCAGCAACAAACCCTATTATCTGCCCTGATATCACTACGCTCAGAAGAGAATATACGATTTTTGTAAATGGGATATATATAAGTGATAAAAGAAGTACGGATAAATCAGAAATAAGATATACCCACTGAATTTTAATTTTTATTTTTTCTGAAATGCTCATTGCCAGAGCATCGTCACCGCAGGGGGCTCCTCCCATTCTTACACAAAGTCCGACGCCCAATCCCACAAATGCTGCACCGAGTATTGCGGCAATCAGCGGATAAGATGATATATCGGGATATATTCTCGGAAACTGTTCAAAAATACCGTAACTTATGCTGAAGCCTCCCGTAGATATTACTGAATATACAAGAAATTTTTTACCCAGTGTCTTTATGCCGAGAATATAGCAGGCAGTATTGAGAATGAAGCCTGCAATACCGGGGGATATGCCGAAAAGATTTTCAAACAGCAGTGTAAGTCCCAGTGTGCCTCCTTCGGTAACATCTGCAGCGGAGTGGATATTATAAAGTCCGAAAGCCAGTACAGTACTGCCGAGAACCGAAATTAACAGGCTTTTTGGTTTTATTTCGTCTGTTAAACTTTTTATATATGTTCTGATGTTTTTCATAACAGCAATTATATAATAAAACTTATACTTTTTCAAGGTAAAGAAAAATCTCGGATTTTACACAACTTAAAATACTTTACATTTATAGTACTTGCTTTTTTCTGAAAAATATTGTAATATATCTGTATCTGTACATTTATTTGTAATATTAAAACAAAATGGTGATTGAATTATGAAACTTTCAAAAAAGATTATTTCACTTTTTCTGGCTCTCATAATGAGTTTTTCCGTGTGTATCCCTGCAGTGTTTGCAGTGGAGACAGATGAGAAAGATGCTGCGGAAGAATATTCTGCTCTGCTTTTTGACGGCGGTTTTCCTATAATTTCAACAGAGGATTTCGGAAAATTCCTTCAGATAATCGGAAAGCTTTATTATCTTCTTACAGGTGAGGAACCCGATGTATCCCGCTTCAATATCACTCTTGACAGTTATGTTACTGCAATTTCGGCAGAAATATGCAAAAACACCGGTCTTGACCTTAAGCTTATCAGCGAAAACTTCCCCGACATAAATGTAATTGCAAGACATCTCGGCGAAAAATATGAGATAAATACTACTGAATTCAGAGAAGCAAGATATGCAAAGCGTGATGAATATCTCGCAAACGGCAATCCCATGATGGCTTCTGTATGTCATGCTATCGGTGCTTTCATGAGCATAATCGAAGTTTTTGAAATATATACCGTTGAAACTGAAGACCCCGATGTAGTAAAGGTTATGCTTCACATTGAATATGAAGACGGAACAAAAGAAGAGCACGATGCAGGTCTTATAATCAATAAAAAAACAGGTATATGCACAAATGAAGACGGCACGGGTATGTTCGGTTCAGGCTATAATTTCTCTCTTAATGAAATGATGGTCTACACTACAGTTGATTGCTGGATGAGAAATTTCGGTTTCTGCGTTACTTACGATATACTTGCCAACCTGATGCCCATTTCTTATCATTATCTTACCAGAAGATTCAAGTTTACTTATGATGATACAGAATGGATGATACAGATATGGAAGGGTAATTACTTCATCTCCAACGGCGGTGAAGTCGGTATTTACAGCCGTGACCCTGAAAAAGCTGTAGGTACATTTTATAATTGTGCTACCGAAGAGCAGGAACTTAATATGTCAATGCAGGTATATGCAGGTAAAAAGCTTATTGTAAACCGTCCCATGCAGAAGCATTGGTGGATAAGCGGTTTCCATCTTTCTGACAAGAGATATATACCTGCTGTCCTTACTCTTAAATCTTCCATTGAAATGCCTGATGAAGGTATGCTCAAAGCATTTACCGATGCTATTGACAGAAATCTTTACAGGGACGTAAGTTATACCGTAGACGGTCTTACAGTAAGCCTTGTATGGTAAAATATTGAATTAGGGCAGGAGAACTGTTTTTTGTTCTCCTGCTTTTATTAGTATTGATATGTTTTTGAGGGATTTTATGATAAAAGAAAATGAAAGATTTATTATAATAGAAAACGAAAGTATTTCTCTTACAATCGGAAAAGACGGAAAGGTTTATTCTCTTAAATATATTCCGTCAAACGAGGAATTACTCTGTGATACAAAAACATCCATGTTTACCGTA
The DNA here is from genome assembly GCA_015065425.1 of Oscillospiraceae bacterium. Lineage (GTDB taxonomy): Bacteria > Bacillota > Clostridia > Oscillospirales > Acutalibacteraceae > RUG806. The sequence goes on from SVQH01000007.1 coordinate 83,727, forward strand.
ACTCAGGAACGCTTTTTCGATAATGAGCTGAAACTGATATATCCGAGCAGAAGAATAAATATTCCGTCTGACAGAATAAGAATTGAAAACGGGAGGCTCGTTGCCGGTTTTTCACCTCTGTGCTATGAAGCTCTGATAAAAGTAGAGGATAAGAAGGATTATTTTGTTTTTTCTTTTAAAGGTTTTGTTGTTCCCGAAAATGCTTATCCCGGTCTTTCTCTTGAAAGACCTCCTGCAACAGAATTCAGATTTTTACAGCTTTCTCTTCGAGAAAAAAAGTATTTCGGAGAATGGATGAATGTATTACACGATGATAATACTGCCGTGTGTCTCATGGGTACATCAGCCCATATAAGAGTGGGAAACGAAAAAACAGACGAAGGCAGACTTCTTTTCACAGATGCCGTAAAAGGAATTAAATTCAAAGGCAGCAGTGCGGCTTTGTTTGTCAGCAGTGCAGATACTCTTCTTGATAAGGTTTCTTTGTTTGAAGAAGAATATTCTTTGCCACTTGGCGTAAAAAGCAGGAGACATGACAAGATAAATGCTTCTTCGTATTGGATTTGTGAACCAACTCCGGACAATATAGATGAGCATATTGCCTATGCATTGAAAGGCGGTTTCCGAATGATGCTTTTGTATTATCCCGGTATTGTGAAGGAGGAGAACGGTTATTCTCTTTGCGGAAATTATGAGCTTCGAGAGGAGTATAAAAACGGTCTTTCTGATGTAAAAGCTTTGACAGATAAAATCAAAGCCCACGGCATTACCCCGGGATTTCATTTTCTTCATTCTCATATAGGACTGAGAAGCCGTTATTTTACCCCGAAGGCAGACCGCAGGGTAATGCACAGACAGTACCTTACCCTGAGTCATGAAGTAAAAGAAAATGACAGTGTTATATATACCGATCAAAGTCCTTATGAAACTGACCTTCCCGAAAATTGCAGATTATTACGTTTCGGAACCGAACTCATTAAATATGACACCTGTACAGATACATATCCGTATTGTTATAAGGGATGCATTAGGGGATATAACGGTACAAAAGCACAATGTCATCCTGAAGGTACGGCGGGTGGTGTTATATTTGTCAGTGAATTCGGAGCGACAAGCGGGTATTGTGACCAGAATTCCTCTTTGCAGGATGAAATAGCAGAAAAAATTGCCCGTATTTATGACTGTGGCTTTGAGTATATATATTTTGACGGCTCTGAGGGTGTAAACGCCCCTTATGATTATCAGATTCCAATGGCACAGTACCGTGTTTACAGCAAACTAAGCAAAAAGCCTGTATATTGTGAAGCTGCAGCAAAAGGGCATTTCAGTTGGCATATACTCAGTGGCGGCAATGCTTTTGATGTTTTCCCGACGGACATTTTTAAGCGGATGATAGATAAATATCCTTTAAGTGAAGCCGCGAACATGAAAATGGATTTTACTCGTCTTAATTTCGGTTGGTGGGGATTTTTTGCGGATACGCGTCCCGATGTGTATGAATACGGGACTTCCCATGCTGCAGGTTTTGATTGTCCAGTCACCGTTCAGTCACATATAGAAAATATGAAGAAAAACCACGGAACGGATGATATTCTTGAGGTTATGCGTCGTTGGGAGGATGTGCGAAAAAGAAAACTTCTGACTCTACAGCAGAAAGAACTGCTGCAGATGCCCGGAAGAGAATTCATACTTCTACTCAATAAGGACGGAGAATATGAACTGACTGAATATTATGAATTAAAAACAAAAGAAAAGGATATGACAGTATTTACTTTTGAACGAAACGGAAAAAACTGTGCTGTGTTATACTGTAATACGGGTGAGGGCAGACTTCTTTTGAAAAATATCGGTGAGTTTACTTACCGTGATGAAGCAGACGGAAATGTAATTCCCACATGTAAATCTGCAGACAGTTATATTCTTCCCGTGGGAAGAAGAAAATATCTTGAAACTTCTCTTTCACGGAGCGAACTACGGAATGTGCTTATAAATGCTGAACTTTTGTAAAGGAGAATTGGTATGAGAGAAGAAGAAAAAATTTTTGCAGGAACGCTTTTTTGTCCCGCTGACCCTGAGCTTAAAGCGATAAAGCTTCGTACACATAATCTTAATATCGATTTCAATAAGCTGTACGAGCATGAGACCGAAGAGAGGGAGAGGATACTTTCGGAAATTCTCGGGTCAAAAGGTGAGGGGACTTTTATTCAGGGACCAATAACCTTTCATTACGGAAAACACACTTTTATAGGAAAAAGAACTTTTATTAATTTCAATTTTACCGTTCAGGATGATGCCCGTGTTATTATCGGTGATGATTGCAATTTCGGCCCCAATGTAACAATAGTTACTCCCATTCATCCTATGCTTCCCGATGAAAGAAAAATGATGCTTGACGAAAACGGAAATCCGAAACGTTTTTGTTATGCAAAGCCTGTAAATATAGGAAACAACTGCTGGTTCGGTGCAAATGTTACGGTGTGTCCCGGAGTTACAATAGGGGATAATGTGGTAATCGGAGCAGGAAGTGTAATCACGAGGGATATCCCTACCAACACCTTTGCTGCAGGAGTTCCCTGTAAAGTTATAAGAGAGCTTTCAGAAGCTGACAGTATGACAAATAAGCCCGAAATTCTCGGGGAAAATTCTGTAATAAAAGACAGATAAGAAAAAATACCACATTCGTAAATCCAAACGAATGCGGTATTTTTTATGCAAAAGAGCTGTTAAAATGCATATAAATGGGGTCTATCGACCGTAAGCACACTTAACTATCGCTTTTGCACAGATTTTATATCATATAAAGATATGCAGGGATAGAAAGCAGCCATACCAGTATCAGAGTGAAGATGCTGTACAGCTCTAATATCTTATATCCGTTTTTCTTTTTTAACGTGATTGTTTCAAAGAGAACTAAAGCAAGAATAATCGGTAAGATATAAGTAAGGCAGATAATGAATCCGCCCATACCCGTCCAACCGTCGTTCAGTGTGACTCTTTCAATAACTGCGATTATCATCATAGTAATTAATCCAAGTGTCATCACACCGCAAACAGAGGAATATGCAATACTCAAAATGTTGTATTTATTGTATTTGTCTTTTTCCTTCTTTCCGCCTATCAATTCTTCCTGTGAAATCTGAAACATTACCGCTAAACGGGCAAGATTATCTTTACTTGGGTATCGCTCTCCCGATTCCCATTTAGAAACTAATGTGCGGGAAACGAAGATTTGATTTGCCAAAGCCTCCTGCGTCAGATTTGCATTAGCTCTTAATTCTTTGAGCCTGTCTTTTAATTCCATTGAGAACACCTCCCGATAAAATCTTACTATAGCATAAGCTAAATAGCAAGTGACAGCGATGTGACAAGCATTGTATACATAATTCAGTTAAGATTATATGTTTTTTACGGTAATCTTTGTTTTATTTTATCTTTAATGTTGCACTTTAATTTTCGCAGTGGTAGAATAAATGAAAATCGGTGAAAGAGGAAACTCTTATGAAATATTATCTTTTGCCCGAAACGGGGAATTTTTACAAAGCTAATCTTCATTCTCATTCTACCGTGTCTGACGGAACGCTGACTCCTGCTGAAATGAAAGAGCTTTATAAAAGCAGGGGATACAGTGTGCTTGCCTGTACAGACCATGAAATTATGGTTCCTCACCACGACCTTACTGATAATGATTTTCTTATGCTGACAGGGTTTGAACTGGGCTTTGATGAAAATTGGCGGCCTGATTTTCTTGATGCCAGAGTGTGTGACTTGTGTATTATTTCACTGGACAGGGAAAACAATGTTCAGCCTTGTTTTCACAGGACCAAATATCACAATCCTCAGAGAAACACTGAAATCATGTTCGATGAAAATGAGCCGGATTTTGAAAGAGAATATAATGCAGACTGTATAAATGCTGCCATTAAGAAATGCCGTGAAAAGGGCTTTTTTGTAACTTATAATCATCCTACATGGTCATTGGAGCATTATGAGGATTATATAAAGTATAAAGGCATGAATGCAATGGAGATATGTAACTACTCCAGCTTCATTGACGGTTATGATGAGTATAATTCAAAGGCCTATGATGATTTTCTCAGAAAGGGAGAGAGGATATTCTGTATAGGTGCGGATGATAATCACAACCGCCGTGACCCCTCCTGCCGTATGTGGGATTCCTTCGGTGCCTTTACCGTGATAAAGGCAGAAGACCTTACTTATGAAAGCATTGCCGATGCTCTTAAAAACGGCAATTTCTATTCATCGCAAGGGCCTGAAATATATGCTCTGTATTTTGAGGATGATAAGCTTCATGTAGAGTGTTCACCTGCCGATAAGGTTGTGTGTACTGTCAACAAAAGACGCTGTATGTCACGGTATAATGAAGAAACAGGTGTGATAAACCATGCCGTATTTGAAATAAAGCCCTCCGACGGGTATTTCAGAGTTACGGTAATTGACAAAAACGGTCTCAAAGCAGATACCAATGCATATTTTACGGATACACTCAACATTTCCGTAACAGAATAATTTTGGAGAGAATAAATGAAAAGGTTTTTTAATGCAAGACTTATGCTGATACTGTCAATGGCAATTTTCGGTACGATAGGTCTTTTCAGAAGAAATATTGATGTAAGTTCGGGGGAACTTGCATTTTACAGGGCTGTGCTTGCTACTGTTTTTATAGGTCTGTTTTTACTTGTGACAAAAAACAGAATCCCCTTCGGAAAAATAAAAAAGCAACTGCCGTTACTAATTATTTCGGGTGTTGCTATGGCTTTCAACTGGATACTTCTTTTTGAGGCATATAATTACACCACGGTGTCCGTGGCAACGCTCAGTTATTATTTTGCACCTGTCATAGTGACGCTTCTTTGTCCCGTACTTTTTAAAGAAAAAATGGGAGTAAAGCAGTGGGTATGTTTCATTATGTCAACTGTCGGTATAGTACTTATTACGGGGATTGGTTCTCTTGATACAGGCAGTAATCACTTTTTAGGTATTCTTTGCGGTCTTGGTGCCGCCTGTCTTTATGCTACTGTTATTCTTCTCAATAAATTCATCAGGGATGTTGACGGTATTCACCGTACATTTCTGCAGTTTGTGTCAGCGGTGGTTGTCCTTTGTCCTTATGTGCTTTTTACAAGCGGAATAAATCTTTCGGGACTTGATACGAAGGGCATCGTGCTTTTACTCACCGTAGGACTTGTTCATACGGGTATTACATACTGTATGTACTTTTCTTCGCTCAAAGAACTTACGGGTCAGAAAGCTGCAATTTTAAGTTATATAGACCCTCTTGTTGCAGTGCTCTGTTCAGTGTTGATTCTACATGAAACTATGACTGTAACTCAGATTATAGGCGGTGTGCTGATATTGGGCTTTGCTCTCTGGAATGAAATTACACCGAAAAAAGGAGGCAAACAATGAATGATATTATAAAAAGTCTTAAAAACAGAAAATCCGTCAGAGCTTTTACTACGACGGAAATAGATGAATGCATAAAAGAGGAAATTCTTCTTTGTGCCGTAAATGCACCAACTGCCGGAAATCAGCAGCTTTATACCATTCTTGATATAAGAAACAAGGAGCTGCTTGAAAAGCTTTCCGTCACCTGTGACAATCAGCCTTTTATAAAAGACTCAAAATTTACTCTTATATTCTGTGCGGACTTCAAAAAATGGTATGATGCCTTTATCTGTACGGAGTGTGCACCGCGAAAACCTTCTGCAGGTGATTTTCTTCTTTCTGTCAATGATGCGGTGATTGCCGCTCAGAATGCAGTATGTGCTGCCGAAAGCTTCGGTATCGGTTCCTGCTACATAGGGGATATAATGGAAAACTGTGAGCTTCACCGTGAAATGCTGAATTTGCCTGAATATGTTTTTCCTGCCGCCATGCTCGTTTTCGGTTATCCCGAAGACAGTCAGATAAGAAGAAAAAAGCCCGAAAGAGCCGATATGAAGCATATTGTTCACACCGACACCTATAGGGAAATGGAAACACATGAATTAAAAGAGCTTTTCTCCCCGAAGGCAAAGGAGAAAAGCTATGAAGACTGGATGAAAGCTTTCTGTGAAAGAAAATATAACAGCGATTTTTCCATAGAAATGAGCCGCAGCGTAAACGAATATCTCAAGCAATGGGAAAATGAATAATTGAAATATCGGGGTGTTTGCTGTTGCAAACACCCCGATATTTCATTGCTTCACCACCGTGCAGCGGAACGCTGAATTATGGCTTATATGTATTTTTCTATGAGCTTGTTTATTTTTGCTTCGTACTCTTCGGGGGCTTTCAGATAACAAGCACAGTGAGGTGCATCTTCCACTATGAAAAGCTCCTTGTCGGGAGAACTGCATTCATCGTATAGCTTGTTTACCATCTGCCACGGTACAAAATTATCCCGTTTACCGTGGATGAACAGTACAGGTAATTTCATATATTTTACGGATTCTATAGGTGTATTGCAGTCTTTGAAAGAAAATCTGTTGAATATCCTGTTATACATATTAACTCCCTGAAGGAGAGGGAAAACAGGCCAGTGTGCATTTTTCAGAGAGTATCTGAACAGTTCCCATGGGCTTGTAAAACTGCAGTCGGAAATGACAAATTTTACGTTTTCCGGCAGAGATGCATCACCGCACATATTGTTTACTGTTGCCGCTCCCATGGAAACTCCGTAAAGGATAATTTTTATGTCATTACCGAAAGTTTCTTTCATAAAATACAGCCACTGCATAGCATCATAATATTCATACATTCCGAATGAAATATATCTTCCGTCGCTTTCACCCGAGGCTCTGTGGTCTATCATGAAAATATTGATATTTTTATCATGGAAATATTTTGCGATAAATCTGAACTGGCGTTTTGCATCGGTCTTGAATCCCGGTGCACAGAAAACATAGACATCTGACGTTTTTTTTGCAGGCAGAAAATATCCTTTGACGATTTTTCCTTCTGCATTTTCAATTTCGTATTCAGTAAACTGCTGTTCGTTGAACCACAGTTCTCTTTCATCATTGTCGTGTATCTTTTTGTTCTTTGACGGCTTGTGAAATACCTCTTTCAGAAAACGGGGTGTCTCATAGGTTCTGTCAAGAAGGGATTTGAAAGCCATATAAGATGTGCCTGCAAAAAGTGCAGTGCCGCCGAGAGTAACAAGTGAGATTTTTGTTTTAAGCTTCATTTTTCACTTCAAGCCTTTCTTTTCTTATTTCTTCGAGTTCTTTAAGAATGCTTTCTTTCTTTTTGCCGTTAAAATCATCAAACCGCATTATAAGTCCGGGAATGATGTTTCCTATGATTCCCGGAATGACGACAAGGTAGAATATGCCTTTGAGTGTTTCCGGAGTTTGCACTGCTTCAACACTGTTGCCGTTTGCATCAACCGTTGCACTTTTATAGCCTATCATGGAAAGTCCTATATCTATCATAAGGTCTTTCCATAAACTTGAAATTCTTGAACACATTGTATTGAATGAGAATATCATGCCTTCGTTTCTTACAGAGATGCCGAGTTTTTTATAACTTTTCCATTCCATATAGTCTGCACTGTCTGCAAGCAGTATTCTTCTTGCAGCCCCCATACCTGCATTGGGAAAACCTCCTATAGCTATAAGTGCACCGACTATTATTTTATATTTATAACCGAAGATTGACAAAAGTGTATAGCATATACCCGTAAGGAGATATCCGTATGATACCATATCTCGGGATGAAAGTTTTTTGCCGATAACGGGAACGGATGCAAGGCCTATATAAGAAAGAGTGGAGGAACATACTTCAACTACGGTTTTCATGCTGTAGTTGTTCATGGTTTGCTTGTAGAAGAATGGAAGTGCATAATAGCATACCTGACGTACAGAGTCAATTATCTGACTGAGACTCAAAAGCAGAAGCGGACGGTTGAGAAGTACTACTTTAAGGTCAACGGCTGCTTTTTTCTCTTTTACTTCAGGAGATAATGCCAGTTTTTCCTGAAGCGTAAGACAAGGTACAATCATGGTTATAAGACCTAATATTCCGAATATTAACGCAACAACGAAAAATGCCCATTTTTCAGAGTTGTAGTCACCTTTTTGTATGTCTATTATAAACGGTACAAGACCGCCCGGAAGTGTTGAACCGAGAGTAGATGCAAACTGTGCAACTGTGTAAAAAGTTTTTCTCGGTCCGGGTGAAGTTGTCATTCTCGAGGACATTGTAAGAAGTGAAATATCGTAAAATGTATCTGCTACATTGAAAAGAAGAAATAAAAGGAATGACCATATAAGTCTGAAAGTGATTGACCCCGTGGGAACAAAGAAAAGTAAAACAGATGATACTGTCAGAGGAATTGCAGACATTGTCATAAATTTCTTTGCATTTCCGCGGTTATCAAGAAGAAGCCCGATGATGGGTGATGAAATTATGTTTACACCTTTTGTGACAGATTTAAGTGTCAGATTCTGTGCAGAATTAAGTCCCATATAATCATAGAAAAACTGATCTGTATATGTTCCGACACAGTCCTGTCCCATGGAGTTTCCGAAAGACCCCGAAGCAAAGCCTAAAAGCTCCTTTAAGGTAAAATCGGGATTGTTTTTTACCTCGTCAAATTTTTCTCTGAAACCCATATTCCTTCCTCACTTATTATTTATAATTTAACAGCTTTTTAAACGCATCCCACGCAGGGACGGCATAAAATCTGTGACCTTCGTGCCCCTTTATGTGAATGCAGTTTTCAGGAGAAACACAATTTTTATAATAAATGTCTTTGAGCCTTGAAAATTCGTGTTCTGCGGTATCAAGGGGAAAGATTCTGTCTTCTTTTCCCGAAACTATAACAAGAGGACGGGGTGCGATAAGTCCTGCAATTTCAGCCATATCAAAATATTTAGCAATGCCCGGAACAAAATTACATGCACAGTGATACATAATGCCTATTGAACCGTAGAATGTGGCAAATGCACAGGAGGGTATTGCCGCTTTGATTCTTTTTTCAAGGGCTGTGGCATAAAATGTGGCTGTACCACCGCCTGAGTTTCCCATGCAGTATATTTTTTCGGTGTCAAGCACTTCGCTGAATTCGTTTTCCAGTACATCGATAAGTCTCATTACATCCCATACTCTGCCGCCGATGGTGGTTCTGCCCGCAAGAAGTGCAGTCATTGATGACGTATAGCAGTCAGGCTTCGGAGTGCCTCCGCGTTCTCCGAAACAACGCTGGTCTATTGCTACTGCGGCAATGCCGTTATTTATACATTGTACGGCAAAATCTCTGTCACCGCCTTCGGGATCTCCTTCTTCGCCTTCATATTTTATTATGCCGAAGCTGACATGCATACCGAGACCGTGTCCTTGCAAACATATCATTACGGGCGGCTTTTCGCAACAAGTTTTTTTCGGAAGCCACATAACTGCAGGAACAAATTCTCCCTCTTCGCTTTGAAAAGTAAAGCGGATTTCCGTACATTTTTCAAGGTCTTTTTCATATTCCTTATCAAAAAGTAAATCGCACTTTTTGCAGGGAAGTCCCAGAAGCTCCTTAAGCTTTTCTTCTGCCTTAGTCTGCCATGCTTCAAGCGTTTCCTTTTCAGGTGCAAAAACCATTGACGGAACAGTGTTTTTCAGTGCCGTGAATTCTGTAAACTTTGAATGTGAAATTTGCATAGCCGAAACCTCCTGTTTTTTCTCTTTAAATTAATATAACAATTTAATATAGTTTTTGCAAGTAAAAAAACTCAGGCTCACGGATATAAGCCTGAGTAAATATGTTTTTTAATAACAGCTGCAACCGTCATGGGAGGTAAACTCTATGCCGTTTTTTCTGCCCCAGTCGGCTACGGCTCTTTTTGCAGCCATGACTGCCATTGCACCGAGATATAATTTCTCTCTCGGAATATCATTTTTTGTGTTGTAGAAAACAACATTGTTGGTGACCTGCATAATGTCTTCCGCCGTATGATATTTTATCATACGGCATACAGTCTCACCGCAATCGGTGAGCACTTCATCATCGGAACAGATGAAATTTGCCTGTGTTACTTCGCCGTCCTCGAATGCTACGGTCACTTCAATAAATTCCTCGGTATCCCCGGGGGCAATTCGTCCGATTCCTGTATTATTCATATCAAACATTGAATCTGAACAGAACGATGTCGCCGTCCTGCATCACATATTCCTTTCCTTCACTTCTCACAAGTCCTTTTTCCTTTGCCGCGGTCATGGAACCGTTTTCAATCAGTTCATCAAAGGAAATGACCTCTGCACGGATAAATCCTCTTTCAAAGTCAGAATGAATTTTACCTGCAGCCTGAGGTGCTTTTGTACCTTTTTTGATGGTCCATGCCCTTACCTCGGGTTTACCTGCAGTAAGATATGACATAAGTCCTAAAAGGTCATAACTTTTCTGAATCAGAAGGTCAAGTCCGCCTTTTTCGATGCCGAGTTCACTTAAGAACATTTCTTTTTCTTCTCCGGACAGCTCTGCTATCTGTGCTTCAAGCTCTGCACAGATGGGAAGAACCTCACTGCCTTCTGCTGCAGCAATTTCTTTGACCTTACAGAAATACTTGTTATCGGAGAGTTCTCCTGCGAAGTCTTCTTCACTCATATTACACGCATATATAACGGGCTTTGATGAGAGAAGAGCTACGGATGACATAAGCTCTCTCTGATCGTCGGTCATTTCGACTGCTCTCGCATTCACCGCATTGTCGAGCTGCTCTTTAAGATATGTAAAGAATTGCACATCTCCTGCAAGGGATTTGTCGCCCTTCATTGCCTTTGTGTCACGGTCAATTCTTCTCTGAAGTATTTCAGTGTCGGAGAGAATAAGTTCAAGATTTATGGTTTCAATATCCCTTACGGGGTCTATTTCTCCGTCAACATGCATTATGTCGTCGTTTTCAAAACAGCGGACAACATGTATTATAGCATCGACCTCTCTTATGTGGGACAGGAACTTGTTGCCGAGACCTTCACCCTTTGAAGCCCCCTTTACAAGACCTGCTATGTCAACAAATTCTATGGTTGCAGGGGTAATTTTATCAGGGGAATACATTTCGGCTAATTTATCAATTCTGTAATCAGGTACTGCAACAACACCCACATTAGGTTCTATTGTGCAGAAAGCATAGTTTGCTGCCTGTGCACCTGCATTTGTAAGTGCATTGAAAAGTGTGCTTTTACCGACATTCGGTAAACCTACTATACCGAGTTTCATTAATTTTTACCTCTTTTTATCAAAATACATCTTATATTAGCACAGTTTTTTTGTCTTTGCAACTAAAATCAGGTTGACGGTAATATATTAATACAAATTTGATTCTGAAAAGTATAAGTATTCGCTGTGTATGAATGGTAAACAGAGATTTGAAAAATAAGTGATATGTATTTTGACTGTACGAGAGAACAGTTAAACTTATAATTGAAGTCACATTTTTGTCAAAAATTTATATCTCTGAAACATTTTGTTAATAAATGAAACAAAAAAATAGGATTGTTTTGTGTTGTTTCCGACAATGTGTTTGATAAATTAAGTAAAAATAACATTTATCCGTGTTGAATGTTTGCAAGAATTTGTTATAAATGTAAACATTGTAGTGAAGTCTTAAAAAACTCTTGAATTTTTATTTTCCGTTTGGTAATATATTGCTGTAAGATATCCTAATGGGTTTCTTATACAATTTTTTAGCGAAAGAGAGGTGCACACAATGGATAAGATTGCAGGACTTGCTGAATACCTCGGCGCATGGCTCAAGGAGCTCATCAAGACAATCATGGAAATGATGGATTGGCTTGAAATCAACTTCGGTGGCGAAGCTGAATAATTTCAGAAATTGTTTTTAATTTTATTTATTTATGAAAAGAGGTGCGAATAATGGATTTTGATTTCATCACAAAGATCATTGATGATATCGTAGCATTCATCAAGTCTGCTGTTGCTAACCTTCAGAAGTTCATCGCCGGTTTCAAGGGCGGTAATGCTTTTGTAGTACCCGAAGACGCAGAATAATTCTATTAAGTAATTTATTATTTATTATATCTTACAGTAAAGTGAGGTGCAAATAAATGGAACAGTTCTTCGATTGGCTCAGATATTGGGTTGAAATGATCATCGAAATGATTGAAAATACAAAGGAATGGTTTGCTAAGGCTTTCCCTGCAGAAGAAGAAACACCTGCTGAATAATTTCAATCAATGAACTTATATAATTTTATTAAATCACGAAAAGAGGTGCAACATTAATGGATATCCAGACAATCATCAACGACATCATCGGTTTCATCGAGAGCTTCCTTCAGCAGCTTGAAGCATTCTTCGCTTCTATCGTTAAGGTAAACGGATGGGATGATCCCGCTAACTATCCCGACAACTTCCCCAAGGCTGAATAATTCAAGGTGAAGTAATATAATTTTTTTATAAAAATTATGCATAATTAAAAAAGGGTTCCCAATAGGGAGCCTTTTTTTGCACCCTTTTTTTAATTTTCCCATAGTATTGAATTTTATATTTTTTCTGATTTATAAAAATACCTCTTGCGGCAAAAATGTGAATTAACGGTTGATAGTTTTTGATAATATGATAAAATAAGAAAAAACATATTTCGGGTGACAAAAACTATGAATAACATTTTTCCGGATTCCGAATTCGGAAATCCGAATTGTACGGACCTTTGGGTAAGACTGAAAACTGAAGTTCGCCCTATTGTTTTATATGGTACAGGTAACGGGGCGGACAGAATAATTGATATTCTCGAAAGAGAAAATATAAAAATCAGCGGTATTTTTTCAAGTGCCGCTTTTGTCCGTGAGCGGTTTTTCAGGGGATATAAAGTAACGGATTATGAGACTTGTAAGAGAGAATTTCCCGATATGCTGGTGCTTATGTGCTTCGGGTCAGCAAGGGATGATGTTCTTGAAAATGTAAGAATGATAGCTGATGAAAATGAGATTTTAGCTCCCGATGTGCCTGTGTACGGGGATAATATTTTTAATGCCGATTTTTACGAAATTCACAAAGAGGCACTTGCAAGAGTAAGAGAAAGGCTTTCAGATGAAAAAAGCCGTGATACTTTTGATAAATTGACAGAATTCAAGCTTACGGGAAAAATAAATAACCTCTTTTCCTGTGAATACGGTAATACGGGCATATTCAATATAAGTGAAAATTCCGTATATGTTGATTTGGGAGCTTATAACGGAGATACGGTTATTGAATTTGCGGATAAATTTAAATATAAAAAAATAATAGCTGTTGAACCCGATAAAAGAAACTTCCGCAAACTTACGGAAAATACAAGGGATATCAATAATATTATATTGTATAATGCTCTGATAAGTGACAGGGACGAGAAGGTTTTTCTTGATAATAATAAGGGCAGGGGAGCCCATGAAAGCGAAAACGGAAAAATGGAAACACAGGCTTTTATGCTTGATACGATTATAAAAAGAGAAAAACTGCCCGAAGACGGACAGCTTATAATAAAATTTGATGTGGAAGGAAATGAATTAAAAGCACTTGAGGGGGCAAAGGAAACTATTGAAAAATATAAACCGTTGATGTTTATATCCTGCTATCACAGAAGTGAGGATTATTTTACATTGCCGCTTAAAGTATTTGAAATAAATAATAATTACAATTTATATATGCGTCACTATAAAGGAATTCCGGCTTGGGAAACAGAATATATTTTTATCCCGAAAACATATTCCGATACCGGAAGGCAAAGTACGGAATAAAAACATAAAAAGCTACTCACTGATTTTGCGTATAGACATAAAATCAGTGAGTAGTTTTTTGAGTTTACAGTGCTTAGGCTTCAAGTATTATAGCAGGTCATCGTTATATACGGCACGGCTTCCGCCGATGAACTTTGCTCTTGTTCTTGCGGCAAGGACGGTGGCTTCTCCGATTTTGTTGTTTTTAAGTCTTACCGGAACTGCCACTTCTTTTAAGTGCATACCTATAAGTGTAAAGCCGATGTCAATTCCCGCATCGGCTTTTATGTGTTCAACTGCAACCGGGGACTTGAATGCTTTATATGCATTAGTTGCAAAAGAACCGCCCGCTTTTGGTTGGGGAACAACATTGCAGAAGGGAGCATTTCCTATGGCTTCTTTTTCAATGATAATTGCACGGTTTAAGTGTTCACAGCACTGTGCGGCAATAAAAATACCTTTTTCGTCACAGGCTTCAGCAATTCCTTTATATATGGCTGTTGCCGTTTCGTAATTTGAATCCGTTCCGATTGTTGAACCCATAACCTCACTTGTCGAACAGCCCACAACAAGGATGTTTCCCCTTGTAAGCTTTCCTTTTTCTATTATTTCCTCTGCGGTTTTTCTTGCTGCAGTCTGTATTTCAGTAAACTTGTCCATATTTAACACCTCGTATTTATTACAATCATTATATATCTGCAAAGTTTGCAAGTCAATATTATTGACTTATTAAAAAGAATTTGATAAAATGATTTTTTGTAAATGCAAGGAGGCTTGTTTATGAAAAATACTGAAAAAACCATGGAAAAAATTGTAACCCTTTGCAAGGGCAGAGGTTTTGTTTTCGCAGGAAGCGAAATTTACGGCGGTCTTTCAAACACATGGGACTACGGCCCTCTCGGTGTAGAGCTTAAAAACAATATCAAAAAGGCATGGCTTAAAAAATTTGTTCAGGAAAACCCCTACAATGTAGGTCTTGATTCGGCAATTCTTATGAATCCGCAGACATGGGTAGCCTCCGGACATCTCGGCGGTTTCTCAGACCCCCTTATGGACTGTAAGGAATGTAAGACAAGACACAGAGCAGATAATCTTATTGAGGATTTTGACGGAACAAATGTTGCAGGCTGGACAAACCAGCAGATGACAGATTACATCAAGGAAAAGAACATTCCCTGTCCCGATTGCGGAAAGCATAATTTTACTGACATCAGACAGTTCAATCTTATGTTCAAGACCTTCCAGGGCGTAACAGAGGACAGCAAGAACGAAATTTATCTTCGTCCCGAAACAGCTCAGGGGATATTCGTTAACTTTGCAAATATTCAGAGAACCACAAGAAGAAAGGTTCCCTTCGGTGTTGCTCAGATTGGTAAATCCTTCCGTAATGAAATCACTCCTGGTAACTTTATTTTCCGCGTCCGTGAGTTTGAACAGATGGAGCTTGAATTTTTCTGCAAGCCCGGTACAGACCTTGAATGGTTCAATTACTGGAGAGCATACTGCCGTGACTGGCTTTACAGTCTTGGTATGAAAGAAGAAAATCTCCGTCTTCGTGACCACGATGCAGACGAGCTTTGTTTCTATTCTAAGGCAACAACAGACTTTGAATATCTCTTCCCCTTCGGTTGGGGTGAACTCTGGGGTGTGGCTGACAGAACAGACTATGACCTTACTCAGCATATCAATACTTCGGGTAAGACTCTTGATTATTTTGATCCCACAACAAACGAAAGATACATTCCTTATGTTATTGAGCCCTCTCTCGGTGTTGAGCGTCTCTTCCTGGCTCTTATGACAGAGGCTTATGACGAGGAAATTGTAGATGCAGAAAAGAACGATACAAGAGTTGTTCTTCATTTCCATCCGGCACTCGCTCCCTATAAGTGTGCAGTTCTTCCTCTTTCAAAGAAACTGAATGAAAGTGCTGAAAAAGTTTTCCATTCTCTTCAGAAGAAGTTTATGTGCGAATTTGACGACGCAGGTTCAATAGGTAAGCGTTACAGAAGGCAGGACGAAATCGGTACCCCCTTCTGTATCACTTATGACTTCGATTCCGAAGAAGACGGCTGTGTAACAGTCCGTGACAGAGATACCATGGAGCAGGTAAGACTCCCTATAAGTGAACTCGAAGCATATATTTCCAAAAAACTTGAATTCTAAAAAACAAAATCCCGATGTGATTAATTTACATCGGGATTCGTCGTTTAAATTTCTTTATTCAGCAAATTTCTTTATATCTGCACATTCATCGAGGACTGCCATCAAAATGTAAAGTCTCGGAATGTGGAAGGGTCCTTTGAAGATATTTCCTTTGAGAGTTGTGGAAACGGAGTTATCGTAATGCAGATAACCGTACCATTCACCGTCATCACTGTCAATAAAGTACTTTTTGCAGTATTCCTTGATTTCTTCGTAAAGCTTTAAGTATTTTTCTTCACCGAACTGAAGATAAGCCATTCTCAAAGCAATCATGGCTTCACACTGGGGCCACCAGAGCTTCATATCCCATTCAAGCTGTACGGGGGGATAACCCAAGAGGTCTGTAAATGCGATAATACCGCCGTATTTCTCGTCGAGTCCCAAAGGCAGTGTGATATCAATTATCTTCTTGCCGATTTCTATGGCTTCTTTGTTATCTGTGAGTATTCCTTCAAGCATAATAAACCAAGCGGCTTCAAGAGAATGACCGGGGTTCACGATTCTGCCCGAGGGAGTGTTTACAAACTTTCCGTCAACCGTAACACTTTCAAGAAGTGCTTTGTCCGTAAGATAACCGCCGTGGAGAATTTCATTAAGGCATTCTTTGCAAATTTTATCATATTCCGTTTTTTTGTCTGAATTCATACTTCTCATGGTCTGTGCTGTTGAGAGCATTATCATAGCGGGGGAGAGTGCTTTTGTTCCGAGATTTTCGGGGTTGATTTTCGGGGGATTCTTTCTTACTCCCGTGAAGCATTCGTAAGCCACGGTGAAATACGTTTCTGCTGATTCAAGAGCATCGGGTCTTTTTGTAGCCTTGTAAAGCTCAGCACAGCCGATGGCGGCAAATGTCTCGGAAAAATAATATCTTCTCTTCTGAAGTTCTTTGCCTTCTTTTGTAACGGTGAAGAACATTCTGCCGTCTGTGTCGGTGCATTTCGGCAGGAATGAATAAATACATTCGGCAGCCTTCAGATATTCGGGGTTCTTTTCAATAACATTGTAAGCCTTCATAAAAGACCATAATGCTCTGCCCTGAAACCATACACTTTTGTCGGTGCCGTATACCTCACCTTTTTTATCAAGCTGAGTAAAAATTCCTCCGTTTTCATAGTCAATGGCAGTTTTCAGCCAGAAGGGGAGAATGTTTTCGGTAAGAGTTGTTTTGAAATTCATGTTGTTTCACCTTTCCGTTATATATTTACCAGAAAATAATATTTTCAATGTTTACAGAATTGAGAAGCTCCTGAGAATTGGTGATATGGGAATCGGTCACAGCGTATATACAGGTTGCTTCTTTACTTGCCTTAAGGCTTCTTGCTGCAATATCTCCTGCATCAAGCATGAAGACCTTCGGCATTTCGTCGATATATCCGAAAAGCTCTGAGCCTTCAATTATTTGAGTTTCCTGAGCTGCCACTCTTACATCAACTGCATGAGAAATGCTGTTTGTCAGCATAAGTGTTCCGCCGTATTTTTCTCCGGGAGCATCGCTTACCGCAGAGAACCCCGTCACTGTTGACATTATTATCAGCTTGTCATTTCCGAATACGCTGACGGCATTATCAATAAACTTTCTCAATACGGCATTTCTCGCGGTATCCGAGTCATTGCCGCCAAGGACGGGGGGGACGGTAGAATATTGTGAAGGAAAACAGATGTTGTCGAGTATTATGTGCTCAAAGCCGCCTTCAAGGGCTTTTTCTGTTATTTTTTGTACATAAGCCGTGCTTTCCTGAGAGAAGGGATCAAGCCATGCAAATCCGTCATTGTCAAGAAAAACACTGTCGTCGGAGTTTTTTATTTCCATCCCTTCAAGAGAAGATGCAGCAATAGTATCCTTGAAACAGCTTATATATGCAACACACCCAATGCCCATTTCACGGAGTGTATTGATTTTGTCCCATGCATCACCTATTCTTTTGTCAGCTGAACCTCCCACAAAGGAATTGATATCAAAATATACATAGCCGTATTCGCTTTTGAATTCAAACACAGCCTTGTTGCAGCCTGCTGCGGTGACCTTTGCTTTTATATCGTCCGGGGAGAGCGAAGACAGCTCTTCGGGGGTTATATGAAGTGCAAGAAACGCTTCTCCCGTACTAGCGGGAGGGGCGTCCTCATTTGACGGAACAGGTTTTTCTGAAAGAGCTACTGCTGTTTCAACACCTATAAAAGTAAGAGCAAAAACAGCAATACAGCAGATAAAAACAGTCAATTTTTTGCCTGCTGACAGCTTTTCCTTTTCGGGATTGTTTTCTCTGAAACCGTCGGGGGTAACAAAAGCGGGAAAATCTCTTGAAAAACGGTAATATGCCTTTGTCCGTAAAGTTTTGGGAGCTTTTCTTTCGGAAGCTTCACGGACACGCTTTCTGAACAGTGCATTACGACTTTTTTCACGCTTTTCTTCCTGTTTTGAAATGCGTTCTTCACGTCGTTTTATCTGATTGTGAAGATGCTTTGAACCGGTTTCATATATATCCGTATTTTTTTTGTTTTTCTTTTTCATGGAAATCACCCTAAAAATTCATATCTCTTTCCATTATTTTTGCATTGCGAACAAACACCGGGGTGAATAAAATGAAAGTAATGAGATATGCGGAGGTTTTATTTTATTATGAATATAACTGTAAAGAATGAACATGCGGCTGAAATACTTCTCGGCAAGGATGAAATGGATTCAATGGGCATAACTTATGAGGAGCTTGATTATGCCAATGCCGAGACCAGGAGGGTACTTTGGTCCCTTTTGGATGAGATAAGAAAAAAAGCCGCTGTTGATATAAGTTTTTCGGGCAAGCTTCTCATCGAAGTAATGAAAGAGAGCAAGGGAAGTGTGCGTATATGTTTTACATCTCTTTCGGGAAATGAGAAGGATCCGAAAAGCGTAAAACAGCTTATAAAAAGCGAAGACGTGCCCATACTCGCTGAATTTACGGATTTTGAGATGCTGCTTAGTGCCGTGCCGTTACTTCAAAATGTATCCGACAGCTTACTTTATGTGAAAAACGGCAGATTCCGATTGGCGGTTTATTCAGAAAAAAGAGTAAAAAGTATGTTGGAGGCACTTCTTTGCGAATTCGGAGAAGCCTCAGACGACCCGTTTTATGAATTTGCCGTTTGCCGTGAAATGTGGGACTGTATAATAGCTTCGGATGCGGTAAAGGTGCTCAGTTCTGTTTTTTTAAGGAATCAATAGCTTCTTTCTTATTGCCCTTAAACACAAAAGAACCTGCAACAAGTACATTTGCACCGGCTTTTATTACAAGAGGTGCGGTTTGGTCTGTTATCCCGCCGTCAACCTGTATATCAGTGTCAAGACCTCTGAGAGAGCATTCTTTTCTGATGAGGCATATTTTAGAGAGTTGGTCTTCCATGAAGCTCTGACCGCCGAAGCCGGGTTCGACTGTCATTACGAGCACCATGTCAATATCTTCGAGGTAGGGGAATACTTCCTCTGCAGGAGTGCCGGGCTTCAGAGATATACCTGCTTTTACTCCTGCCGATTTTATAAGCTCAACCGTCTTTTTCACATCACAGTCCGATTCAATATGGAAGGTGATAATGTCCGCACCTGCTTTTACGAAATCGGGGATATATTTCATGGGGTCACATATCATAAGATGTATATCAAAAACAAGAGATGTGCATTTACGCAATGATGTGACTATGGGAGCTCCCAGAGTAATGTTTGGAACAAAATGTCCGTCCATGACATCTATATGAAGCATATCTGCACCTGCTTTTTCACAGGACACAGCTTCTTCCCCCAATTTTGAAAAATCACTTGCAAGTACAGACGGCGATATTTTTATCATAACATTTTCACCTTTAATAATATTTTCATATAAATTATATCATACACGGAAAGTTATTGCAACAGACTTTAAGGCAGTTTTAAGTTCATGACGCAATAATGACAATGAAAATTTAAGATAAAAATGTTCCGAAATAAATAAAACTTGCATTTATTATATGCCTGTGATATAATTATTTGGAACTGCGTTTATAATTACATAATCGCATACTTAAATTTCAGAAGGGAATTTAACAATGAGAAAAATGTATCTTGCTATTTTTTTAATTATTTTAGTAGTGCTTGTTTTTGTCGGTTGTAAGAGTTTTGTTCCTTCTTTCGAGATTACAACTCCCGGAGAAGAAATTACAGATTCACAGGGAGAAACTCAGGATGCTCCTTCCGTCAACAATAATACCGATCCGACTCAGGAGGTAACTCAGCCGCAGGACGGAAATGAAGGCACAACTTCAGTAAGTATCAATGAGAATGAAACAAGCGGTCCTGTTATTGACAATCCCGCTCCCGCTTCAAGTGAATATGATATTCTCAAGAGCGGTTCTTTCCACATGATAGGTTCAATGGTTGACCGTTCCGGTACTGCCGCACCCATGGAGGTTGCCGTTACGGGTAACAGCATTTACATGCTTTCCGATTTTGAAGGTGCTCAGATGGGAATGCTCGTTTCAAACGATACGGTTTATATGATTTATCCCGCAAAACAGGCTTATCTTGAGCTTTCCGACAGCATCATGAGCATGGCAGGTCTTGAAATTGATGAGCTTATAAGCTCTGATCAGATTAATTTCTCCAGCTATGGCGATCTCAATAAGGCTGACAGTGTTACAGAGGAGACTTATGACGGAAAGACCTGTCAGGTATACCATTTTAATGCTGACGACGGCGGCGAAACAAGAGTTTATATGAGTGGAACTGAGCTTATGCGTCTTGCTACATATAATGCTTCAGGCAAGTTCCTTTCATCCACAGATATAGAAACGATATCCGCAACCGTTCCTGCAGATAAGTCAGCTCCTCCCTCAAGCTATAAGGGATATAAGGGACTTACCGGAATGATGTCTTTCATGACACTTCTCGGAGACCTTATGGAATAATGAGAAAAGTTGCACTTGTGACCGGCGGTGCAAAGGGTATCGGTGCCGCCATTGTAAAAAAACTCTGTGAAGACGGTTTTTCGGTTGCAGTGAATTACAACACATCAGAGCAAAGGGCCGAGGCTCTTTGCTCTGAATTGGCTTGTGCAGGTTTTAATGTTCTGCCTGTAAAAGCTGATGTTTCATCTTCTGATGATGTCAGAAAAATGATTGATTATGTAAGAAGCAATCTCGGGGAAATAAGTGTGCTTGTCAACAATGCAGGTGTGTCTTTGTGGGGACTTTTTGATGAAACTTCGGATGAACAGTGGGCAGAGGTTACGGGAATAAATCTTACGGGGGCTTTCAACTGCTGCCGTGAGGTATTGCCTTCGATGATAAGCAGAAAATACGGCAGGATAATCAATATTTCTTCCGTGTGGGGACAGGTAGGTGCTTCCTGCGAAGCTGTCTATTCCGCATCAAAGGCAGGCATTCATGGACTTACAAAGGCTCTCGCAAAGGAATATGCTTTAAGCGGAATAACCGTAAACTGCATTGCTCCCGGAGTCATAGATACGGACATGATGTGCCGTTTTTCTCAGGCGGAAAAGGCTGCACTGTGTGAGGAAATTCCTGCAGGCAGAATGGGTAGTCCTGAAGAAGTGGCTTTTGCCGTATCGTTTTTTGCTGATGAAAAAAATTCATATATTACGGGACAGATACTCGGTGTAAACGGCGGAATGGCATAAAAGCCTCCGCCTTTT
>SVQH01000033.1:0-27319 GCA_015065425.1 Oscillospiraceae bacterium
ACCGTGCTGCCGATAGCACGGTTTTTTGTATTCCGATTTTCTTTGATAATCAAAGATATTTTCAATTATTCCTCATTGAGATAGCTGAGAGGGCAGGGGAAATACTGTTCGTTGTTTGTCATATATGCAACTGCCATTGTGGGAATATCGATATTATCAATAACTTCGCCGTCTTCAATGAAGGAATCACAGCCGTATACAAAGCAGGGAACATTTACGCCTGAATGACTGCCTGATGTCCACTTATAAGTTCCGTCTTTCTGAAGAGTAACAGAACCTGTTTCATGGTCAGCAGTGATAATAACAAGAGTATTGCCGTCTTTTTCAGCAAAGTCAAGAACTGCACTTACTGCTCTGTCAAATTCAAGAGCGGCAATCATGGCACCTTCGCCGTCTTTATCATGTGAACGCTTATCGATGTGAGCTCCTTCAAGCATCATAAAGAAACCGTCTTCATCCTTGCTTAAGATATCAATAGCTTCTGCTGCAAGCTCAGAAAGAGTGGGCTGATCGCCGTTGTCCTTACCTCTCCATAATGTGTCACCGTCAAACTGACCGATGGACTTTTCGCCTTCTTCAAGAGCTTTTACTTCAGAAAGAGTATTTACGTAAACTTTATCATTCGCGTTTACTTCTTCTTCAGTAACAACAGATGAATAAGCACCCCAGATAAGGTCAATTTCACTTACTGCCTGCTGAGCGAAAATATCCTTGTCAAGGTCTCTGTCACGGACATGAGCGGAGAAAGAAGCGGGGGTAGCACCCATAATGGAATCGGATGTTACGATCCCTGTTGATTTACCGTATTTCATGGCTACATCGGTAATTGATGCGGGAACAGCAAAAACAGCAAGGGGGTCAGTGGGATATACACCTACATAACCGTTCATTGTTCTGTGTCCTGTTGCAAGAGCAGTACCGCCTGCAGCGGAATCAGTTACGAGAGAACTTGCAGAACGGGTCTTCTGTTCGCCGTAATATTCCATTCTGTTGAGAATGTCAAGTTCAACACCGTGAACCTTTTCGGTTGAATAAAGATGATTGAATCCCATGCCGTCACCGATAAGAATTACAACATTTTTAATTTCTTCGGCATCCTCTGCGGGAGCAACAAAATTAAGACCGAATGTTGTTGTAAAAGTGATTACAAGAGACATAATGAGAACAACTATTTTTGTAAACATCGGAAAACACTCCTTTTTATTATTTATCTTAATTTTAGCAAAACTAACATTATAAGTCAATAATTTAATAATATTTATCCTCTTTGTATTTAATATGGAAAATATTTTTTGATATATATTGTAATTCACAAAATACAATGCTAAACTTAAAACAAGAAATTTCCGGGAGATGTGTATATGAATTATTTATATAATGATATAAAACTTTGTGCAACTATTGTTTCCGATACCCATATTGATGAAAAGCATCCGGTTAAGATAGTTCCCATGTACATACTCATGAGAGCACTCAAGGGCTCAAAAGACAGTAAAAGCGATGCTTTTATCACAGTCGGTGACACAACCTCCAGAGGTAGCCGTAAGAACTGGGATCTGGCAAGAAGCTGTTTTAAGAAAGTGCCCGATGCCGCAAAAAGAATTATACTCGCAATCGGCAATCACGACGGTTGGCATGATAATGACTTTGATGCCGCCATAAATGAATATTTTTCCGCTTATTCCGATATATGCAAACATGATATAAATGCTCCTTATTTTTCCGAGGTCATAAACGGATATTATTTTATTTGCATAGGTACGGATTCGGACAGCGGCTGCGAAGCGGCACTCAGCGACACACAAATGACTTGGTTCAGAGAAGAAATGGCAAAAGCAGGTAAAACTGATAACCCCATATTTGTATTCTGCCATCAAAGTCTCAATCAGAGACACGGTCTTCCGAGAACGTGGGACCGTCACGAAGACCCCAACCGTCCTCTCACAGACGGCGGAATCGGTGACAGAAGCGATGAAATTGCAGAAATACTCAAATCTTATAAAAATGTATTCTATTTCAGCGGACACTCTCACATGGGTCTTTGCGGTGAGGATATGAAAGAAAAAGAGGGATATTCCACTTTTGAAGAAGAGGACGGTGTAACACTCATAAACCTCCCCTCCCTCTCCTGCGGAAATCATCACGGTGAATTACAGGGTCTGGGCATTGGTCTTCAGCTTGAAATATATGAAGATAAAGTAATTCTCCGCCCGAAAAACTTCATTTCGGGCAGATTTATAACAAAGCTCAACATAAAAAACAGTAAGCCATATTATGAAGTAAACATCTGACGACAAGCGGTCCGGGAATCTCTTCCCCGACCGCTTTTTCATTTTGTTATTTTCTTTGAATGAGCAGTCATCGCATCAATGACATCATAAATCTTATTTCTGTCTTCGGAATACAACTCTTCAATTTTCTCTGCAAGTATGGAATTTTTAACTCTATAGTCTGTATTTATAACCTCATTGAGCAGTATATCGGCAGAAATAGTAAAATGCGGCACTTTTTATGCCGCGTTTTACTATTTTTGGCTTTATTTAATAAGGCATTCGCCTGTCATTTCTGCAGGCTGGGCAAGTCCCATTACCTTGAGCATGGTGGGGCAGATATCTGCAAGTCTGCCGCCTTCTTTCAGTTCGCAGGGGTATCCTACGACACAGAAGGGAACGGGGTTTGTGGTATGGGGAGTGAAGGGATTACCGTCCTCGCCTACCATTCTGTCAGCATTGCCGTGGTCGGCAGTGATGAAGCATACACCACCCATATCAAGAGTTGCATTTACTACATCGCCTACACATTCGTCCACTGCTTCCACAGCCTTTACGGCAGCTTCCCATACACCTGTATGACCTACCATGTCACAGTTTGCGAAATTGAGGATAACAGCGTCATATTCGCCGCTTCTTATCTTTTCGCATACAGCATCTCTTACGGGGTAAGCACTCATTTCAGGCTGAAGGTCAAATGTGGGAACATCGGGAGACTGAATAAGGATTCTGTCTTCACCCTTGAAGGTCTTTTCTTCACCGCCGTTGAAGAAGAAAGTAACATGTGCATACTTCTGTGTTTCGGCAATTCTAAGCTGAGTTTTGCCCATGTCCTGAAGATATTCACCGAAGGTCTTTGTAAGCTCTTCGGGAGGGAATGCAACGGACACGTTAGGCATTGTCTCGTCATACTGAGTCATGCAAACGAAATTTAAGGGGAAGAAACCGTTCTTTCTTTCAAATCCGTCAAAATCGGGATCTACGAAAGTACGGGTAATCTGTCTTGCTCTGTCGGGACGGAAGTTGAAGAATACAACGGAATCGTCAGCCTTAATTGTACCTTCTTTTTTTACAACAGTGGGAACGATGAATTCATCGGTAACATCCTTGTCATAAGACTTCTGCATTGAACCTACGGCATCAGAATCCATGAGACCTTCACCGTAAACAAAAGCGGCATAAGCCTTTTCTACTCTGTCCCATGCAAAGTCTCTGTCCATGGCATAATATCTGCCTGTAATAGTGGCAATTTCACCTACACCGAGTTCCTTGCACTTTGCTTCGACATCTGCTACAAAGCCCTTACCTGAGGTTACGGAAACATCTCTGCCGTCCATAATACAATGGACATAAACTTTAGTAAGTCCGTAATTTTTTGCCATTTCAAGAAGTCCGAAAAGATGTTCAATATGGCTGTGAACACCACCGTCGGAAAGAAGCCCCATAAGATGAAGGGCAGTACCCTTTTTCTTACAGTTTTCCATAGCGGAAATAAGTGCGGGAATATTGAAGAAATCGCCGTCTTTAATTGACTTTGAAATCTTAACAAGCATCTGATAAACAACTCTGCCGGCACCTATGTTGGTGTGACCTACTTCAGAGTTGCCCATCTGTCCGTCGGGAAGACCAACGTCAAGTCCCGATGCACCTATGGTTGTAAAGGGATTTTCTGAAAAAAATTTATCAAGATTGGGAGTTTTTGCATACTTTATGGCATTACCGTCTTCGCATTCTCTTATGCCGAAGCCGTCCATAATACATAAAACAACAGGTTTTTTCATTATGTATACCCTCGCTTATTTGGAAGCAGCCTTAACGATAACGGAGAAGTCCTCTGCCTTGAGAGAAGCACCGCCGATAAGTCCGCCGTCAACATTTACCTTTTCTACGAGTTCATCAGCATTCTTAGCGTTCATGGAACCGCCGTACTGAATTGTAACTGTTTCGGCAACATCAGCACCGTAAGCTTCAGCAATAGCAGCTCTGCAGAAGCCGTTTCCTTCGTCAGCCTGCTCAGCAGTTGCAGTAACACCTGTGCCAATTGCCCATACGGGTTCGTAAGCAATGATAACATTCTTAAGCTGCTCGGCAGTAACATTTGTAAGAGCCATCTTTGTCTGGAATTTAAGAAGAGTTTCTGTATATCCAAGTTCTCTCTGCTCAAGTGTTTCACCGACACATACGATGGGCTTAAGACCTGCTTCAAGAGCGGCAAGAGTACGAAGGTTTACAGTCTGGTCTGTCTCTCCGAAATACTGTCTTCTTTCGCTGTGACCGATAACTACATATTCAACGCCGAGTTCAACAAGCATATTAGCGGCAATTTCACCTGTATATGCACCTGAAGCCTTGAAATGTACATTTTCTGCACCTATTTTGATGTTTGAGCCCTTTGCAGCTTCTACTGCAACGGGGATGTCAACAAAAGGCACACAGAGAACTACTTCACAGTCAGCACCTGCTACGAGGGGTTTCATCTCTTCAATAAGAGCCTTAGCCTGAGCGGGAGTATTATTCATTTTCCAGTTACCTGCGATAACTGCTTTTCTTATATCTTTTTTCATTATTATATTCCTCCGAAAAATCGGCTTACCGACATTTATTGTCGGTAAACCGCGAATTTATTTATGATTATTTTTCGTCAATACAAGCGATACCGGGAAGAACCTTACCTTCGAGGTATTCAAGAGAAGCACCGCCGCCGGTGGAGATGTGGCTCATCTTGTCGGAGAAGCCGAGCTTCTTAACAGCTGCAGCAGAGTCACCGCCGCCAATGATGGAAATTGAACC
Source organism: Oscillospiraceae bacterium (assembly GCA_015065425.1). Classification (GTDB taxonomy): domain Bacteria; phylum Bacillota; class Clostridia; order Oscillospirales; family Acutalibacteraceae; genus RUG806. The sequence continues at coordinate 5,061 of SVQH01000033.1, forward strand.
TGATTCAGCAACAGCCTTTGCAACAGCAATGGTACCTGATGCAAAGTTTTCCCACTCTGAAACACCCATAGGTCCGTTCCAGATAACTGTTCCTGCACCCTTAACTGCATCAGCGAAGAGCTTTTCGGTGGCAGGACCGATGTCAAGACCCATCCAGCCGTCGGGAATTTCGTCGGAGTTTACAAGCATGTGCTCTGTATCGGGAGCATATTCCTTACCTACACGGTTATCCTGAGGAATGAGGAACTTAACACCCTTTTCTTCTGCCTTAGCCATAAGGGATTTTGCAAGTTCAACCTTGTCTTCTTCACAGATGGAAGTACCGACAGAGTGACCGAGAGCACGCATAAATGTATATGCCATGCCGCCGCCGATGATAAGAGTATCGCACTTATCTATAAGATTTTCAATAACGCCTATTTTATCGGAAACCTTTGCACCGCCGAGAATGGCAACAAGAGGTCTCTGGGGATTTTCAAGTGCACCGCCGATGAACTGAATTTCCTTCTGAATGAGATAACCTACTGCAGAGGGAAGGTAATCAGCAACACCTGCTGTTGAAGAGTGAGCTCTGTGAGCAGAACCGAAAGCATCGTTTACGAAAATATCTGCAAGAGCAGCGAACTTCTTGGAAAGTTCTTCATCGTTCTTTGTTTCACCCTTTTCAAAACGGACATTTTCAAGAAGGACAGCTTCACCTTCTTTAACTTCAGCGGCAAGTGCCTGTGCACTTTCGCCTACAACGTCGGATGCCAGCTTTACTTCAAAGCCGAGAAGCTCTGAAAGACGGGCAGCAACGGGAGCCATGGAGAATTCGGGATTGAATTCTCCCTTGGGACGTCCGAGGTGAGAGCAAAGGATAACCTTTGCACCGTTATCAAGAAGATACTTGATTGTGGGAAGAGATGCAACGATTCTCTTGTCACTGGTGATAACACCGTTTTCCATCTTTACGTTGAAATCGCAGCGAACAAGAACTTTTTTACCTTTGACAGCAATATCTTCAACTGTCTTTTTGTTAAGTGAACTCATGAAAATACTCCTTTATGACAAGTTTAATTTTTAACGGATTTATTTTGCCCCTATATTCTACAATAATGTTAAAAAATTATCAATTATTAAAATATACAAAGGAAAAACCCTGTAATCAAAAGAATTTATAAATAATATCAATTACTCCAGAATACATAGCCGTCAAGCAGAAGAGCTCTTACGGGGGCGGCTTCCACACCGTTTATTTTTACGGGGGCTGCAATGAGAAAATATTTACCGGGAGAGACCTGTGACAAATCAAGATTTTCAAGAACTGCCACACCTTCGCCGAGAAGTGCTCTGTGCGGGCCCTGCTGGTCCTCAGCACTTCCGACGGACATTGAATCTGTACCTATAAGAGAATAGCCGTAATATGCGGCTTCCTCTGCACCTGTTTTATCAAAATATGCCTTTCCCGAACTTTTTATAAGAATTCTTTTAGAGCCTTTCGGGAAAAACTTATCCACATACGCCCCTGTTATTCTTTCGGTATCAACTTCTATAACACGGCATTCACCGATAAAATTTTCAAGAGGTACGGAATTTATGGTTTTTCCGTCGGGGATGAAATGAAGCGGTGCGTCGGCATGAGTGCCGCAGTGGAGAGTCGTATTAAGCCTTGCCATATTACAGCCGTCACCTGACATAAAACTCGCAAAAACCGAAAGTTCAGGAACAGGGTCACCAGGATAAGGCGTACTCGTCACAAGGTCCTTTGAAATATCGATAATCCTGAAATCCACACCGTTCACTCCTTTACATTAGGATGATTGTTTCTGCAATCATTATCAGCTTACATTTACCTTTCTTTCTATAAGTACCGTAGTAATTACGAAGATAAAAACAGCTGCAATGGCTGTGCAGTATACATTTGTAACGGAATAAGCAGCATAACCGAGGTCCCATGCTGCAGCAACTTCTGCCTGAGACAGGGAGAAAGTATAAAATTCATCGGAGAAAACAAGATATATTTTTATGAATTTTGTAATCATTGAAGCAAAAGTTGTTACTCCGAAGAAGCTTAAGAAGAAATAAATAATACCGCCGAACTTTACTTTATGGAAGGGCTTACAGTGAGAAATTGTTATTGAGAAGAAAACAAGAATAACAAAAACGCATACTCTTACCGCACCTTCAAATGCATAAATGGAAGCAAGGGAGAGAAGTACACCCATGGAGGGCATTGCAATACCCGATGCTCGGCAAAGCTCCTCAATCATCTGTACCACAAGTTCATATACGGAGTAATACATGGAATTACCCTGAACTATGTTTAACGAATGATTTACACAATAAATAAACGAACCGAACGCACATACGCAGAAAACAAAATAGCTGAGAAGCACCCAGAAGGAACCCGAGAGCCATTTTGAAAGAAGAAGTGTACTACTCTTGACGGGAAGGGTCATGGTAAGATGTCCTTCATCGCCGAACATATTTCTGTTAAATTCAGAAATGATACCAACAAGAGTCATGAGAATACCGATTCCTGATGTGAGGCAAAGAGCAAGGGATGCCACTATTTTGACAACAAGTCCGAGACCTATTCCCATATCACCCCATTTTGTCCAGTCAAAAAGAAGAAGTACAGCCATAATAACACCGATTATGACCATGGCAACATAAACACCTGCAACAGAGCTCATATTTGCCTTGAATGAATTTTTAGTCAACTTCCCAAGCATCGCCGATGACCTCCTTGAAAATTTCTTCAACTGATTTACCGGTGGAGCGAAGGGTTTCTATACCGGTGTTAACGAGAATGGAGCCGTGACCGAGCATAAGAATATGGTCAAAGCTGTGCTCAAGGTCATTAACAAGATGAGTTGAGAGAACAACAGTTGCATTTTCTTTGTAGTTACTCATGATTATATCAAGAATAACGCTTCTTGCGGCAGGGTCAACACCGCCGAGAGGTTCGTCAAGAAGATATATATCAGCAGCTCTTGACATAACAACGAGAAGCTGAAGCTTTTCCTTCATACCCTTTGACATGGTCTTAACTCTCTGGTTAAGATCAAGTCCGAAACGGCCTGCAAACTCAACAGCCTTTACCTTATCAAAATCCTTGAAGAAATCGCCGTAATAGTTTATGCAGTCTATTGTACGGAATCTCTTAGGGAAAAAGGTACAATCGGGAAGATATGCAAGATGAGCCTTTGAGGAAATACCTATAGGTCTGCCGTCAACCTTCACCATGCCCGTATAGTCATGAATAAGTCCCGAGAGAATCTTCATAAGAGTGGTTTTACCGCAGCCGTTGGGACCGAGAAGACCGACTATTTTTCCCGAAGGAATATCAAAGGAAATATTGTTGAGAACGATATTTCCGTCATAGTCTTTTGTAAGATTTCTTACCTTGAAGGCAAAATCATTTTTCTGTACGGGCTGTACTGCAGCACCTCTGTCAAAACCGTCGGTGATGACAGCATCATCGGAAGCCATGGGTACCCCTTCGGGTGAAAAAGGCTCCGGTGCGTACTTTTTTTTACCGGAATTGAATGCCATATTTTTCTCTCCTTATTTTCTGTTATCCTGAACCGTGCCGAACTGAGGAAGTCCGTCATCGGAATATATATCCGTAAATGAGTCATCCGAAAGAACACGGGCAGCAATTTCAAGTGCCGTATCATTGTAAGCTATTGCATCGTGTCCCTGTGAAGCAAAGTACCATGTTCTTTCAGGCCACAGACCGTAGGCTGCATCAACATTTTTATCGGGTGACAAATGTGAATGTGAAGGGTCGGTACATACCTTTCCCTCAGCGGGGAAATCACAAAGCTCTTCACCTGCAGGAGCACTGAGTGCTCCGAGAGTAGTGGAACCCACATGAATTATACCGTCAGAAGACATAAAACTTGAATTACAAAGCGGAAGAAGCTTCAGACCGTAGCCGCAGACCGCAAAGAATTCCACACCTTCACCCTCAAGCTCTCTTACTACAGAAGGGAACGAGAGACGGTATTCATAAAAGCTGTCTGCTTTCTCCTTAAGCACTCCGTGTGCTTTATCAGACAGATATTTCTCACTGAGTGCAGGATATCTTTCCGGAGGTATTATTCCCCAGATGGAAAGAGAATTCATAAGCACCTGTGAAATGAGAACATCCAGTACCTTATCAACGGTTTTCTCAAAGACACCCTCGGGCATCATTTTGAGAAGTCCGCCGAGACTTTCCGCTGTCTTTGCATTTGCAAGCATTTCCACCATGGAAAGTCCGTTGGAGACATCGACATTTTTCGCCATAATGTCAGCAATAAGGTGGCTTCCGCCGAGAGCCGCAACAAAATACATGACTCTTTTCACATCATGCTTTTGTCTGAAAAGCTGAAAATATGCGGTAGAAAGAGCACCTCCGAGACTTACGGGAACAAGGTTTACCTTGTCACTTCCCGTTTTCTCCTTGACCATATCAATGAAAGAGCTGAGTTCCTTTGCTGTTTCATAAGTATCACCGAATGAATTGTACGAGAAGAAATAAAGATTTTCTTCACCGATGATGTCACTGAGTTTATTGAGCGGCACCATTTTGTAGATATATCTTTTTTCATCTGCACTGCATTCGGCAAGGCTTCTCGGGTAGGAGACGGTTCTGAGAGTATTCTTCATACTGCCGTCGGGATTTGATGCAATGGGGTCGGCAATATCCTTCACAACAGATGCCACTTTATCAGAAAAACCTGCATCTTTTCTGAAAAGCATCATTTTCATGAGTGAACCCTTAAGTTCATTCATCAATGCTTCCCCGTCCACATCAATGGGCCATGCCATTTTTATTTTTTCACCCTTTTTATCGATCATTTCCACCTTGGACTGACCGATACCGGGCAGAATCACACAGGGTGTGAATTTATTTTCGGGCATAATTATTCCTCGATTCGATAATAATTTAATTTATCATAGCACAGTACAAATAAAAATGCAATATAAAAATTATAATAATCATAAAGTCCGCAGAGATAAACCCTGCGGACCTTTTTATTGACAGCTTCTGTCATTATTCAGTTTATCTGCAAGCTGCAGAAGCCATCCTGCACTTCCCGTATAAAGACTCCAGCCGCCTCTGCCCTCGTGTCCTTTTGCCGAATAAACATCTCCTGCAAGGGCATAAGGCTCGGTCTTATAAAGCTCACCGAGCCCCTTCCTGTATTTCTCGGGAGGAAGAAGTGCCGAAAGCACCTTTTCAGCCTTATCTGTCAAGCCTTCCTTGAAAAGAGCCGACGCAAACCATACTGCGGCATGGGTATACTGCCCTCCGTTTTCTCTCATACCCTCGGGATAGAAATTTACATAACCCGTAAACTTGCATTTTTCATTAAACGGCGGGTCAAAAAGCTTTACCACGCCGTATTTTTCATCAAAAAGCCTGTCATAAGCCGAAAGCAATGCACTTTTCACTCTGCTTTTGTCCGGCATATCACAAAGGGAGCTCCATGCGGCTGTAAGAAGGTCTGTCTCACATGCATCATTTCCCTCATCTCCGAGAGTGTCCGAGTCATCATAAAAGCCTCTTATATACCACTTGCCGTTCCACGCGACAGAGTCTATTGCAGAAGCCATTTCATCCGCATATCTTCTCAGTGTGTTTGCCTCATCATGTTTTTTATCTAAATCGCAAACTTTTGCAAATAATTGCATAATACATCTCAAAAACATTCCGAGCCATACACTCTCTCCCTCTCCCTTTTCTCCTACGGCTGAAAAAGAGTCATTCCAGTCTCCTGTTCCAATAAGAGGAAGAGAATGTTTTCCCGTTTCGGAAGCTTTGGCAATGGCTCTCATACAGTGAGAAAAAAGACTTCCCGTTTTCTCTCCGTGAGTAAACGGTGCATAGTTTTCCTTCTGCCCCTCTTTCAGAAACTCCCCCTGAAGATAAGGCAGCTTCACTTTCAATATATCCTTATCCCCCGTCTTCAGCACATAGCTTCCGACCGTATATACAAGCCACAGCATGTCATCACTGCAACGGGTACGGACCCCCTTATATATAAGCCGCCTGTCATAGCACAGATGAAACCAGTGCAGAACATCTCCTTCATAAAACTGTGCAGATGCCATACGGAATATAATCTGACGTACAAAAGAGTTTTCTCTTCCGATAAGTGCACAGGCATCCTGAAGCTGATCCCTGAAGCCCCATGCACCCGAGCATTGATAAAAACCGCATCTTGCACGAAGTCTTGTGTCACTTACCTGATGATAAAGAAGAGAGGATGAGAAGACATCAAAAGAATTGTATCCCGTATCAAAAACAGGCGTTATCTCTGTCTTCTCCATAAAGGGAATCTTTTCCGTTTTTCTGAGACTTTCCATATTCCCCGCGAAGCTCATAAAGAAAGATGTTTTCATTGATAAATTTTTCTTAATGACAAATTTTTGCAATATTCCCGCACACTTTTTTCTGCTTCCGAATACTTCTTCGGTGTTATCAAAAGGTGTAACTCCGTTACCGTAACAGCTTATCATCATTACTCCGCGGTAATCGGTATTGAGAGGATTTTCAGCAACAACACAGTTTTTTCCTTTTGTTATTCTCAGAATGTTATCTCTGGGAGGATTTTCGCCGAGCACGGGAAAGGTACAGTAAATGAGGCTTATCTCCTTTTCCTCTCCGTCATTTTTCAGGGTAATGCTTATTCTTTTTCTCATACCCTTTTGGGGAACACTGATTTTTACAGACAAGACCATATCACCGATATTTCTGATATATTCGGCACTGAGAGGAGTAAAATGCACTTTAGCTCCGTCGGTAATATCAAAAAGATTGTCGCCTGTCTTAAGATAAAGCCGTTCTCCCGTAAGGTCACCGAGTGCATCACCCGACCAGGGAGTAAGCTTATTGAGTCCGGAATTGAGTGCCCATGTAAACCCGGGGGAACGGTCTGTAACAAGAGTTCCGAAACAATTATTGGAAAGGGTATGACACCACGGAAGAGACGGTCTTCCGGATATCAGAAAGCCTTCTTTTGTAAAACCGTTTTCGCCCTCTTTTTCAGTGTCGGAAGCTGTCAGCTCGGGACAAAATTTTTCCCGCAGACCGTTTTCATCAATTTTGTCGGGATATACAGCTGCTGAAAAGGCAAGAATTGCAGTAAAAGCCGTATCGGAAAGAGAATCCCTTGAGAAAATGCGGATACCGCCTTTCACATCGGTACAGTCCTGCTCTCCGAATTCTTTTATTATTCCGAGAAGGGGGGCTTTGGCGGCGGAAAAATATTCCGAACCTTTTTCAAATATAAAAACCAGATCGGTAAGAACGGATATATTTCTGAGATTTTTATAAAGCCGTACAAATGCTCTCAGCATACCGACAGAACAGTTTTTTTCCGGAAATACGGTAATTATCGGAATATCCCCCGAAAGCCCCGTCTGCCACAGTGCATTTTTCCCTCCTGAATATTTTTCGCCTGCAATACGACGGCAGGTACTGAGAGATGAGCCGAAAAATGCATTTCCGAGAAGGGACTGCACAGTACCGAAAGTCAATTCATCTCTTATAAACGGTGCATCGGGACATTTTGTTATATGGGGAATTGCATTGCTTCTGAGTTTACGAAGATTATGAAGTGCATTTTCCCCGTCACTGCCGGGGGACGCAGCAAAAATACATTCCTCACTTTTTCCGTGAGACAAGTATACTTCTGCACAAAGGGCAACACAGGGTAAAACTCCCCTTGTTTCACATTCTGAGAATGAATAATCCGCATCAAACACCGTCGGTTTATTTATACTGCGTTTAATTATTTTTTCCCTGTCAAAAGAGAAGGAATAATTTTGCGGTGAACACAGTGATACCGCCACAGACGGGGCATTTTCTCTGTCCATCCTGTATATTACGGCACTGTCTCCCTTTGATGAAAGCACTGTTCTTATAAACATATCAGAAAATGCAGGATGACGCTCATGCTCATACAAGGGTAAAAGAAGAGGTTCGGCATAAAAATGAACTTTTACCTCAATATCTCCGTTTCCCGTATTCCTTATACGAACGGGACACAAAAGTGCTCCCGCATTAGGATGCACGGACAATGCTGCCGATACTTCAATGTCATTGCATATTTTTTTATTGTAGGCACCGTATTTTTTTATAACACTCTTTCCCGAATAATCGGGAAAAAGAGGAAAGAGCTTACCGTCATATTCCACGGCTATACCGATGCCCTCAGTTCTGTCCGAAAACCTGAAAAGCTCATAAGAAGCATAAACACAACGGTTTCTTCCGTACTTATCGCATAAAAGAGTAAGACTTCCGTCCGAATATGCATAAGCACCTGCCTCTGAAGTCCTGTCTTCGGAATTTCTTCTGTAAGGGTCACGGTATTTTTCCGAAGGAGCATTTCTTCTTACGGGTGAAGAAACGACGAGAGGGTGGGAGGGCAGTTTTTCTTCAAGAAGCACAGCAGCAGAAGACATTGCCTCATCCGACATAAACCTTTTAACAAAAATATTGTTATGCAATGCGTTAGCCATTGCAATGATACTCATTCCCAGATGATGGGACATATAAGACCTTACTATTTCATAATCTTCACCGTGAACACGGCTTTTTGCGAAATCCACAGCTTCATAAAAACCGCATCTGCCCTCACAGTGAAGTGCTGACAGGCGTGAAAGATTTTTCATCGCACTTTTTTTATCAAAGCAAAGAGTAAGAAAGGTTGAATAAGGCGAAATAACGCTCTCATCATCTGCCTCTCTTTTCATTGCAAGTGCTTTTACACCGTGGGCTTTATATCTGTAATTAAGAGACGGATCAAAGGAGAAAAAACAGCTCTCGGAAATACCGTAAGGAATTCCCTCAGCAGATGCCCTTTTTTTCTGAACATAAAGTGCATTTTTCAGTGCCTCATACTGAAAAGAGCCTCTTACAACAGGCATAAACAGAACCGGCATGAAATATTCAAACATAGTACCTGTCCAGGAAACGGCACTGACAAAGCTTCCGTTTCTTCTGAGACTTCTGTCAAGTGCACTCCAATGAGAAGAGGGCACATGTCTTTTTGCACATTCATAATATGAAGTCATACGGGCTTCGCTCATATAATAATCATAATAAGACGAGGACAATTCACCGTTTTCGGTATCAATACCTATTCTGAAAAGCTCTCGGTTTTTGTCATAAAGTATACTGAGGTCGCTTTCATCGAGAATTCTTTCAATTTTATCAATAAGCTCCCCCGTTCCCTCACAGACGGAAGAATATTCCTTAAGCCCTTCTTTAAGTGCAGTAAGACACACGAGATAATTTCCGCAGTCCACGGCAGAAACGTAAGAGGGAGAAAGAGGTTTCATTCTTACCGTATCATACCAGTTATACAAAAGCCCCTTGTATTTCGGTAATCGTTCAATACTCTGAAGGGTGCCTCTGAGCCTTCCCACCGCTTCACCGGGAGATATTAGTGCCATATCGGCGGCTGCAAGTACACTTACAAGATAAAGCCCGATGTTTGTGGGAGAAGTTCTTTTAGCCTTTGAAAACACAGGGGTCTCCTGAACATTGTCGGGCGGCAGATAATTTTCAAAAGGGGTTACATTCTCAGAGAAAAACCGCCATGAAGCGGCTGCAAAGGAGCGGATGACCTGTTTTTCACCCTCGGTAAATTCTCTGTCCTTTTCCTGCTTTCTTATAATTCCGTCAGACACGGACAAGGGAATAAAAAGAAAAACAAAAAACGCACAAAGCCTGTGAAGAGGTTCTCCGTACCACAAAAGAACAAATCCCGTTATCACAGGAAGAATAAGAGAAAACACAGGATTTTTCCGTCCCTTAATCTGAGCATCCGAAGCAGTTGTCCACTGCAAAAGCTTTTTTCCCGATATAAGTGAACGATACACTGCTCTTATAATTGCATCTGTACTTCTTAAAGCAAGTTCGGGCAGAGAGCCTATACTGAGAATAATACGAAAAAAAGTTTTGACGGCATCGGGCAGTGCACGGGACATATAGAGGTCAAAAAACACCCTGATTCCGCCTTTTGCAAAAATCGCAACAAGTCCCGGTATTTCTTCTGCTGCGGCAGAAAGCAAAGCTGCCGTAAGAAAAAGCACCTGAGAGTAAAAAGGAACAAAGCATGACAGTATAAGCAGTAAGAAAGAAAAAACAGGCGTAATTTCCCTTCTTACATTGTCTGCCAGCTGATATTTGCCAAGCACGGGCATCTCGGGAGAATCCCCGTTTTGTCCGAGTTTTGTAAAAATATATCTCAGATTCTGAACATCGCCTCTTATCCAGCGGTGAAGTCTTGAATAAAAGCCACCCGCATTTGAAGGAAATGTATCATTGAGAACACAGCCCTGACACAGTGCTGTTCTCAGAACCGCACCTTCAAGTATATCGTGGCTGAGTATCCTGTTATTTTCAAATTTGTCCGTAACAGCTTCGTTAAATGCATCAATATTAATAAGTCCCTTGCCCGAAAAAATGCTCTCTCCGAACATATCCTTATACCGTTCATGCACACGAGGAGAGTAAGCAGGAGAACCGCCTGCCGTAAAAAGTCCCGAAAACACGGTTTTTTCAAATGATGAAATTGAAGTTTCAATTCCGGGACATATTATACCGTAGCCCGAAACGATTCGTTTTTCCGTTTTGCTGAAAACGGGCTTATTAAGTGGATGACCGGCTGCAGCAACCAACTTTGACAGTGCTTCAAAGGACATCTCTGTGTCACTGTCGAGGGCAAGAACATATTTCATCCTGCTAAGCTCTTTCGTATCCCCGTAAACACAGAGAAAGCTCTCCGAATTCTTATCACGCAGATATCTTATAAGAGCATTGATAGCTCCTCTTTTTCTTTCAAAGCCCGTGTACTCATTTTCTGTGGGTGAATATACTCTTTCACGGACAGCCGTACAAAAGCCGCCGCCGTGTTTTTTATTGAGACTGTCTATAAGCCGTTTTACTGCCATGATATCCGCATCATCCGAAGCCTTTACAGGCTCGCGGCTGTTTTTCATATCAAGAAGCAGCATGACCTTTACTCCTTTTTTGGAGTTTGACAGGTAAATCGATGACAGATGTGAAAAAAGCTTCTCTGCCTGAGTGGAGGCAGGCATAAGTGCAGATACGGTTATCAGCGTATCTGCCGAATCAAAGGAATCCTCTCTTAAAGACGGAAGAATACGTGAAGAAAAAAATTTCGGAAGAAATCTTTCTGAAATAGCCCTTACAAAGGAATAAACGGGCAGAAGCAGTAAAAATGCAGAGTATATCTCTCCCGTAAATACAAATGCAGACAGAAATGAAATAAGAATTGACAGCAACCATTCACAAGAGATAAAAACAATACCTCTTGCGGCAGTATCACGGTTTATGGGCAGAAAAAAGCCGATATGAGAATTGTCTCCTGTTTCTTTTTCTGCCTGTGAAAGTGCATTCTTTACAAACTGCGGTTCATCCGTCCCCGCCTGTGCTGCCCCCTTTTTTACCGCATTCCTGTAGAGCTTCTTTGTGGCATCATTCATTTTTTCATATATACCTGCTGGGTCATCGCAAAGATACCTTTCAACAGCACTTATATCGTAAAGAAGCTCGGAAAAACATATATCCTTCAGTGCAGTAAGATTTTTTACTGCCTGTATCACATTTTCTTCGCCGTTTTCTTCCTCACTTGCTATGGAAGCGGCAGCGGCAAACAACAGATACGAAAGTGCTTCAGATGAGGTAATATCAAGCCGTTTTCCCGCGAAAAAAGCCGATAAGGTCTTATTCGTTACTCTTTTTTCTTTTTCCATGAACTCTCTGCATAAATAAAAAAGCGGCACAAGCTTTTTTCCGCCGTTGTGCGAAACATAGCTTCTTGCCGCTTTAAGTGCAGATGATAAGGCAGGGTAATTATCACATACCCACACGGCGGCAGGTGTTTTTATTCCGTGCCGCACACATTTTCTGCAATATTTTTTAAGTTTCCTGTCATACTTTCCGAGAAGTGACACAAGTGTCATGTTTTCTTCCTCCGCTTACCGTAAATGCAATCTTTTACAGAAAGTTTTGACAGTTTTTTTATATTTATACTTTTCTTTTTACACTGTAGTAAAATCCGTCAACCTGACCGCCTGAGAAGGTTGCGGTTATAATCACAATGCCTCTGCCGATAAAGGGGGTCACATCAAAAATCTCATTACCGACACTGTCTTTTTCGCCCTTCAGAGCATTTTTACCTGCATACACCTTCATATCACTGAAACTGCCGGTAAAATATATTTTTACCGTATCATTTACCTGTTTGGGGCAGATAAACTTTTTTCTGAGGGTAAAAGTGCCTGTGCTTCCGAGAGGTAAAACCGCTGTCGCTTTCATAAAAGGAGCTTTTTTTACAGGTGCTTTTTCACAGTCAGAATAATACCATTTATCGTTTAACTGAACGGTTCTGTCCATAATTCTTCCTTTATCAGAACATATTTATTGTTTCATTAGCATCACTGAGCATAAACTGAGGATATTCGCTCCAACTGTTTATTGTAGGCTGAGTTTCACTTTCAAGCAGTGCCATAACAAAATGCATGGCATCGGAGCCGTAAAGTCCCACAACATGTCCTGCACCCTTCATGAACCATGTATATTCGGGATAAATGCAGGTGGATGCATTTATGCACTTGTCGGGAGAAACATATTTACTGTCCCCTTCTGAAAGTGCTTCTTCTGAAAGAGTACCGCCGAGAACGCTGACAAGAGCACCGCCCGACATTGCAGAAGTCTCTATCATACCGTCACCGTGATATACGGCTCTTTCATAAGCGGGAACCAGAGGTGAATCATAGTTTGCAATAACTGCAAGCTTAACACCTGCAGAAAGTGCACCATCGGTTATTTCCTGTCTTCTTGAAGAAACGCTGTTATAGAAAGCATCCAGTCTTGAAAGAAGACCTGCATATTCGTCTTCTCTTCCTGAGAAAATAAATTCTCTGCAAACGGGATATTCCTCACCGTGTACCATTGACCAGAAACCGGGAAGAGTTGCAAAGGTAGGTATGAGAGACTCTTCAAAAATCTGTGTCTCATACTTTGAAGCAAACTTATTTATAAAATTGCAAAGCCCTCTGATAACGCCTGTAACGGAAAGGAACTTTACAAGTCCCGAAATTGAGGGAACCATGGCACTGAGATATCTCTCAACTGCACCTGCATCAAAAAGAACCTTTCCCTGAAAGAGGTCTGAAACCACATCAGCACCGAACATAACGGAAGTATTGGAAACTACGGTATCAAGCTTGCCGTAACCGTATTCAGCCATATAAGCCATTGCGATGCTTCCGCCCATGCTGCAGCAGATGATATCGACCTTTTCTTTGCCCGTTGATTCAAGTGCATCGTTTATCATATCATCAAGAAGGTCCGCATTATCCATGGGGTCAAGACGCCAGTCATAGACAAAATAATACACCATGTCTCCGCCGTAACGGCTGACAAGAGAAGCAACGATGCTTGTTTCATCAACGGATGTCTTATCAAGAAGCTCGGGATAATGAGAGGCTGAAAGAGGATAATAAGCAGGAGTTATATTTTCATGAAGGGAATCTCCGTTATTATCACAGGGATAACCGGAAAAAAGCTTTACAACATATTCACAGATAACACTTACGCCTGCTTCAATACTGAAGGTTGAAATAACTGCGGCAAGGGTCTTTGTAAGATATGTAAAAAGCTCCCCTGCATCAAATTCGGGCTGAACGGGCTTTGCGTTTTCAGTACCTCTGTCATACTGAAGACCGCCCGTAAAATTCATACCTCTTACAACGATTACGGGATTTTCCGTGCTTATCTTTTCAATTTCCGTATAAGGACGTTCTGTTATGGGATTTTCCCCCGATGCACCTGCAAAAATACCGAAGGGCAGTATCATACAGATACTCAACATTATACATAATACTTTTTTCATATTCCGATTTTCCCCTTTTCTGATTTTTTTACTATTCTATCACAGGCAGATTAACTTGTAAACAGGATTTTGATTTCTTTTTATAGGCTCCCGGTTCATTTTTTTCTTTTATGGGAAGTGACAAAGCGGCAACAGCCGTACACACATTGAAAATAATATTTATCAATGCAATACTGAGCTTCATGTTATTTCCGCAGAAGCCTTCAACGATTTCGGGAACGGGAATAAACGAAGACAGAAAAACAAACAGCACTGACCCCGAAAGATTGTACATAATATGCATAAGAGAAACTTTTTTAGCTCCTCCCGAAAGCCCCATACTCGCAATGGCACAGGTGGCACAGGTACCGATATTTGCACCGAGTATCATATAAAATGCCTGTCTTATACCGATAAGCCCCTCCCCTGCAAGACTCTGAAGTACCGCTGTCACGGCTGACGAGGACTGTATGACGGCAGTAACCAGAGCACCCGATAAAATACCGGTTACGGGAGAAGAACAGGACGACAGAATACTTATAAAAATCTTATGCTCTTTTACCCCGTTTACGGCATTTCCCATAAATGTAAGCCCCGTAAACATCATCCCCAGTCCCGATAGCAGAACACCTTTATTTATGTTTCTTTGTTTTTTGCATACGGATATTATAATTATACCGATGACAAGAAGAATTCCCGTATAATTCGAAAAATCTACAGCCGTAAGAAGTCCCGTAAAAGTGGTTCCCGCATTCGCACCCACGATTATCCAAAAAGCCTTATACAGTGTGAGATAACCGCTGTCAACAAAAGCCGCCGTCAACACGCTTGAAGCAGAGGATGACTGCAGTGCAAAGGTTACGAATGCACCCGTAAGAGTAGATAAAAACCTGTTCCCCGTAAATTTTGACAGGATATCCTTCATCTTATCACCGTAATTTTTTTCAAGTGAATATTTGACAAGAAGCATGCCGAACATAAAAAGTGCAACACCCGAACCGAGAGATATAAATGAAATCAGCACCACGAAAAACATCACCGCCAAAAAAAATTAAGAATAGCAAAAATTTATAAAAAAAGGTCAAAAAAACATATTGACAGCAAAGAATGTGTGTTGTATAATGTCAAAGAATTAATGCTAATGACCCACGCAGAACGCGGAGGGAGGGAATACATAATGAGTCAGGTAAAAGTTAAAGAAAACGAATCTCTTGACAGCGCACTCAGAAGATTTAAGCGTCAGACATCTCGTGACGGCGTTATCCAGGAAGTACGTAAGAGAGAGCATTACGAGAAACCCTCTGTAAAGAGAAAGAAAAAATCCGAAGCTGCTCGTAAGCGCAAGTTCAAATAAGAGGATTAAACAGGCGGGCCTTTTTCCGAAGGTCCGCTATTGTTTTTTTGAGGAAGATATGTTAAATACAAGTTCAGATTCAAATTCCACACCGAAATATTTCTTTGATAAGCTCACGGACATAACCC
Source organism: Oscillospiraceae bacterium (assembly GCA_015065425.1). Taxonomy (GTDB): domain Bacteria; phylum Bacillota; class Clostridia; order Oscillospirales; family Acutalibacteraceae; genus RUG806. Next base: position 20,432 of record SVQH01000033.1, read on the forward strand.
CCGACTGTTTTCTTGAAATGGGAGCAAAAGCCGTGGGAATAGACCTTGATAACACAAGCTTCTATGACGGCACATACAAGCCTTTCCCGGGATTTTATGAATGGCTTGAAGCCATGAAAAAAGCCGCTATTCCCGTAATAATTGTGTCAAACACTTACGAATTCCGTGCAAAGCGTATTGCAGTAAAACTCGGTCTTCCCTATATCAGTGATGCAAACAAACCCGACACAAAGTGCTTTTATGAAGCGGCAAAACTCTGTAATGTAAATATTTCGGAATTTGCCATGGTAGGCGATCAGCTCTTCACGGATGTGCAGGGTGCAAACAATGCAGGTGCTATATCCGTAAGAGTAAAATACATGACCCGTGAAATAGTATTCGGCATAAGATTCCGCCTTGTAAGAAGGCGTGAAAGATTATATCTTGAAAGTAAAGGTTTAGGTGATAAAGTATGATGTTCTCAACAGACAGACTTTGTGAAAAGCTCAGAGCTTTTGCAGATGCGGCTCTAATTTTTTCCGAAGAAAACAGGCGATATTTTACTGAGTTCCCCGCTTCTGACGGAGTACTTCTCGCATACGGTGACAATGCTCTTTTCTTTACGGACAGCCGTTACACCGAAGCGGCAGCAAACTGCATAGGAGAAGAGCTTGTTATCGACTCTACTAATCTATATGAAAAACTCAACAAAATATTCAAAGACAACGGTGTAAAGAAGGTAGCAGTTGAAAACAACAAGCTTACACTTGCGGAATTTGAACTTCTCAAAGAAAAGCTTCCCGATGCAGAATTTGACACATCTGATTCTCTCGCAAAGGCAATAGAGGATATAAGAATTGTAAAGAATGACAGTGAGATTGAAAAAATAAAGGCTGCACAGAAAATTGCAGAAGATGCTTTTTCACATATCCTCACATTCATAAAACCCGGCATGACGGAAAAAGAGATATCACTGGAGCTTGATTTTTATATGCTCTCACACGGTGCAGAGGCTGTGTCTTTTGAGACCATTGCAGTTGCAGGCAAGAATTCTTCCATGCCGCACGGTGTTCCGGGGGAATATAAAGTACAAAACGGTGATTTTATAACAATGGATTTCGGTGCAACCGTAGACGGATATCATTCTGATATGACAAGAACGGTATGTCTCGGTACACCCTCCGAAAAGCAGAAGGAAGTTTATGAAACCGTACTCAAGGCACAGTTAAAGGGACTTGAAGTATTAAAAGACGGCATATCGGGCAAAGAAGCCGACACGGCGGCAAGAGACATTATAGAACAGGCAGGCTACGGCAAGAATTTCGGACACGGTCTCGGACACGGAGTAGGTGTAGAAATTCACGAAGCTCCCAATCTCTCTCCCCGTTCTTCACACACTCTCAAAGAAGGTCATGTGGTAACGGTTGAACCCGGAATTTATCTTCCCGGTGAATTCGGTGTAAGAATTGAAGACATGGCTCTTATAACAAAAGACGGCAGCATTAACCTCACATCCTGCCCCAAAGAGCTTATAATTATATAAAAAACTCATGTTTTTTGTCTTAATTCAGCATATAAGACGAAAATATTACTCAAGGTACTTGAAAAAAGGAAAAAAATATTATATTATAGTTTGGTAATAAATTATTGATTACCGAGAAAGGATTGATATTTATGGTATCAGCCGGCGATTTCAGAAACGGCGTTACATTTGAAATGGAAGGCGGAGTTTGGCAGATAGTTGAATTCCAGCACGTAAAACCCGGTAAGGGTGCTGCTTTCGTTCGTACAAAGATAAGAAACGTAATTCAGGGCAGCGTTGTTGAAAAGACCTTCTCCCCCACAGATAAGTTCCCCACAGCTTATGTAGAGAGAAAGGAATGTGAATATTCCTACAATGACGGCGATCTTTACTATTTCATGGATCCCGAAACTTACGATATGATTCCCGTAGGTGCAACTGAGCTTGACGACAACTTCAAGTTTGTTAAGGAAAACATGGTTTGCCGTGTTCTCTCCTACAAGGGCAAGGTGTTCGGCGTTGAGCCTCCCAACTTTGTTGACCTTCAGGTTACTGAAACTGAACCCGGTTTCAAGGGCGACACTGCTACAAATACTCTTAAGCCCGCTACTGTTGAAACAGGTGCTATGGTCAAGGTTCCTCTCTTCATCGAAGAAGGCGAAATGATCCAGATAGATACTCGTACAGGCGAATATCTCGGCCGTGCGTAAGTAAAATTTAAGCGGCTGCACATTTTGCGGTCGCTTTTTGCAAATAATAAAACAATAAGGAGTGTTAATTATGACTATTACAGAAAAGGTTGCATATCTCAAGGGTCTTATGGACGGACTTGAAATTGACAAAACAACAAAAGAAGGAAAAGTACTTGCAGCAATGGCTGATGTACTTGAAGACCTCGCTCTTACTGTTGCTGACAACTGCGATCAGATAGACGCCATTGACGAAGACCTTGAAAATCTTGAAGAATTCGTTTACGAAGGCGATTTCTTTGATGATTTCGATGATGAAGACGATGACGATTTCTGCTTCGGCGACTGCGATGATTGCGACGGCTGTGACGATTTCGATTATGATGAATATGAATATGAAATCGAATGCTCCAACTGTCACGAAACAATTTTCATTGACGAATCAGCATTTGAAGAGGGCAAGACGTTTGAATGCCCCGCATGCGGCACCATCCTTGAAGCTTACACAGAGCTTGACGAGGAAGAGGGAGAATAAGAAAATAAAGAGAAGCAGTACATCGGGTATTGCTTCTCTTTTTCAATATCTATTAATAAAAACATTTTAATACGAAAGTCCCTGTTCCTTGTAATCGTATTTTTCATCTTTTCCGTAAGCTCTTATTTTTTTATCGGAAAGAATACTGCCGACAATCATGATTTCAGCATGCATATCAGTCGAAATCCGAGGATCTTTCTTTTCAGAATAAAAAGCACCGAAATTCAGTTTTTCCGTATCTGTTTCAAAATCATGAGAGGCTCCTTCAAGAAACGCAACATCACGTGGAAACTTTTTCAAAACATCACTGCGTATATCTCCCTCTGATAAACTGAGATAGTTTTCATAAAACTCAGAAGTATCCTCATATTTACTGAACCCGAAAGCTGCAAGAGACTCCTTATAACAATAAAGCTGTTTATATGAAAGCTTGCCTTCGGAAAAATTCAGTATGATAACGCAGTCATTATAAAGCGGATCATAACTGTATGCTCCATTTTCCAGACAGAACACGCGGGAATCGGGCATTGAATACCCCGGCTCAAAGTTGTGAGAGGACATTATATCCTTTTCCTTATTAATCTCATAAAATCCGTAAGAACGCAGAATTATTTCCGTATCTGTTACACTCTGTGCTTTTGTCAGTTCTTCATAAGCTTTTCTTGCCTTTTTCGGATTATTCACACCGACAAAGCTGCTTTTCATAACATTGCTGTCCATAAACTCATATTCCTTTGCTGCAATAGAAAACAACACGGATGAGAGAATAACAATAGAGCAAATCAGAGAAAAATACAATAACAGAGGCTTTTTCTTTTTCTCCTTTGTCCTTTTTCTGCGTGATGCTGTCAGAATCAACATAAGAAGAACAATACCGATAATTAAAAGCAACGGCATTAATATCATAGAGCCGTAAAAACCGAAACCAAGTGCAACAGGTTCTGCTTCAACATATATAAGTCCGTTGCTGACGGTATGTTCCGGCACCCCGAAAAGAGCACAGACAATAACTCCGATACCGATAAGAGCACTCTGAAAGATTCCGCTTGTCAGAAGAAAGGTAGCTATATTCAGCATTAAATATACCGTCACGGATAAAAGCAAGTATACATTCTTTTTACGGTAAGAGTAAATATAGATGAATATAATACTGCCGATAAATGAAGCACTGACGAAATAATGATACACAGTGGGAAAATCGCCCGTTGAGTGAGCACCGAATGAAAGAAATCCGAGAAAAAAAGCCGATACACACACAAAGGTCAACACAACAAAAGCAATTATCCCGGGCAGTCTTTCAAAACGGTATACCTTCCCGAAGGACTGACGAATTTTTGACGGGTCGCCCATTTCTTTCACAGCTTCAGCAATGCTCTCTGTCTCACTCATGCCCGTCTTAATTAAGGAATCCGCTTTATCGAATATATGCGATAAAAGCTCCTTGCGTAGCTCAGCCTTCCTGTATAAGGGAACGCCCTTAGGATAGCACCCTTTTATAAACAATTCAACATCATCGGACATACGCATAATATCACCTCCGCAAGCATTTTTGTTGCACACAATATTAATTAAAATAAGTATTCTGAATATTCCTTTTGTCACAGGAATATCATATTTTCCGCATTTCTGTAAGCTTTTTGGTAGCTATCCCTGCAATCGGTGCAGAAGCTGCAATTACCGCATAAAGTATATACAACGCATTGGTGAATATATTTGCACCTACATTTATATCAAGTACGCTGAAGGCAATATCAGCTCCGTAAATCACAGATCCGATAAACGGCACGGACATAATAGAGACTGCTCCTGCAAGTTTATCAAATACCTCTTCACCCGTTGAGTCCTCCAACACACCTAAAATCAAGGTAAGCAGCATGCTGATAACGGGAATCAACAATACCGCTGTGTATGAATAAAAGAATACCGTTTTCCCGTTTTTTGCAGTCTTTATTCCGAAAAATATGCAAGCCGCCCACAAAACCGCAGGAAAAATTATCGTAAGAGCAGATCTATAACCGAATTCAATACCGTCCCCGAAGGTAGGTAAAAAGCCCGTTATAATAATACCTGACGCCCATACTAAAATACCGATAATCAGTCCAAAGAAAAACTGGCTTTTTTTAGTTTTTCCCATAAAAACACTTCCTTATCTTTTTCGGTTAAGTCCGAGCTCATCGTAATTATATACCTTATCTTCTCCGAATCCCGTAATTTCTGAATATACCAATTTTCCGTCAACGAAGCAAAAGCTTGTATAAGCATCCGCATTTATCGAATAATCACTTCTGTCTTCATATTCTGAACGATAATTCAATACTTCTGTATCACTTTCATAATCAAAATATGCCGTTTCAAGAAACGCTACGGAAGAAGGGAATTTTTTCAGAACATCTTCCCTGCTGTCACCTTCTTTGAGAGTGAGATAGTTTTCATAGCATTTTGAAGTATCCTCATTTCTCCAGATTCCCAGTCCCAGAGTTCTGTTATTATAAATATACACCTGCTTGAAGCTAAGCTTATTATCATTAAATTTAAGAATAATAACAATGTCATTAAAAAGTGAATTGTGAGTGTAGGATGTATCTTCGATAATGTAAACTTTTGAGTCATGCATGGAATAACCCGGTTCAAGGTCGGGGAAATAATTTATGCCGTCACTCTTTTTATATTCTCTGAAGTCGTACCCCCTCAGAACGATACCGGCATCCGTTTCACTCATCCCCGTTTTAAGCTCTTCATAAGCCTCTCTTCCCTTTTTGCTATGAATTATTCTTATAACACTTCCGGTCATAATATTATTATCCATAAATGAATATTCCTGTGCCGTAAAATAGAAGAGAACGGAGGAAAGAATAACAAGCGAGAAAATCAGAGAAAAGTACATAATCAACGGTTTTTTCGTTCTCATCTTTTTGAGTCTTTTCTTTCTTTTGGATTCAGTAAACACTATTATAGTAGAAAACAGTCCAGAAAAAAATAAAATGAGCATTATTGCAATAGTCAGATAAAACCCGAAGTTAATAATAGATTCCGCATCGGAAAATATATGCTCTGTATCCGTTATGTGCTCGGGAATGTTTAATAATGCACAGAATATAACAACAATCCCTATAGACACACTCTGAAAAATACCGCTGGTAAAAATACAGGTCAGAAGATTCAAAAACATATAAACGGTTACAGATAAAAGAAGATATGCTTTTTTCTTCCTGAAACCGTATATATACATAAAAACTATACTTCCGACAAAAGATGCACTTATAAAATAATGATAAACCGTAGGATAATCAGATGTAGTGTCTGCACTGAAAAGTATAAAACCGGTAAAAAAAGCCAGGACACATATAGCCGACAATGTAATAAAAGAAATTATGGCTGGAAGGCGTTCAAATCGGTATATCTTCCCGAAGGACTGACGAATTTTTGACGGGTCCCCCATATCCTTTACAGCTTCAACAATACTCTCTGTATCACTTTTTCCCTGAGATAAATAATAATCGGATTTTTCATATATGTGAGAAAGCAATTCCTTTTTCAGTTCTTTCTTACGGTAAAACGGAAGCCCTTTCGGGTAACATTCTTTCAAAAAATTCTCAACTTCCTTATGTAGCTGCATTCAAAGCACCCCCTATGAGCACTGCATTGACGGCTCCTACATACTCCTCCCATTCATTTTTAGATTCATTAAGCATTTTTATCCCCTTCTCGGTAATATGATAATATTTACGGGGACGGGAATCCTCAACAACATTCCAATAGGAGGTAAGACACCCTTCTTTTTCAAGGGAATGAAGTATAGGATATAATGTACCTTCATTGAATTTGAACACACCTGCAGACAGTGCCTCAAGATAGCTTATCATCTGATATCCGTAAAGGTCATTTTTTTCCAATACAGACAATACCATGAGAGTAACACTGCCCTTGCTTACATCTTTCTTCAGTTTCATAATAAATTCATCCTTTCAGTTTTTTTATATAGGAAATTACTCGCATTATGAGTAATTTGCTTATATCAAGAAACACCGACTCCCCTCCAAGACACGGGGCAGGGGTTAATAAATCGTAAGATTTTTTCCTATTATATAGGAAATTACTCGCATCGTGAGCAATTTGCTTATATCAAGAAACACCGAATCCCTCCAAGACACGGGGCAGGGGTT
>SVQH01000033.1:27419-30062 GCA_015065425.1 Oscillospiraceae bacterium
TAGGAAATTACTCGCATCGTGAGCAATTTGCTTATATCAAGAAACACCGAATCCCTCCAAGACACGGGGCAGGGGTTAATAAATCGTAAGATTTTTTCCTATTATATAGGAAATTACTCGCATCGTGAGCAATTTGCTTATATCAAGAAACACCGAATCCCTCCAAGACACGGGGCAGGGGTTGATAAATCATAAGATTTTTTCTTATATTTACAGCCACTCATACCACACAGCACAGAATGAAATTAACAGTCAAACAAGCCTCGCTCATCGAGGTATATTTTCTAAAAAAAAGAGGAACAACAATGGATAACACAAATAAATTCAGCGGAATTTCTAAGGAATACAATGAAAGCAGACCTTCTTATGCTCAAAAGCTTATTGAATGCATGTTTACAGATTTTAACCTGCACAAAAACTCGCTTATTGCCGATATAGGTTCAGGTACGGGGAAGCTTGCCAAACAGCTACTTGACAGAGGGTGCACGGTCTTCTGCATTGAACCAAACAACGATATGCGTACTGCAGCCGTAAAAGAACTGGAAATGTACAAGAATTTCATTTCAGTAAACGCGAATGCAGAAAACACTACCCTCGAAAACAACCGGGTTGACCACATTACGGCTGCTCAGTCTTTTCATTGGTTTGATACCGAAAAATTCAGAAATGAATGTATGAGGATAATAAAAAAAGATGGAAATGTCTTTCTTATCTGGAATAAAAGAGATGAAACTTCTGATATAAACCGTGAATTACATCAGTGCTGTTCTGAATTCTGTCCCGATTTCAAAGGCTTCAGCGGAGGGATAAACACTCATGACCAAAGAATAAAGGATTTCTTCAGAGGAAATTATAATTATGTAACCTTCAATAACCCACTGAAATTTGACAGAGATAAATTCATCAAACGCTGTATATCAGCCTCATACTCTCTTAAAGGCTTTGATAAGGATTTCAACAGATATATTGAAGCATTAAACAAAATTTTTGATAAATACGAAACAAACGGAACATTAATTATAGAAAACACAAGCGATGCATACATAGGGAAAGTGGAATAGAAATTAATCATTCTGCACTCCCCTTTTTCCAAACATTGAAACACATAAATGTTTTCAGAAATACCGATTCCCTGCAATGCAAATAAGTTTCCGTACCAAAAGTACAAATCTTACACAACTATAAATCAATCCATCGATTACAGAGTATTTTTTCTTTTTCCCTAATTCTTACTCAAGATTACACTATTCACAAAAAAAATCGGAATCCTGAACATCCAACAGCAAGCCTTGATTATTGAGGTAATTTTTCTCTTTTCCCCTGATTTTTATACAAAATTACACTATTCACAATTCACACAAAAATCTAAATCCTGCAACTCAACTGAAACAAACTTCGATTATCGAGGTACTTTTTTCTTTCACCTACTTCGTACATAAGATTACGCTATTCACACAAAAAATCGGAATCCTGCACACTCAGCTGGAACAAACCTTGATTATTGAGGTAATTTTTCTCTTTTCCCCTGATTTTTATACAAAATTACACTATTCACAATTCACACAAAAATCTAAATCCTGCAACTCAACTGAAACAAACCTCGATTATCGAGGTACTTTTTTTCTTTAACCTACTTCGTACATAAGATTACGCTATTCACACAAAAAATCTGAATCCTGCACACTCAACTGGAACAAACCTTGATTATTGAGGTAATTTTTCTCTTTCCCCCTGATTTTTATACAAAATTACACTATTCACAATTCATACAAAAATCTAAATCCTGCAACTCAACTGAAACAAGCCTCGATTATCGAGGTACTTTTTTCTTTCACCTACTTCGTACATAAGATTACGCTATTCACACAAAAAATCTGAATCCTGCACACTCAACTGGAACAAACCTTGATTATTGAGGTAATTTTTCTCTTTTCCCCTGATTTTTATACAAAATTACACTATTCACAATTCACACAAAAATCTAAATCCTGCAACTCAACTGAAACAAACTTCGATTATCGAGGTACTTTTTTCTTTCACCTACTTCGTACATAAGATTACGCTATTCACACAAAAAATCGGAATCCTGCACACTCAACTGGAACAAACCTTGATTATCAAGATACTTTTTTTCTTTTCCCTTGATTCTTACACAAAATTATACTTTTCAACAAAAAATCTAACCCCTATACACTCAACTGAAACAGCCTCGATTATCGAGGTACTTTTTTCTTCTCACCTGCTTCGTACATAAGATTACTCTATTCACACAAAAAATCGGAATCCTGCACACTCAACCGAAACAAGCCTTGATTATCAAGATACTTTTTTTCTTTTCCCTTGATTCTTACACAAGATTATACTTTTCAACAAAAAGTCTAACCCATATACACTCAACTGAAACAGCCTCGATTATCAAGGTACTTTTTTCTTCTCACCTGCTTCGTACATAAGATTACTCTATTCACACAAAAAATCTGAATCCTGCACACTCAACCGAAACAAGCCTCGGGTATTAAGGTATCTTATTTTTATCAGCATCACAAATTTTATATACAGCTACATTTCATCAATAAACATAAAAAGCTCACACATTAATAAAACCTAAGCCTTGATTATCGAGGTATTGTCATCAAAAAAAAA
>SVQH01000055.1 GCA_015065425.1 Oscillospiraceae bacterium
CTTACAGCCGGTGTCAAGTGCTCGGTATGCGGAGAAATCCTCGTAGCTCCCGAAACCGACACAGCAAAGGGACATACTCCCGGAGAAGCAGTTAAGGAAAATGAAGTCATAGCAAGCTGTAAAGAAGCAGCATACTATGAAGAAGTTGTATACTGTACCGTCTGCGGTGAAGAACTCAGCCGTGTACCCGTAACAGGTGAAAAGCTTCCTCATACAGAAGAAGAAATCCCCGCAGTAGCTCCCGATTGCGTAAATGACGGACTTGCAGCCGGTGTCAAGTGTTCGGTATGCGGTACTGTTATCAAGGCTCAGGAAACTGATCCCAAGCTCGGTCATGACTGGGGTGAATGGGAAGTTGTAACTCCCGCAACAGAAACCGAAAACGGGCTTGAAAGAAGAGATTGCTCAAGATGTGAGGTGTATGAAGAAAGAATACTTTACTTTGCAGATTCAGGCATCATTATCAATGCACTTGACACATATTATACCGGAAGAACTCTTCCCATAACAGCAACTTACAATCTTTCAGGAAAAACTGTTGAAAATGCAACATGGGTATCATCTGATGAGAGAATAGTATTCTTCTCAGACGGCAGACTCATTGCTTTCGGCACAGGCGAAGTAACACTTACCGTAACAGACGGCGAATTCACAGCCACCAAGACAATTAATGTTATTGAAGGCGGCGATGCAAGAAGCGTTCAGTTTGTCAATATGGATAAGATGCACTTCATAATAGAAGACTATTATGCAATATTCGACACAGCAGGATTCTACTGGGCAGAGGGTGAAGCTATCCGCTTCAGAGTAAGAGCATATTCAGACTTTGACTTTGAGACATACATAGTATATGTTGACGGCAAGGCAGTCGAAGCAGACGAAAACGGCTATTATACTATCCCTGCAGACATCAAATGGGGCATTGTAACCGTACAGGGTGCAGGCTTCGTTGAAGATGAAGACGGAAATGTAGCAAAGCTTTCCTTCTGGGAGATGCTTATTGAATTCTTCAGAAAGATAATTGCATTTTTCAAAGGTATTTTCGGTTAAAATAATTACCGAACAAGTTAACAGATAACAATAAGAGACTCTCCGTTCACAGTGGTACGGAGAGTCTCTTATTTGGTGTGTTATTTTTTTGTGTTAATTGTATTTTGCCACAAAACTGTCAACGGCTTCCCAGTAAAGGTCGGGACGGTTTGAACAGGCTTCATCATGTCCGGCTTCAGGTACTGCGAGCTTTGCTTTATCTGCACAGCAGCTTTCATAAAGTGCTTCCATCATATAGAAGGGTACGAGATTGTCGTTTTCACCGTGTATGAAAAGTGTGGGTGTATCTGAAAGCGTTACTGCATCAACAGGTGAACAGTCCTTGAAATTCCAGCCGAGGAAAAGGCGTGAGAATGCATTTGCTGCACTTAAGAACGGAAATTCGGGAAGTCCGGTTTTTACTGTTATCATTTCCTTGAAAAGGTCATTGCAGTTGGTATAGCCGCAATCTGCAATGCAGCATTTTACATTTTCAGGAAGTACTTCACCCGTCACCATCATAACGGTAGCACTGCCCATTGATACGCCGAGAAGAACTATCTGAGCATCGGGGTCACATGAAATTATATAGTTTATCCATGAAATTATGTCATATCTTTCATAATATCCCATGGAGGTAAATTTTGCTTCTTGATTTCTGTGGGCTCTCTGACATGGCATAAGAACATTATAGCCCTGCTTGTAAAAATGTATGGACTGTCTTGCCATGGCTCTGGGGCGTGAGGTATAACCGTGAACGGCAATGAGCCACTTGTGGGAAAATTCATCCTGTAAAATCTCTTTTGCAAGAAGCTTTTCACCTATGTCATTTATAAGAACGGTATCATCGGGATTTATTGCATTATACCAGTCATCGGCATTTCTGAAATTTTCATCTTTGAGATAACGCTTCATATTATCGGGAATATGTAAAAGCTCTTCGGGGTGTTTATTGCAGATTTTTTTTGACAATATACCGTAACACAAAGCACCGCCTGTTCCGAGATATAATGCAGTGCCGGAAAGAGCTGCTCCTGCAACGGCAAGAGCTGCTTTTGTGCCTTTTTTCATGAATATCCCTCCAAAATAAATGATAAATATATAATAACAGCAAATATCGTACAAATCAACAGTTTTTTGTGTGATTGACTTAAAAGGGATTACAATGTATAATAAAGGAGTATATTCCAAAGAAAAGGAGATAATTTGTATGAGAAAAGTAATTGATATGAATTTCGGCTGGAAATTCAGCGAAGTCTTCTCGGATGAGATGATAAAACCGGGATTTGACGACAGTGCATTTGAAAAAATCGACATTCCTCACACAAATAAAGAATTACCCTATAACTATTTTGACGAAGAGAGCTTTCAGTTTGTAAGCTGTTACAGAAAGGTATTCAGAGTTCCTCAGGAGGCTTTTGAAGGTAAAAAACACATATTCTTAAGCTTTGAAGGTGCCGCCAATTACGCAGAGGTTTATCTTAACGGTGAATTTATAGGTGAACACAAGGGCGGATATACTCCTTTTTCATTTGAAATTACCGGCAAAGTAAATAAGGGTAACAACTGTCTTACGGTGAAGCTCGATTCCACGGAAAGATCCGAAATACCTCCCTTCGGTAAAGTTGTTGACTATCTTGTTTACGGCGGTATTTACAGAGAGGTTCATCTTGATATTTATAATGAAAAATATATTGAAGATGTTTTTGTAAAAACTCCCGAGCCGCTTTATTCTCAGAAAACTGTGGAAGCGGATGTTACATTCTCCGAAAAAGTAACGGGCACCTGCTCATTTGAGCTGTTTGACGGGGAAAATAGCCTCGGCAAAAAGACAGCAGATGTTGACGGCAGAGTTCTGCGTATACGCTGGAAGGTGAAGGATGTTGAGCTGTGGGATATTGACAACCCCAAGCTTTATACTCTTAAGGTTTCCTTCGGAAGTGATGAATTGACAAAGCGTTTCGGCTTCAGAGAGGCAAAGTTTACAAGAACGGGTTTTGTTCTCAACGGCAGAAAAGTAAAGCTTATAGGTCTCAACCGTCATCAGAGTTATCCCTATGTGGGTAACGCCATGCCCGCTTCAGCACAGAAGGCAGATGCCGATTTCATGAAATATACCCTCGGCTGTAATATCGTGAGAACTGCTCATTACCCCGATTCCGTACATTTCCTTGAACGCTGTGATGAAATAGGTCTTCTTGTGTTTACGGAGATGCCCAGCTGGCAGTTCCTCGGAGAAGGGGAGTGGAGAGAAAACTGTCTTGATAATATCCGCAGTATGGTAATAAGAGACAGAAGCCATCCCTCGGTTGTCCTCTGGGGTGTCAGAGTTAATGAAGGAAATGACTGTGACGAGTTCTATACCGAGACAAATGCACTTGCAAGGGCACTTGACCCCACAAGACAGACAGGCGGTGTCCGTAATTTCCCGAGAAGCCACCTGCTTGAAGATGTTTATACATACAATGATTTCATTCATTCCGGCGGTCCCATAAATCTTGTTCCCGCAATTATCACCTGCGGTATAAAAGCACCTTATCTTGTAACCGAGCACAACGGTCACATGTTCCCCACAAAGTCCTTTGACAGAGAGGCACTCAGAACCGAGCATGCTTTAAGACATTTAAGAGTTCAGAATACCTCCTTCGGAAGTAAGCGTCATACGGGAGCTATCGGCTGGTGTATGGCTGATTATAATACACATAAGGACTTCGGAAGCGGTGACAGAATATGTTATCACGGTGTTGCCGATATGTTCCGTATTCCCAAACTTGCCGCCGCAGTATATTCTTCACAGCAGGATGATATCCCTGTGCTTGAAACTTCATCTGCTATGGATGTGGGCGAGCATCCCGGTGCTATCATCGGACAGATATATGTTTTCACAAACTGCGATTATGTCGAAATTTATAAGAACGGTAAGTATAAGAGTACGGCATATCCGGACAAAAAGGCATATCCCAACCTTCCCCATCCTCCCATTCTTCCCAAGGACTATATAGGAAACAGTCTTGAAGATGAAGACGGACTTCCCCATGATGTTGCAGAGCCTCTTAAGAATGCACTTGTTGCTGCATCCGTTCACGGATATATCATGCCCCCTCAGCATTATCTTGAAATTGCATATTCTTTCCTTAAAGGTAAAATGAAGATTTCACAGATGGTTGACCTCGTTACAAAATATTTTGCTAACTGGGGCGATGAACAGGTAGAATACCGTTTCGACGGTTACAAAAACGGAATTCTCGTAAAATCCGTCACCCGTACAGCCGCAAACAGTCAGCAGCTTTCCGTAAAGGCTGACAGCGATACTCTCGTTGAAGATAAGACTTATGATGTAACAAGAATAGAGCTTATCTGCAACGACCAGAACGGTAACAGACTTCCTTTTGCCAATAACAGCATAAAAGTTGAAGTCGACGGCCCCGCAAAGGTCATAGGCCCCGACGAATTCGCCCTCATAGGCGGTGCCAGAGCCTTCTGGATAAGAACTACCGGCAAATCAGGTAACGTAACCGTAAAAATCAAAGGCGAAAACCTCGGCGAACACGAGCTTTCATTCAAAGCAATTAAGAAATAATATTAATGCCCCTGCTCCCGGAATAAGAGAGCAGGGGCAAACTGTTTATTTTGTTATTTCCATTGCATAAAGATACTGACACTTTACTTCATCGGGGTTTATTGCGGGGAAGTTGATTTTCAGTTTTCCGCCGTCGTTTTCCGTTGTAAGTGCGGCATCGTGGGAGAGGAGTCTTACTTTGTAATTCTCGTCATAATCTACTTCTGAAAGAGTAACACTTCCGAAGGGGAAGCGGTTGATTATTGCGTAAATTTTGTCTTCTTTTTTTGTATAGTAGGTATCTTTCTGAGGTTTCTTTGTGTAAAGACGGGTTCCGTAAATGGCTTCGCCGTTGACAGAGAGCCACTGACCTATCTGAAGAAGTCTTTCTTCCATTATAACGGGAATGGTTCCGTCAGCTGCAGGGCCTATATTAAGAAGGAAGTTTCCGTCTTTGGCAACAAGCTCTACGAGCATTTCAATAAGCTCTTTTGGACTTAAATAATCTTCCGTAGTCTCAATGCGGTTGAGCCCGAAGGATTTGCCGATACCTCTGCATTCTTCAAAGGGACGGTCAAGCTCTATGTCCTCAATTTTCTTTCCTTCTTCAATGTATCCGTATTCAGTTGTGAAATTTCCGCCGAGATGACCTCTTGTCTCCTTGCCCCAACGGTCATTTGGAACGATGAAATCTTTTACGGGGGACTCATTGTAAAGCCATGTAAGAAACTCCGTTGAATGCCACACACTGCTGGGATGGTCCCATTCGCCGTCTGTGAAAAGTGTCGAAGGTTCATATTTTGTGATAAGCTCCTTAAGCATGGGATGAAGGTGCTTAAGTGCATATTCCTCCGGATCTTTGAGATAAAGAGGATGGAACCACTCGTAAACGGAATGGTACACCCCGAATCTCACTCCGGTGTCCTTCATTGCTTCTTTGAGCTCCATGCAGAAGTCTCTGTGAGGACCTACATCCATGGAATTCCAGTTCCATGCGTGGTCGGTCTTGAAGAGACAGAAGCCGTCATGATGCTTTGAAGTAATGTTTATGTATTTTGCACCCGATTTTTTGAAAAGGTCAGCCCACTTTTCTGCATCGAAAAGCTCAGCCTTGAAGCCGTCAACAAAATCTGTATATCTGTAATTTTCGCCGTAAACCTTGTCGTGCCATTCCTTTGCACCCTGTTCGGGCTGTTTTTCAATCTGCCACTGATACCATTCTGCATAGTGACCTCTTGTGGTGTAAGCGGGAACGGAATAAAGTCCCCAGTGTATAAAAATTCCGAATTTTGCATCAGCGAACCATTCGGGCACCGGGCGGGAATTGAGAGATTCCCAATTATTTTCATATTTCATAAACATCCTCCAAAGAAAATTTTTCTTAATTATATAACGGGTGGATATTATATGTAAATATTTTTTTTCAAACTATTGCGAAAAAAGGTATTTTTGGTTTATAATAAACTATAACTTTTTTGCGAGGTATATTTATGACAGACGGAAAAATTAAAGCAGTTGTAAATTATGCAGTTGCATCCGGGCTTATTGAAGAAGCCGACAGAACATATTGTATAAACGGAATAATTTCACTTTTCGGAAAAAATGATTTCGATGACAGTGTACCTGCCGCAGACGGCTCACTTTCTGCAGTTCTCGATTCGCTCTGTGATGATGCGGTCGAAATGGGACTTATCGACGGCGGCAGTGTTTCAAGAGACCTTTTTGATACTAAAATTATGGGTATTCTCACTCCGAGACCTTCCGAGGTAATAAAGAAATTTAAAGGACTTTATGAAACTTGTCCCGAAAAGGCAACCGATTGGTATTATAAACTCAGCGGTGATACAAATTACATACGCCGTGACAGAATTGCAAAAATTCTCAAATGGCAGCAGACAGGGGAATACGGAACCATTGATATTACCGTAAATCTGTCAAAGCCCGAAAAAGATCCCAAAGCTATTGCTGCCGCCAAAAATATGCCTCAGGTGGGCTATCCCAAGTGTATGCTCTGCAGAGAGTGTGAAGGCTACAGCGGAAGAATTGATTTTCCTGCCCGTCAGAATCACCGAATAATTCCCATAACCATTAATAATTCCGAATGGTTCATGCAGTATTCACCTTATGTTTATTATAATGAACACTGCATTGTGTTCAATGGTAAGCATACTCCCATGACCATAGACAGAAGTGCATTCAGCAAGCTTCTTGAATTTGTGACACTTTTCCCCCATTATTTCCTCGGCTCAAATGCTGACCTTCCCATTGTCGGAGGTTCAATTCTTTCTCACGAGCATTTCCAGGGCGGAAAATATGAATTTGCCATGGAAAGGGCTCCCATTGAAAAGGAAATATCCTTTGAAGGCTTCTCCGATGTAAAAGCAGGTATCGTAAAATGGCCCATGTCTACAATAAGACTTCAGTCTGAAAATAAGGAAAGCCTTGTTGAGCTTTCTGACAGGATTCTTAAAAAATGGAGAGTATATACGGATGAAGAGGCTTTCGTTTTTGCTGAAACTGACGGTACTCCTCACAATACCATTACGCCCATTGCAAGAAGAAGGGGAGAACTTTTTGAGATGGATCTTGTTCTTCGTAACAACATCACCACTGAAGAGCATCCTCTCGGCGTATATCATCCTCACAGTGAGCTTCATCACATAAAAAAAGAAAATATCGGACTTATAGAAGTTATGGGACTTGCCGTGCTTCCTCCCAGACTCAAGGATGAATTTGAAGCCATAGAAAAAGCAATTCTTGAAGGAAAAGACCTCAGAGCCGATGCTCTTACCGCTTCTCACGCAGACTGGGTTGAAAGCTTCATAAATGATTATGAATTTACAAAAGAAAACACAATGGATATAATCAAGGCTGAGACAGGAAAGGTTTTTGCTGAAGTTCTTGAGCACGCAGGTGTTTATAAGCGTGATGAAAAGGGGATTTCCGCATTTATGCGTTTTATTGAAAGTGTTTGACAGAAGTGTTTTATTGTGATATTATTGTTATATATTGCAAAGGAGTTGTTAATATGAAAAATTTCCGCAGATTTCTCAGTGTTTTTCTTTCCGTGCTTATGCTTATGTCTGCTTTTGCAGTAGTTTCTTCCGCTGAAGATTGCAATCATCTTTATGAAGCAACAAATGTTGCTCCCACCTGTGTTGAAAGCGGCTATACCTTATATGCCTGTCCTTTATGCGGTGACAGCTATAAAGATTATAAAAACGGTCTTCCTTCACTCGGACACAACTACGGTGACTGGAAAACTCTTCAGGAAGTTTCCTGCATAGATGAAGGATATCAGCAGCGTGATTGTTCAAGATGCGGCTCTTCCGAAGTAAAGACTATTCCGATAATTGACCATAATGATAAGAATTATGACGGTAAATGCGATTTCTGTGCTTTAGAAATCGGAACAACCAATACGATAAGTCCTTTTGACTGGCTTGTTGCTTTGTTCAAAGCTATTGTTCAGTGGTTCAAAGATATTTTTGCATAAGTAATATAAAAACCCCGAAAAGAGAAGGGGTTGCTAAGGACAAAAAAAGGGGCAACACCGTGTTGCCTCTCATTTTTTGGCACATTTACCTTCGATGGTGAGTAAGTGCACCTTTCTTTTTCGGAAT
>SVQH01000034.1 GCA_015065425.1 Oscillospiraceae bacterium
TCTACTACATTTTTCTTCCCAAACTAAAGTCCACTGCAATTTCCACTGTGGAACTTACTTTGGGAATTTACTTTTTTATTATTTAAATAAATATATATATGTTTTACCTTGACTGTTAACTTATGTTGTTGTATAATAAATCAGTATATTTTAATTTGGAGGATGTTTTTTATGTTTAACCTTGCGGACTTCAAGGAAAGTCCATTGATGCTCGGACTTGCGGCACTGGTCATTGGCTTTGTTGTCGTAGAGTCATTGTTTTTTCTTGTAAAAGCATGGCGTAGAGGTAAGGCTATCGGTATATCCACCGAGACACTTAAAAATACTGTTTTCACAAGTTCTCTTTTCTCTGTTGCCCCTGCGATATCCATTCTTGTTACAGTATTTGCACTTTCAACGTCTCTCGGTGTTGTTCTTCCCTGGATAAGACTCAGTGTTATCGGAAATCTTCTTTATGAAAAATCAGCAGCCGACATCACACTCGAACAGTTCGGAATTCCTGCAGATACTCCCATCTCGGACCCCGAGGTTTTCTCTGCTGTATCATGGGTCATGACAATCGGAATCTGCTTCGGACTTATCCTTGTTACCATATTCGGTAAACTTATACTCAAAAAAATCAGTAAGGCAGCCGTAAAAAGTGAAAAGAGCTCAAACATTGCAGACGTTATTTCTGCTTCCGCTTTTATCGGTATCATAGCAGCTTTCGTTGCTCAGTCTCTTGCAGGTCAGACAAAAGACCATTCCAGTGATGCAGGTTTTATGTCGCTTATCTGTCTTGTAAGTGCTGTTATAATCTCACTTGTTTTTGAAGCTATCTGTATAAAATTCAAATGGAAGAAGCTTGAAGTTTTCGCAACACCGCTCAGTATTTTCGGTGCAATGGCGATAGCAATACTTCTCATTCAGGTGCTTCCCGAGTCAGTTACATCATTTGTATGGAGGTAAGAGAAAATGTCTAAGTTGAAAGCAGAAAAAAATTACATAGATTCCGTACATCTTATGGGCAGGCTCTGGTCAATAGGTGCTCTTATAGTTCTTTTTATGGTGCCTGTCGCCATAAGCGTGTATTATAATGCATGGCCACCCGTCAACGATGTTTTCAATGCACTTTTAAGTGTGGCACCTCTTTTCTGGATATCCTCTGTTGTTGAAGTTATTGCCTTTACTCCCATGCTCGGTGCAGGCGGTGCATATCTCAGCTTTGTTACGGGCAATATCTCAAACCTTAAGCTTCCCTGTGCCATGAGCATTCTCCAGAAGGAAAAGGTCTCTGCTACAAGTGAAGAAGGCGAAATTCTGTCGACTATTTCTGTTGCGGCTTCAGCAATCACCACAACTGTTATTATTGCAGTAGGTATCTTTATTCTCAATCCGGTTTTCTCTGAAATCAAGGATACTCCCATTGTAAAGCAGGTTCTTCCTTATGTTACTGCTGCACTTTTCGGTGCACTTGCCGCAAGCTATCTCAGAAAATACTGGAAGATAGCAATAGCTCCCATCCTTGCAGGTGTTATAGTACTTGTTTTCTCACCTCTTTTCGGCGTCGGTACTCTTGTTTTTGTTACAATAGTCGTATCCGTTGCAGGTGCACTTCTTCTCAGTAAATTTAAACTTGTAAAATAACATATAATTAACATTTTTCCAGTATAATCAAATTGTTTTTATTGCTTTTATGTGATATACTCTTCCCGAAAGGCGGTATGATGATGAAAAAATCAAATACCTTATTAAAGAGCATATTTTCTTTATGCCTCACGATAGTGATGGTAATTTCCGTATGTCCCGTGCTGTCATCTGCAGGTGTTGTTACTGTTATTGACCCCGAGCAGAAGCTTCAGTATCTTTACACATTCAATGATGCGGTAAACGGTATCAAGGAAAACAGACCATCATTCAAATACCGTAAGACAGCAGGTATGAGTAGTAATGATGATGACTATTATTATCAGGTAGGTTCAAATACTGCAGCTGACCTTGCTGATGAAGCAAGGAAGTACCTTTCTGTAGTAATAGATGCCTGCTTCAATCCCGACAGAGGTATTGTCAAAAACTTTATCGGGGCACTTGCCGGGACAAACTCGGAATATACTGAAAGAGAATTCATTAAAGGTTCAGATACGAAATATTATGTGCCTTTGTACGGTGAGGATTATGTATCCGCTCTTACTGTTGACGATACCTATACTCTGAAGGTTGAGGAATCACAGCATCTTCTTGATCCGTCAAAAAATACTCTTACCATGCGGTATCAGTTTGATGACTGTGATCTTGAATCGGTAAAGGTTTCCTCTCTGCAAAAGGCTTTTGATCTTCCTTCCGGTTCCATCGACCCTGTTATTATAAGCGGCGGCACCTTTGCTGACAGTGAAGGTCCTCTCAGTGAAGTAAAGTTTGATAATTTTACCTTCACCAATGCTTATGTGCAGGCACAGTTCAATGCTGACGGTGAGCTTATTAATTACACTCAGAATATCTCTTATACATTCTCTCTGACTTTTTATGACCTTATGAGAGTTTTCGGAGCTTTTACAAAAATCGACCTTGTAAAGATAGCTCTTGCAATAGCAAACCCCATTCTTGAGAATACAGGAAATCCAACGGTTGAAGCAAGAGATATTCTTAAAGACAGTGCAGTTTATATCAAGTATGATATAAAGACCGAGCTGTGGGATTTTGATTGGGATCCCCGTTACTTCGGTGACATTGACAATGACGGTACTGTGGATTCAAGTGATGCAAGAAGTGCACTGCGTTACAGTGTAGGGCTTGAAGAATACAAAGAGCAGGAATCACTTATTTACGGAGACGTAGATTTTGACGGCGTTATAGCTTCTTCGGATGCAAGACATATACTGCGTACTTCTGTTAACCTTGAAAAGCTTTTCAGCGAGGTCCCCGAAGGTGAAAGCATAAAAATCGTTGTTGTGGTGCCTCCCGTTCCGGATACCCCCGATGAACCTTCAGAGCCGGAAAAGCCCGAAGAGCCTGAAAATCCTGATGAGCCCGGTGATACTGACAAACCTGACCTTCCCTCAAGTGATGATGTTGCTGAAGGAATAAGTGATTTTGTCAATGCCATTTTTGATGTTATCAACGATATCAGAGGTGATAATGTCACAGGCGAAGGTATTGCAGGTCTTATCCAGCAGATTAAAGATATCGTTCAGGCAGGTATCGGTGCGGGCGATAATAATGAAGGCGGCGGATTTATTCCTTATGAATCCGAAAATGCTTGACAAACAGTGCTTTAATAAATAAAATAGTAAATTAGTTTAATGAAGGGAAATGTTTATATTATGGCAGACGAATACGTATTACCTCAAAAAGTCATAGAACAGCTTAAAGAGGAACTCAAAGAACTCCGTACAACGGGAAGAACCGATATTGCAGAAAAAATCAAGGAAGCAAAATCATTCGGTGACCTTTCCGAAAACAGTGAATATGACGAAGCTAAATCCGATCAGGCAAAGCTTGAAGCAAGAATTCTTGAAATTGAATATACCCTCAGCCACGCTACAGTTCTTGATGAGAGCACACTCAGCACTGAGACAGTTCACACGGGGCTTTTTGTAAAGGTTTTTGATAAGACCTATAGTGAAGAACTTGTTTATCAGCTTGTCGGTGCTCCTCAGGCTGACCCCATCAATGATAAGATTTCCGATGAATCTCCCGTCGGTAAAGCTCTTCTCGGACATAAGGTGGGCGATGTTGTGACTGTTGAAACTCCCGCAGGCAACGATATTATTGAAATTCTTGAAATATTCAAGAAGTAATTAAATTGCCGCCTTTTACGGCGGCTTTTTTTGGAAAATTAAGAAAGGATACTGCTCAGGCAGTGGTTAAGGAATATGGCAGAAGAAATCATTACCTCAGGCGAAACAGCAGCCGAAGAGGAAGCACAAAGTGTAAATGAATTAAGACAGATAAGACTTGATAAGCTCGGTATTTTACAGGAAAGCGGAAGAGACCCCTTTGAAATTACAAAGGCTGAGCAGAATATCCGTTCTGCTGAGATAAACGAGCGTTTTGAAGAACTTGAAAATCAGGATGTCTGCATCTGCGGAAGAATCAAGACATGGCGTGATATGGGTAAAGCAAACTTTATCGATGTTTATGACCGTGACGGCAGAATGCAGGTCTATGTAAGAAAAGACGACATCGGTGAAGAAAATTTTGCAGAGTTCAAAAAGTGGGATATCGGTGATATAGTTGAAGTTAAAGGC
Organism: Oscillospiraceae bacterium; assembly: GCA_015065425.1. GTDB lineage: Bacteria > Bacillota > Clostridia > Oscillospirales > Acutalibacteraceae > RUG806. Next base: position 4,227 of record SVQH01000034.1, read on the forward strand.
TTCGTTTTCAGAACAAGAAGAGGCGAAATTTCCGTTCACTGTAAAGAAATAAGACTTCTTACAAAGTCACTTCTGCCTCTCCCCGAAAAGTATCACGGACTTACAAATGTCGATACCCGTTACCGTCAGCGTTATCTTGACCTTATTGTTAATCCCGAGGTTATGGATACCTTCAAGAAGCGTTCACAGATAATTAAGGAGATAAGAAACTTCCTTGACGGCAGAGATTTCATTGAAGTTGAAACACCCATGCTCGTATCAAATGCCGGCGGTGCAGCAGCCCGTCCCTTTGAAACTCATTACAATGCACTTGATGAGGATGTAAAACTCAGAATTTCTCTTGAACTCTATCTTAAGAGACTTATTGTCGGCGGTATGGAAAGAGTTTATGAAATCGGCAGAGTTTTCCGTAACGAAGGTGTTGACACCCGTCACAATCCCGAGTTTACTCTCATGGAGCTTTATCAGGCATATACCGATTACGAGGGTATGATGGAGCTTACCGAAAGCATGTTCCGTTATCTTGCAAACAAGGTAGTCGGCAGTGCAGTTATAAGCTATAACGGTACTGTGATTGATATGGAGAAACCCTTCAAGAGAATCACAATGACAGATGCTATCAAGGAATATTCAGGTGTTGATTTTACAACCGTAAAGACAGATGAAGAAGCACAGAAAATTGCTGACGAACATCATGTTGAATATGAAAAGCACCATAAGAAGGGTGATATCATGAACCTTTTCTTTGAAGAATTCTGCGAAGATAAGATGATTCAGCCCACATTCGTATGCGACCATCCTATTGAGGTATCTCCTCTTACAAAGAAAAAGCCCGGCTCTGACGGACTTGTTGAAAGATTTGAGCTTTACATCTATGGCAGAGAAATGTGCAATGCTTATTCAGAGCTTAATGACCCCATTGACCAGAGAGAGCGTTTCGCCGCACAGGAGGAGCTTTTTGCAAAGGGCGATGAAGAAGCCAATCACACAGATGAAGACTTCCTTACAGCTCTCGAATACGGTATGCCCCCCACAGGCGGCATCGGCTACGGCATCGACCGTCTCGTAATGCTCCTCACCGACTCCCAAGCCATCAGAGACGTCCTCCTCTTCCCCACAATGAAGTCCATTGATAAATAAAACTCTCAAAAACCCTTATTTTCCGTTTTTTTTTTGAGGTGTATAAAACTCTAAAACCTACTGCTTACTACAAACTTACTACAATCGATGCAAAAAAATGTGCAGAGTTGTCAGTTCTTTAAATTTTGTAGTAAGCTTACAGCAAAAAAGTTAAGACTGCTATCAGAGAAAATTCTGAAAGCAGTCTCTTTTTATTTTATAAAATATTCATCGGATCGAATTCAGGAAAGAGAGCTTTTTGCACTCATTGAGAATTTTTCTTCCGTTTTCGCTTCTTGTGAAAACAAGCTCGAAATCTCCTGCGGGAGATTTAAGGTATTTTCTGAAAACTTCCGCACTTTCTTTATTAACGCCGATAACAGACGGACAGGAAAAGCTGTTTGTAAAATTTCTCTTTTCTGCCTTGAATATTTTAGTAATACCGATAATAACATATCGGGGATCATCAATGGGAGAGAAAAGCTCCGATACTGCCTTGATAAAGACCTTTGATTCTCTTTCACTCGCTCCCGTAAGGCTTACAGAAAGTGATTTTTCGTCAGCGGCTTTCTTTACATTTACCTTGATTTTCGGAGAAGAGTCAATTTCTTTAAGCTGTTGGAGGGTTTTAAGAACAGCTCGGGAAAGCCCCGTAACCGTTTTTTCGGGCGTGGAATTCTTTGTTACAAAGGATGCCTTTTTTATCATAAAATACAAGGACATTATTGTGACAGCAATTCCGAAAACAGAGCCGATAAAGCCTGCTACCACAGCGATTACAATACCGAGCACCGCAAGTACAGCAAAAATAATCGCATAAAGCTTATTGCTTGATACCTTCTTTTTAGGATAAACCGACATCGGAACTTCACTTACATCGCTTACAACAGGTGTAGAACTTCCCTTTATTTCAAAATCCCAGCGGGATGCGGCAGTTTTTCTGTCAGAGGAAATGCGAAGCATTTCGGAATTTATTCTGTCTATACCTGCATTATCAAAAGGCGGGGTCAAAATGTCAATTCTTTTGATTCCGTTTTCTATGACACTCTTATTATAGGACGGAGCCTGAAAACAGGAAAAACGGCGTTTTACGGTGAGAAAATCATCACCCTCGAGTTCATTGGTGTTTTTACCGTCACCGTCGGGAAGAACAGTTACGAGATGCCATATATTTGACACCTTATCGGGATTCTTTTTATCAACTCTTATGGCTCTGCCTCTCATCTGATTCGAGAGCATAAAGCTTCCCACAAAGCTTGCAAGAATAAGAGAATTTATATTCGGAGAATCCCAGCCCTCTCCGAGAAGAGATTTAGTGCCCACAAGAATATTTATTTCTCCGAGAGCAAAGATTTTTGTAATAATACCGACCTTATGTTTGTTTGAGCCGCCGAAAACCACCTCGGAGTGAGCTGTTCCCTCAATGGGCTTTACAATACAGCTTGATTTTTCCTCGTTTGCGATCTTCTGTACCGAGGATACAGCTGAATCGGGAAGTATTACAAGAGTTCCCGTAAGAAGTGCTACCTTTGTTTTTTCTCCGAGCCTTCTTCGTATGGCTTCAAATACGGGAACGGCTCCCATTGTATTCAGTTCATCGTCTGTTCCTATGCTTTTCTTTATTTCCTTTTTTATAAAATCCGTAAGAACAAGCATACGAAGGCCGTCACCGAGATTATTTACATCATTTTCCGCAATGATCTCAATGCTTTTAAGCTTACCCATAGAAGAAGCCAACATTCTGTTGATTTTATCCGTTGTAATAAGCTGAACCCGTCTTTTTTCTATGAGAGAGTTTTCGAGAAGTATGTTCTTTAACTCCTCCGACAAAGCTTCCCCGAAAATTTCAGGCTTATCGATAATAAACTGAAATGTCTTTTCCGTTATTTCAATATTATTTTCGGGAACATTTTTTCTTCCGAAAAGCTTTTTTATTATATCGGAGGGGATATTGATACCGCAGGCTTTTCCGAGAGTAATGAGAGCAGTAAAGCCGTCGGTGTTATCATAAAGAGCTTCATCGTTTAAGGTCTTTTCGCCTATTACACCTGCATTCTTCAAAGCGGCGGCAATATATCCGTTTTCAATTATATATTTCGTACAGTCCCTTGCCTTTTGCTTGTAGCTTCTCAGAGTTTCAGCCTCCTCTTCGGTGGGATAGCTGAAATATATATAGTCCTGATGGGGACAAAGGGTCTTCTGCTTTACAAGCTGAGGCACAAAAATTTCCTCATCAATTTCACCGCAAAGGCTTATGTATCTGTTCCATTCGTTAGGCTCGGAATCATAAGGCGGTGTTGCAGTAAGAGAAATTACAGTAACATCAGCACCGAGAATTCCGATAAATTTTTCGAGAGCTCTCTGCCATTCGCTTTTAAGATGATGGGCTTCATCAAGGCATAAGGTCTTGATTCCCGCCGTTTTCACCTGAGAAATCAGGTCAAAATTACTGAAATCGGATACAGCCTCTGTTTCAAGAGCATCCTCGTCAGCTTCGATATTCATCGGCAGCCTGTTGACAGCGGCGTGAAGCGCCTGATATGTAATTGATGTAAGAAGCGAGGGCTTCATTATATCAAAGGACACATATTCATTGACATTTTCCGTTTCGGGAAGATAGCATTCCTCGAATCTGTCCCCCCACTGCTGTTTTATGGAAACAGAGGGAGAAAGAACGAGAGCAGGAGCACCGAGTCTTCTGATAAGCTCAAGGCCGAGAACGGTCTTACCGCTGCCGGGAGCCGCAACTATATGTATTTTCCTGTCGAGAAGATGCTTATCCGCATTATCAAGCACCTTCTGCTGATAATCACGGAATGTCCATTTGAAATTTACTTTACTGAAATCCTTCATAATATTTCTCCGATAATTCTTATTGGATATATAGTATTGTAGCACAAATATCAGTTCAGGACAAGTGTACTTTCATTTGCACAGGTTACATATGACTGTATCACAAAGCTGATTTCATTAAGGATAATATTGCCGTTATCCGGACAGCAGTCTGTTGATACACGCACCTGCTTTTCGCCGTCAAAGAAGCTGCAGCTGACACCGCCGCCGCACTGAGGAGTCTCCTTGTATCTTTTATTCCATCTGTGAAGCTTATTTCCGTCAATTATCTCAAAGCACTTTTCAACAGCCCCTGCAGGCACCATGCATGATAAAGCCGGAGCCTCCTCTGAATTGCTGTCATATTTCTCAAGAAGTACAGTATCAGTCGATTCTGTCTTTTTAAGCACCAGCTCATAAAAGCTGTCATAACCGTCGGTTCCTGATATACAGGAATAATAGTCAACAAGAACGGTTCCTGCAGGAGCACTCTGCCAATCGGTTCTTTTGTCCGCAGAAGCTTTATATATTCCTGTTATCAAAACTGATACAATTATAAGAATTATGGCTGTAATAAAAATCCACTTCAGCTTCATCCCGTTACCTCCGTCAGAATACAGTGTATCTGCAAATTTATCAGATTGAATTAAAAGTCAAAAAGAGTGACCGCCTATGACGGCCACTCCGCAAATATGATTATTATTTGATTACTATTGAATTCATAATGGCTTCGCATTCTGCCTTGGGAAATTCAACATCCTTATAGTAGTAACCGAGAAGTTCAAGTTCAAAACGAACATTGCGGAATTCAAGGCTTTCATCAGGAATCTGATAATAACCGAAATAACGGTTATCAACCATAAAGCCTCTGTCAAGAGTAAAATGTCTTACATCAAAAATGCCGAATGTTGCAGAATCCACATCGCTTACTGTAACAGATTCAACATCCTTATACTCGTCAATAGTAACATTTGCATATTCGTCAGCACTTTCAAGACCGCCTCTGTTGTTGATAAGAAGCTCACCGATTTTGTTGCCGTCTGCATTCCTGATTTCAACAATAACCTGGAATTGGTCTTCACCTGCCTCCTGGTTTGCATCATCAATGTAATAACCGAAGCCTTCGGGGATTTCGAATGAGAGATAGCTGTTTGAAAGCTTAACGGGACCTACACCCTCAGCTTCTTCAACGATTTCAACCTCAGAAAGAGCAGCTTCGGTTGTTTCCTCGGCTGCGGCTGTTGTTTCATCAACGGGTGCTGTTGTTTCATCAACGGGTGCTGTTGTTTCTTCCTCGTTACCGCCGCATGCAGCAAGTGATAAAACAAGCATAATTGCCATTAATAAAGCGAGTATTTTTTTCATTTTAATTTACCTCTCTTTTTATAGTTTAACTGTTTTTCGGTTTTCCGCACTCGGTGCAGAAATTACCGTTATTATTGCTTCCGCAGGAACAAAGCCAGAAATCCGGCTTTTTCACTCCGCATTCAGTACAGAATTTACCCGAATTCAGGTTGCCGCAGGAGCATTTCCAGCTACTGACATTGGGCTTTTCGGATGCAGAAGCACCGATATCTGCATATGCAAGTAATTTTTCTGTCTTATGATCCACCTGAATCTGCATATCAGAAATGCGGGTAGCTCTGACACCGCATCTCGATTCCCATTCTTCAATGCGCTTGTACGCTAAAGCCCTGTCTGCCTCATTTACCGTTTTGTGCTTAATTTCATCAAGTGAAGCACCCTCTTCAAAAAGCGCGGTAAACGTTCTCTTAACGGCAAGCTCGGCATCTTTTTGCATAAACTCTACAGGTAAAATTCCGCCAAACATTGTATCAAGACGCTCTTGGTCAACTATGTCATATTCAATTTTTGCCTTGAACCATATCGATGCCGCAAGGTCAAATGTTCCCTGTACCACCCGTACAAAGAAATTTCCGCTGAACGGAATTGACATACAATGCTCTGACACTTGTTTTTTCCTCCTGAAAGTTTTATGCCCAGGGATTCATGCTTTCGGGCTGACGGATATCAGCCAGAATAAACTGCTCCCACAGATACCATTTGCCGTCCTTTGCAAGACGCATCTGAACACTTCTGAGGCTGTCTGCACCGCCTGAACGGACATAGAGTGTTGCATAGGTTTCATTCGCATAAGAATAGGGATTGTCACTTACAATTACCGTATAAGGCTCTGACGGTAAATAGTTGTTTGACGGTACAGCACCCTCAAAATATGAACGGGGCACATAATCCTTATCACGGAAACGGTCTGCAATAAACTGCTTATCCATTACGCTCAGCGGTCTCGGACCTCTTAAGAAATCAAGCATTTTAAGGCATTCTTCTTTATTTTCAGTATAAAAACAGAATGCAAGAACGGTTAATGCCGCTGTATCAAAAGGATCTGTAAGCTGTGCTTCAGATAATCTTTTGAATTCTTCAAAGCTCTCGGGAAGCTTTGAAAAAACTACCTTTTTACTCTTATTTCCGCCTGACTCTGAGGCAACAGGAGTTTTTACGGCAGACGGATTTTTTATTTTGTCAAAAAGTCCCATTATATTTCCTCCTATTATTTTCCTTTATCAGAAGGAAATTGAACCGCCACCGTGGCTTCTGCCCGATGAGCTTGTGTGAGTTGAGCCGTTTGAATCGGAAGACCTTCCGCTGTTGCTCTTGGGCTTCGGTGTCACGTTAACCCTTGTATTTCTGAATATATCGTTTCTTCCTGTGATCATAAGTGTGCCTTCTCTTACGTAATCCGCTGCAGTTTCCTTCTTATGTACAGAGTAGTTTTTGGATGCCATTGAATTTGTAATAATAAGTCCTATTACCATACCCACAGCAAGGCATATAAGAAGCCAGAACAAAGGAGGCACGGGCTTTACAGCCTCCTCAGACAAATCAATATACCAATCAAACGCATCCTTGAATTCACCGAACTTTGCAGAGCCTGCGATTGCAAGAAGAATATCTTCAATTTCATCATCTCCGATGTTCATCTGAGCAGTGCCGGAAGTGGTAAGTGTAGCATTTCGCTGTCCTTCTTCGCCGTCAAGATATAAGCAAAGAAGTCCGTCCTTATTTTCACCGTAGCCGTAGCCGTTGTAATCATAGAAATCGTCCGCATACTCCTGAGCGGTCTTGCCTTCAAGATCTGTTATTGTTACAATTGCTATTTCGCACTTATATTCATCTGTAAAGGTCTGACATCTTTCAAGGAAATATGCTTCCTCTTCATCGGTCAATATGTCTGCATTGTCCACTACAAGGGGAAGAAGTCTTTCGGTTTTAACAAATTCTGTCGTTTCTTCAGGTACTGCGGTTGTGTCCTGTGTGCCTGCGGCAGCGTCGGTTATTTCCTCTGCTGCAGTTGTTTCTTCGGAAGCGGCAATGCCTGCATTTTCAAGAGCTGAAGCAACACCGTTATAGAAAGCAACAGCTCCGAGATAGTATGTTTCAGCTTCATTGTAAGCATTGAATATTGCAGTTGTAACGTCGTCTGTGAATACATATTCCTCGTAATCCTCACTGACAAAGAAATCGCAAAGACTCTGACTGAGATCATCAACGAAAATTACTGCATAATCTTTTTCAGAAAAGCTGTCATAAAGGTCATGCCCGAAATCGCGTATTGTTTCATAGCCGTCCGTATTTTCGGCGAAACACATCATTGCAAAATATCCGTATTGCACTTCAATATCAACGGCAAGCTGCTCGAGAGCAAACATTTCATCTTCAGTTAAAAGTCCCGTAGGATCAAGAGTATTGAAATCATCGGCTGATGCGGGAATAAGCATAAAGGAAAGAGCGAATACCGCAACAAGAAGAGTCGTAATTATCTTTTTCATATTCCGCACCTCCTTAAATAAGACCAATGAGGTTCAGTACCGCCCAAAGGGCAACACCTATACCTGCACCGATAAGAGCACCCACGGTCTTTACCTTCTTTGTGTCGGTTGGAATGTTTCCTACAAACTTGCCTGTCTGACCGTTCATAGCAAATACATGGTCTTTGTCTTTATGCTTTATGGTAAGAAGCCATACAGGATAAAGAGCATATTTGTAGTCGCCGCCCAATACCGTCATATTTGACTGAATTGTTGTAACGGAATCATAGCCGTCAACGGTCTTTTTGAGATTATCTGCAATACTCTGACGGATTCTGTCGTTTGCACGGGGCATACTGCTTGTAGCATCAACATCAAACTTATCAGCAAGATATCCGGAAAGATATCCGACGTTAAAGGGTACAGCCTCGTTTACATTGAAGGGCTCAAGAGATTCCATAAGATCATCAGGCATCTTTGTTGAACCGTCAACGGGAACATTGTCAAATATCATATTACCGCTTCTGTAGCAGTCATATTCCGTAATCTCGGTATAGTTATTATCGGCATCTGACCATCTTTTCGTTGTCTTTTCGGCAACAAAGCTTACCTGTCCCTCTGCCTGACAGGAGAACAGCCAATGGGGTACATAAACACCCTTGATTTCATCAATTTTATTATCGTCCTTGAAGGCCCGAGCAACAAATTTTTTACCTGTCATATGCTTTTTGAAGGCTTTTTTTGCTGCTTCCTTATCAAGCTTAAAGGGAATAACAAGATGGGGACGGAGTGCTCCGTCAAACTGTCCCTTCATTACTACGGGGCTTCCGCAATAAGGACAGCTTGTAGCACCCGTTGTTTCGTCTGCCACAACCTCACCGGAGCAGGAATTACACATATAAACTCTCATTCCGGTTGTTTCATCAGTTGTCCATTCGCTTGTATCAGATTCCCAGCTGATATTATCAACAGCAGCGGCTGCGCCGTCAGCTGTCCTATGACCTGCAGCTGCTTCAACATCAAATTCACTGTCACAGAATGGGCATTTCAGCTTCTGTGCGCCTGTATCAAAGCTTACGCTGCCGCCGCAGTTAGGACATTTTTGCTGTAATAATGTAGACATTTCTCTCACTCCTTATTTAAGTGAATTTAAGTAATCATAAATATCTGAAAATATACCGTTACCTTTTTCGGGAAGAATATCATCACTGTTAACGGAATAAAAACAATTATCGAAATATCGAAAAGACACGGTTGCAGTCGGAGCATCAAGAAGCAAAAGATCGCTCTTCGGAAGCTCACCCCATGTAAGCACACCGGTTCTTTTGCAGATTTCTCTTATTTCATCCATAACGGGCTCATAATCAGAAAAGGTCTTTTCAATAACTGTTTCCTCACCGCCGTTATACGGACAGTAGGAATATGAGTAGGTGTACGATCCGTCTGAACGCCTTGTAAGCTCAATATGCTCACTTTTACCCTCCATACCGCCGCCATAGCTGTAGCTGCAATAGTCGATATAATCGTGTGGCTGACGCACCATTCCGGGACCGTCCAGAATATAGTCATTCTTATGCTTTTTCATATAAACTGCCGCAGCAGTTATAATACCGGCAATAACAAGTATTATAACCGCCGCAATTATTATTTTTTTAATCATTTTTTATGCCTTGGGAGTGCCGCATGCCTGACAGAAGTTACCGCTGTCATTTGCACATCCGCAGGAGGGACAGGTCCAGTTCACAGCCATTGATGCAGGAGCCTTCTGCTGAGAGAAGCCGGGCTGGGGGGCCTGCTGGTAACCCATAGGCTGCTGATTGAAGCCGGGCTGAGGAGCCTGCTGATATCCGCCCATAGGAGGCTGACCGTAACCGGGCTGAGGTGCCTGCTGATATCCGCCCATAGGAGGCTGACCGTAGCCCATAGCGGGCTGACCGTAGCCCATAGGCTGCTGTCCGTAACCCATAGCGGGCTGTCCGTAACCCATAGGCTGCTGTCCGTAGCCCATAGCGGGCTGTCCGTAGCCCATATTCATTCCCATACTGCCGTTCATAGGCATAGTTCCTACACCGAGAGCATTCATTGCCTGCTGTGCCAGCTGCTGATAGCGGTTATATTCGGGAGAACCCATATTCTTTACGCTGAAGTTATTGAGTTTAACATCAAAATCATCAAACCAGGGAGTATTTACAAGGAATTTAAGAGTGAAATCATATTCATATTCATATCTCGGAGGAACATAGCTCTGATTATTTCCCTGAGCGTCCTTATAATAAATCTCGTCTCTGTCTTCCTTGACATCAAGAGTCAATGAAGTTATAGCAGAAATCGGAATAACATCGGGATTTTCATTATCCCAGCTTCCGGGCTTATTGGATGAAACAACGAAATTTCCCTTTGCAGTATCAACATAAATATTTTTATAATCACCGTCAATGGTAATCATAGGGCTGAATGCACGAAGAACAGCCTTGTTTTCCTCACGGTACTGAAGCTGAGCCTTGATGTCAGCCAGCGATGAGCTTCTTCTGTCATCACAGAAGGGGGAAAGAAGCTTCGCACAATCCTTACACATATTACCGTCAGAAAGCTTACGGTTGCCGAGTATACCGATTTTTTCACCGCAGATGTCGCAGAATTTCTTATCAAAAAGTCCCATTTTTATATTCTCCTTTTATAAATAATTATGATTTGTCTGATTCATCAAAAATGTCGCCGCAGTTCATACAGAACTTGGGAGGATTATGGGGATCCTCGGGCTGCCAGCCGCACTTGTCGCACTTATATAAAGGTGCGCCCTCGGGCTTCTTAGCACCGCAGTTCATACAGAACTTGCCCTGATTTACACTGCCGCAGGAGCAGGTCCAACCCTGAACCTCTTCAGGCTTCTTACTGCCGCAATTGGGACAGAAATTACCTGTCACATCATTTCCGCATGAGCATTTCCAGGAGCCTACGGGTGCCGGCTTTTTACCGCCGCAGTTGGGGCAGAAATTGCCTGAAACTGTATTTCCGCAGGAGCACTTCCATCCGTCAGCAGGTGCAGGTGCGGGAGCGGGCTGCTGAGCCTGCTGATACTGCTGCTGAGCCATTCCCTGCTGGAAAAGAGCTGCTGTGTTACCCATCATATTTCCTGCCATACCCATTCCCATAAATGCATTTACTGCACCGTTCGGATTATTTGCGGCATTCATAGCGGCATCTGTCATACCTGTTGTCTGATAACCGCCTGCAAGCATGGGGTCGGACATAATAATTGATTTCTTGATTCTCTGAATCTCATCCTCGTCTTCCTTGGGAGCGTTGAGAGCATTGAAGCTTACGCTTTCAATCTTGATACCTCTCTGAAGCTTCCACTTGGGTCCCATAGCTGTGTCGATAGCTTCGCTTAATTCCTCTGTATGAGCGGGAATTGAGCTGTAGCGCACACCCATTTCGCTCATCTTTGCGAATGCAGGATTAAGAGCGTGAAGGAAGTCTGCCTTCAGAGTTTCCATTATGGTTTCTTTTCTGTATTCATCAGCTACATTACCTGCAATGTGAGTATAGAAAAGAAGGGGGTCTACAATACGGAATGTAAACATACCGTTACAGCGGAGTGTGATTTCGTAGTCAATATCACGCTTGGGGTCAATGATTACTCTGAAAGGAATGGGAGATTTTGTTCCGAACATATTGTTCATTATTTCTTTAGTATTGAAATAATAAACTCTCTGATCCTTTGCGGGCTCACCGCCGAAGGTAAATCTCTTTCCTACTGTCTTAAATGTCTCCTTGAGGCTTTCTCCGAAGGAGCCTGAGAAGATTGAAGGCTCTGTTGAAGCATCGTATGTGAACTGTCCGGGCTCTGCACAGACCTCGACTACCTTGCCCTGCTCGACGATGATCATACACTGACCGTCGGCAACAACAATACCCGAGCCTGATGTAATAACATTATCACTGCCCTTTGTATTTGAAGAACGACCTGATACATTCTTCTGTCCTTTTACTATAAGTACATCATCACTTATGGAATCGCAGGTGAAAAATTCTTTCCACTGATCGGCTAAAACGCCTCCCAACGCTCCGATTCCGGCTTTAATAAGTCCCATAATTATTTCTCCTTTCGGTTATTTAACAATTTTATTAATCGCACAAAAAAGTGCAAATAAACTGATTTACTCCTTATCTGCGGGCTTATATGGACCGCTTGAATAAGGATTTTTGTTTTCTCTTTGCTTTTCGGGCATATTTCCCACTCTGTTGAGCGCAAAAAGAAGTGATGTTCTTGCAAGCACAACGATTAACCATAATGCAATAAAGCCTGCTGTCCACCAAAGTGAAATTCCGAATATAAAGTGAAGAACAAAGCATATTACTGCAGGTATTGCCCATTCAAGATTAAAAAGAAGGTTTATAAAAAATGAAAGCAGAAAACCGCTGCCTTTTTTTACATATTTCACATTCTTTACCTCACAGGGTTACTAAAAATCTTTATCAAGATAATATTTATCCTTATTTTAATTTTAATAGCTATAACGGAAAATTAGTACCTACAAGTGTAGGGATATGAAGGACAAAAAAAGCACATTCAATTTGTACATTTACACAACAAAAAAACTCCGGAAAATACAATAACCGCCGGAAAATTCCGACGGTCATTGTATTTATTTGCAGTTTATTTAAGGGTTTCAAGACCAACTGACGCACGGAGAATAAGTCTTGCATCTGCTGCTTTTATATCATTGTCCTTGTCCACATCTGCTGCCTTCTTCTGAGTTGCAGAAAGTGTTTCAAGACCAACTGATGCACGAAGAGCAAGTCTTGCATCTGATGCCTTTACTTCGCCGTCCATATCAACATCACCAAGCTTATATTCGGGTTCAAGGGCAGGAATTGGCTTTGTGCCATTGACAGCCTTACAAACACTGCACTGATAAGCCTGCTCTCCGGGCTTACCTACTTCTGCAGGCTTTGTTACAACCCATTCATAGCTATGTCCTGTAGCCTTTACTGTAGCATCTGTAATTACATTCTTTCCTGCTGCATCACTAAAGAGCATTCCGCAGTTTTCACGGGTACACTTATAATGGGCACTATTACCGTCCGTTGTACAAGTAGCAGGAGCAGCACCTACTGAAGTAAGCTTATGAGAAAGTTTGGGAATAACATTTTCTGTCTTATCAAGTTCTTCACCCTTGGTTGAAATCCAAGCATTACATATTTTGCATGTGTAGTATGATTCTTTTATGCCATCAAGAGTACATGTTGCATCTTTTTTCAAGGTAAGGTGGTTACGACCGCTTTTATCCGTAACTAAAGTAGAACCATGAGGAGGAATTATAACTCTTTCAAGCTCGATCTCCTTCTTTGTAGATTCAAGATAATACTTTTTACACATTTCACATTTGAAATAAGCTTCTTTTACACCGGGCGTACTGCAGGTTGCAGGTCTCGCATTGATGACTGTACCGGAATGATCACCTGTAGGATCAATGATTTCTTTTTCGGTATGACCGCATACACAAGTGTAATTGATGTGTCCGGGATTTGAACAATCTGCTGCTACTCCCGACTCAGGAACAAGTGTATGTGCACCATTATCATTGTAGCAATAGCATTTTGTGCAATATACTCTGTGGCTTAAATTGTAGATAAGAACAGGGGCTGTTTCAGCATGTGAGCAGGTATTCGATGTTCTGAAATATACAGCATTTTTAGAAATATTCTTAAGAAGCGTAGAATTATCAACCCCGGCTGCCTGATAGCCGCTTCGAATGATGTTGCTCAGCTTTGCAGTTTCTGTATCTATTGCCTTTATTGCTCTCTTGCCGCTGTTTGCAATAAGATCTGCAGAACCGATTCTGAATTCTTTATATGCATATGTTGTTGCATCAAGGCAAACATCAGGTGCTGTGATCTTAGTAGCATCAATTGAGAATTTCGCATTGTTATATTCAACAGCACTGCCGGGACGGAACATAATACCGGCACCTGTGCTGAGTGCATTCTGAAGCTGTCCCCTGTAAATTCTTAATTCTCTGAAGCGGCGTGCATAAATTACGCTTGTATCTTTAACATTCTGTGATGAGGTAATGGCAAGCTTTACATCATCAGCGATAAAAAGACCTGCTGCATTATTATCAAGATTCACAAGTGCACTTCCGTCATAACTTGCCTCTTCAAAAGAAATTTTTGCTTCCTTATCGGAAGAGGAGTTGACAATATAAAGAGATACTGCCCCTCTTAAAGGATCGAACATAGAAAGATCAAAGAGATACTTTGTGCTTGCAGATCTTGCAATAATATCATATCCGTTAAGATCAAGAACAAGTCTGCCTCTTGCCTGAGGTCTTAAAACAGCTGTATTTACAGAATAAGTGCTGTACAAATCATTAAAGGATATATCATTACTCAGTTTGATTATGTCATTTGCTCTTGCTTTAAGGAATGCCGACTGTAGTTCATCATAATCCTCAACATAAATTGTTGTGCCGTCGACAACGGGTTCCGAAATTTTGGGGATACATACGCCAAGATCATATGTACATCCCGCAGTATTGCACTTAACACCTGATGTTTTACCTGCATTATTTGCATCCGGCTCCTTATAAGCAGAAGGAATACCAATGGAATGTGCTTCAAACGTATAGTTATTTCCACAGTAAGAGCATACCTTTATATGACCTGCTGTATAGGAAAGAACATCATTATAGCTTCCGTGCGTACAAGAGCTTACATATTCTACCTTCGTTTTTGATGAAATTGTATTCAATGCTTTATTGTTTGCTACTGCAGTTCCGCCAACCTTGACGGTCATTTTACTTGCATCCAACATAAAGAACTGCGAAACAGGTGAACTATCATTGTGATAACACTTCAAAGCATAATCATTAAATACATCATCACTTCCGGGTATCATCGTAATATTGCCAAAACGGATAAAATCCTTCTGGGCAGACTTATTTACGAGATCAAAATCAAAGCAGGCACCCGCAGTAGAAATTATTCCTTTATACCAACCGAAATCTGAATCATCATAATTATAATTTCTTGCAGGCTGGAAAGAAACACCAAGAGTTTTGTCTATAGTTGAATTAAGGTTTGTACCGTAATTATTAAACTGCTCAAAAGCTCCGAAACGAAGAATACTAGACTTTTCGGGAAGAGTATCATCTCCGGGATAAGGCTTAAGAAAAATAGTCACAAGGTTATGGAGACTCAGATGTGCATCCTTATTGTCAACAGCAATAACAGATATTTCTTTATCCTTTACCTTGGAAGAAAATGTTATGGAACCAAGATTTGACACTTTTGCTTTTGTGTCAATGATATGAAAATTAGTTGCATTGGTAATATTAAAAAGAACTGCAGTATTCTGAGAATTAAGCTCAATATCATAACCGTTAAGATCGAGCACAAGAATACCGTCTGCGGAAATATCCATCTGCCAATCAAAAGCATTCGTTGATTTAATATCATTTGTAAGAGTTATGGTCTGACCGGCAACAGAGTTTTCCATTGCAAAAACCAATTCTCCTAAGGTTCCGACCTGAACAGGTGCGATATTTGCATTCTGTGCTGAAATAAGTGCAGCCGAATCAACAGCCGGCAGTAATGAGGCTGCAGGTAAGAATGCAGAGAAAATCATCGCAAAAGCCAGAATAAAGCTTAAAATTTTCTTTTTCATGATTGTTTGTCTCCTTTTATATTTTTAGTATAAAAACATATCTATACATAATGAATTTTATATCAACAGCATTTTTATAGCCACCTACATTTGTAGGGGGTATCCATAGAAAAAGCCATTAATATTTTGTTTACATTTACACAACAAAAAAGGCACCCTGACAGAATCAGAGTGCCTTCCGCTATATAAATAAGATTTACTTTATTTCTGCAAGATAAAGACTGCCGTCTTCGCCGCTCATATTAACGGAGAAGCTTTTAATTGTACCGTCGGTATCAGCATAAGAAATACCGTAAGCGGGAATTGAGCCCTCTGCCGTGAGATGAACAGCAAGATTGAAATCAGGGCCTATTTCATCCACGGTATGAAGCACTTCCTTATCAAAGGTCATAACACCGCTTTCATCGACATCAACAAAGGTAAGTCCAAGCACCTTTACATCGGTGATTTTTACATCACTTCTGAAAACAGCGTAAAATGCATATTCATCCGCTGAAGCATTGAAAACTGTACCGTATTCACCTGCGATATCCTCAACCTGCTCGACAGTTAACGTTGCATTTTTTGTTTCAGAAACAGTTTCATCCTCATCAACAGTAGCTTCTTCTGTTGTGTTTTCCTCAGTCACAGTACCTTCAGTTGTTGTTTCATCTACTGTGTTTTTTTCAACAGTTGATTCCGTACCGCCGGTTGTGGAGTTTTCCTTATTATTACCGCAAGCAACAAATGAAAAAACCAAAATCAAACACAAAGTCAAAAGTGTTATTTTTTTTAACATAATTATTCTCCTTTATTTAAGTTCTTCAAGACCGACAGATGCACGAAGAATAAGACGGGCATCGGCTGCCTTTATTTCACCGTTTTTATCTGCATCGGCTGCCTTTTTCTGAATATCGGAAAGAGTTTCAAGTCCGACAGATGCACGAAGTGCAAGTCTTGCGTCTGCTGCTTTTACTCCACCATCCATATCTACGTCACCGAGGATATATTCAGGCGGTGTATACTGCACATTTCTGGTTGAAATAACTGCCCTACAGATAGAGCATTTCAGACTCTCAATACCGGGATAATCCGGAGTCGGATTTTTTGTAAGTTCCCATTCACCGGGAGTGTGAGCAGCATCAATGAACAGTGTATCGGGATCTACCACAGTTCCTTTGTTATCAGAAAAGTAAAGTCCGCAGAGCTTTTCACATCTGTAATGCGCCTTGAATCCTCTTTCAGTACAAGAAGGTGCTTTTTCTTTTACGAGATAAAGCTTGTGTTCTTTTATCGGGTCAGTAATATCTGTAACAGGAACATTACCCTCTGCATCAAGGAATTTTGCTCCGCAGCCGAATTGTCCTGCACATTCATAGTATGCTATTGTGCCCGAAGCCGTACAGGAGGCAGGCTTTGCCTTGCGCAATGAGAGAGAATGACCTCTTGCTTCCATAAATTCAAAGGGATCAAATTCCGTTATACCGTCAGTCATATATGTCTTACCGCAAACGGTACATTTCTTGTGGACAAACCAACCATCTTCAGTACAGCTGTTTTCCTGTCCTGCAATGAGCTTAAGAGTAGTCTGACATTTTGTCATGGGAATTTTAAGCAGTGCGAGATTATTGACCTTCTGCGTGCCGGCTTCATCAAAGAATAATTCTGTGCATCCGTCTCTTGTGCACTTAAAATGCTCTTTCACACCGTCAGTATCACATTTTGCAGGAACCTCATCCTGCTTTTCAAGTATATGTCCGCCGAGTGCAGAGGGATATTCATAATAGAAATCTCCACACCAAGGATTTGAGCAGGAAATTTTTGTTGTTCCTCCTGAAACGCAGCCGGGAGGTGTTATGATATCAATATCATCATATACATGTCCTGAAACCGGAAAACTTTTTTCATATTTTTTAGCATCACAGTATTCGCAAGTATATTCCTTAACATTAATTTCCTCACAGGACTGATAAATGTACACACCTTCATCAAAGAAATGACCGTCTGTTTCCGTTACGTCAAATTCTATACAAGAGCATCTTTTGCAGATTCTGCGCGTTACGGTATCATCCACACAGGTAGCATCAAAAATATATTCAAATCCGTCTGAAAAATCGTGTCCGAGTGCAGGGATATCAAGCTCGTTTTCAGAAATCTTCTGGCTAAGGGATGAATCCTTATACATATCACCGCAGGCATCATTTTTTGCACAGGTATAGTATGTGCCCGAATACCCCTTTGCCGTGCAGGTAGGCTCAAGCCCGTTATGAGTCATAACTCTTGTAAGACCTCCGATAGAAGAATGACCGACAGGATATTCATTGTTATCGACAGTCCTCATTGAATAACCGCAATTCTCATTACTGCAGCGCCATACTTTTGCTTCATAGTCGTCACAGTCCGGTTCATGCATCTCTGTAAGAATAACACAGTTATGCTCCCCTGCAGGCACAAAGAAATCTGAAAGCTCTCTTTCAGTACCGCCATAAGGACTTTCAAACAGCGCACCGCAGTTACGGCATTCATAATACTCAAGATATCCTGCTGTTTCGCAGTCGGTTTTTGTTGCAGCAACACGCTTCAGATCGTGGCCTGTAAATTCAACCGCTCCGAGTAAACCGCAGTCACAGTTATATTCGCGATAAATATTCTGCTCGCAGCTGCCGGTATCATCCGGAACAATTCTTTCATGCTCGATTCTTTCAACAACCTTACCGCAGGTATCACATTTCAGATAATGATATCTTCCGTCTATAAGGATTTCTCTTGTGCTGTGGTCTTCGCATCTGCTGTTTATACCCTGAGAAATGATAATTTCATTATCTGCTGCTAAATTTTTAATTAATGCTGATACTTTTACAATGTTAGCAAAATTAAAATTGGTGTAAAGGTTGTTTCCGCCACCAAGAATATCTGAAACCTTGATATCGCCTGTTGCAGAAAAACGGGAGACATCATTATCAATAGCTTTTGCAAAATAGGTATCCGCTGCATCAAAGCTTACTGCACCTGTCGGAAGTGTTCCGAAATCAATACTGCTGTCAATTGAACGAAGCACAGAAGAGTTCAGTTCTACAGAAGAGTTTTTGAAGGCATCGTTTCCGCCCGAACAGTCAAACTGAATACAATTTCCTTTGGGCGTATTATTTACAATTTCTGCTCCGTAAATCTCAAGTTCGTTGAATTTAACGAGCTTGATTGTATCAGCACCTGAACTCTCTGCTGCGACATAATCATTAATTTTAAGAAGACTGTTTACTATTTTAACATCAGGATAAATATAAAGTCCTACTGCAGGATGCTCAAGTGAGAACACGGATGCCGTATCAGATGAGCTTCTGAAAACGATCTGTGATGTGCTGTCACTTTCAGAGTTTACAATATGAAGTCTTATTGCACCCTTATCAGAATCGGAAGCATACAGTCTGAAAAGTGAAGAATTACCGGAGCTTTCTGCATAAATGCTTCTGCCGTTAAGGTCAATAGTCATATCGCCTGTTGCAAGAGGAACAAGTTCCAGCCCATGATAATCATCTATATTGAAGAAAAGATCATTCATAAGACATATAGTTACTCCCGACTCACCCATATACAGATTCTCAATGAATTCTTCCTCGGTAAAAATATATATTATCTCCTTGGTGTCAGGAATATGGTTTTTTGCAGGGACGGGAGCAGAGGTATCATAATGACTGTCTGTTTCTGAGGGGAAATTACAATGAACACCTGCACTTCTTCCGTCTGATGTTTGCGTAGGAGCAACATAACTGCTACCGGGGGTATAATGTACTGCTATACGGAATAATCCACAGCCTGCACAGTGACGCAGATGTCCCGTAGAAAAATAAAGTGCATTTGTATACGTACCGCTCGTCTTAAAGTGATCAGCCCCATTATATTCGCAGACGTCTTCTGCTTCAGAGGCAATGCCGTCGCCGTCGAAATCAGAATAGGTTTCAACGGTATCTGTCACAACACTTAAAAGTGTTGATTTCGGAATTTCATTTCCGGTCCAAAGATAGAATGGGATTTTCTCTGTGAACAAAACATCATTGAAGCTTACATTACAGCCTGCAGGAACTCTGAACAACGGCGCAGGTGAGCTTGTGTAAACTGCCCATTCATACAGATCTACCTTAAATTCACTAAAGGCATCAAGAGAAAAGAAATCATTACAATCCCCGTTTTCCACAAAAGAAACACAGTACTCATATCCCTTTGCAATCAATTCTTTCATCTGCACGACAGAATTCTTGAAATCACCTGCCTTTTCAGGCTCAAAGCTGATAACTCCGCTTCCCACAGAACCTGAAAACAGGCTGCTACCGGAAGAGATAAGCTTACTGAATTTCTTCACGCGGATAGTACTGCTGTCGGGATTACTTTCAGTTCCGCCAAGAATTCCGAGCTGTAGAATTACTTTCTGACCGATAAAAAGCTCGGAAGAAGCATTTTCCATTGAAACTACCGAAGTATCTTCAACACCGTCTGCAGTTATCAATATCTTAGATTCGACAGAGTTATCAGAATTCAGCAAATAAAGCTTTGTATCATTTATAAGTTTTATGAAATCAGAAGAAGCAGCACCGTTTACTCTGACATTATAACCGTTCATATCGAGCACAAGAGCACCTTTTGCTCCGATAGAAGTGGATATATCTTTAACATTTACGGCTTCAATATCAGCCGTAAGAACGATGGTGGTTTCTGCCTTGGCATACATAAGAGCATATCTGAGCGAACCGAGAGTATTCACATACAGTGTCTGCTTGCTTGAAGTCGGAACGACAGAAGCCGCATTAGCAGAAAAAGCCGTCGTAAGGTATTGAGAAACAGGTGAGACTGTTCCCATAACCATAACAACGGCAATTATCATACTTAATAATTTTTGTTTCATAAAGATGTCCCCTTTTTTACTTTATGAAACAATTATAACGAATAATGAATTGTTTGATACCCTACAAATGTAGGTGTTTTTTTATCAGGTATTTATAACAAGTCCGCTTTCTCTTGCCTTTACAGCAAGCTCCGTTCGGCTGCGAAAGCCCGTCTTTTCGAGCATACTCTGAATGTAGTCACGGACAGTATACTGTGACATATTGAGTCTGTCGCCGATTTCCTTATTGGTGTCGCCTGTTATCAGTTCTCTTAAAACATCAAGCTCTCTTTCCGTAAACTCAATGCTGAGAGCATATCCCATCTGAAGTGTCGGTGTCATATCGGGATAAATTTTCTCCCCTTTTACCGTACTGTCCATTACACCTATAAGCTCACTTGCAACAGGAGATTTATACCAGAAGCTGTCAACTCCGATACGCTTTGCCCTCTCAAGAAAGCTTATTTCGGGCTGACTTGTGATAATAATAATTTTAATTTCGGGATACGCGGCCTTGATTTTTTCGGCAGCATCAAGACCGCTTGCATTCATTGATGTGCAAACATCCATAAGAATAAGATCGCACATTTTTTTACTGCAAAAAAGCTCTGCCATTGAAGCACTTTCTACTGTTGCGACCACCTTATAAGTCTCGCTGTCCTGTAAAAAAACCTCAAGAAGCTTACTTGCCATTCTGTCATCTTCAACTATCAGTACATTTATCATAAGCTGTTCTCCTTATTTCGGAACTGTTATTATAAGAGTAAAGTCATTTTCGGCTTTTACTGTCATTCGTCCGCCGAGATATTCTGTCTTTTTTCTGAGTGCAGAAAGTCCTCCGCCTTCGCAGCAAGACTTGTCTGCTTTTTTTCCGTCATTGGAAAAGGAAGCGGTGAAGCTGAAAAGATCTGAAGTAAAGGAAATTCTGAAAAGCTTTGTATCGGCGTGCTTTACGGCATTGGTAAGTGCTTCGGCAGTAGCTTCTGTAAAAAGCTTCTTCACCTGCTCCTTTTCAGGCATTTCACCTGAAATCATTACTCTTATTCCCACAGCCTTTGCCGCCTCAATAAGCCCGTTTATGGCATTATATTCCGTATCCTCGGTGTTTTTAACACTGAGCACCGTAATATTGCGTTTCCAGATATTTATGATTTCATCGGAATTTCCGTCATTATTCTGAAGATAAAGTCTTGTTGCAAGAAGGGCATTACCCAGCTCTGCGTGAATACGGTATTTTGTTTCAAGACGTTCACGGGATTTTGTAAGTTCATCAACATTTTCACCGTATTTAAGAAGCCTGTCATTCATTTCCTTAAGCTCTCTGTTTGAAAGCCTCATCTCTTCCGATACTCTGTATAAATCAGTTGTATCCGCAGCAGTTATCTCGTACATTTTTCCTATTCTTTTAACTGAAAAACGCCACACGGTATAATCGGGAAGACAGAGCATTATATCATCATTGCTATTTAAGACCTCTGTTCCGGGCTGACATTCTCTGCTTCTGAGAGAATTTATAAAGTCAAGGGCATTGGTCATTTCTTTTCCCGTTATGATTCTGCTGAGCTCATCCATTCTGTGATTAATAAGCTTTATCATTCCGTTTTCATATGAAAAGCATATTCCAGTTTTAAGCTTATCAACACTTTCCTTAACAGAAAAAGCAGATATTCCGTTACGGATTCCCATAAAGAAAAATATAAGAAGTGCAGAAATTATAATTGCATCAATAGCTGCAAACAAAATCACAGCAAATGCAGGAAGACCGAGAAGCTTTTCAACAAAGCTGTATCCGTTTACCGAAACACCGTTATTTTCCGCAAAAATGTAAGCGGAATACGGTAAGATAAACAGAAGTGCGGAAATTGCTGAGACAGGTGAAATAATCTTCGGCAACAGGTTTTTCTGCATAAAGCTCCATATGGTTAGACAAGATGAAACACACACCTCAACAAAGAGTATTGTAAGAAATAATGCTCTTACATAAGTGCCGAGCCCGATAAAAGGTATCATATCACATTACCTCCTTCGGGATGAGCACATCTATAATTATATCATCATCGGAGTTTTCAATAATTATATCAGCACCGCTCAATATTTCGCTGTCAGCAAGAATTTCATCCCTCGCACTTTTAACACCGAACATCATTCTCATTGAAATGAAGCCCTCTTTTTCTGAAATTTTTACAAAAAGAGCTGTAGCAGTATCAAGAAGCTCTTCAGTGAAAAATTCAAATATATCATATACCTTTACGGCTGCTGCTGACGATATATCTTCATCAAGGCTGAAAACAAATGAAGGTACAATATCAAGCAATCGTAAATTAGAAAGGGACTCATTTATGCAGAATTCTATTTCACGGGATCTTATTTTTTTTCTGTCCTCTGAAATTATAAACAGGTTTCCCCGTCTTTTAATATATGCGCCTATTACTGCAAGCTTTGCAAGATGCATTCTTTTATTTTTTTCATCCGAAGAAGCCAATGCTAACAATTCTTCTGCCTTCAGAAGTTTCGGCGAAATTTCATAAATCAGCTTATTGAACAGACGGTTTTTTTCTTCTGTTTTGGCTTTATTCTCCTTGAGCTCATACTCTGCCTGTAAAAGGAAATTATTTTCACTGAGCTGCTTCTGTGTTTCTTGTAAGGTTTCTATAAGCTCCGTAATATTCTTTATGTCATCCTGCCAGTAAACATATCCGCCCGATATTTTCTCGGCATTCAGAATATAATCTCCGAGATTCTGCGGTGACGAAACGGCACTTTTCAGAATGTCGCTTGAAAAAACCTCTGATTCTGAGGAACGGACACAGACATTGAAATTACTGTCAGCAATCTGTGCCGTTACACTTGAAATTTCAAAAAGCTTTCTGTAGTTGGTGCTTGTTCTTATAAGACCGCTCTGAATTGCACTTTCAAGAAGAAGTGTAATAAGTGCGCAGTCAACCGCTGTAAGGTCCGCATCAATACCTGTAAAAGCATAAAGACACCAGAAAACCACAGCAATTGCCATAATAGCAATATGCACCCTCTGAAACATACGATTACCGGGTCCCTTACCCTTGAGAAGAAGCTTTACAACAAAATAAAAACCGAGAACGGTAAACCAGCCCGAAGGAATAAAAAAGAGCGGACCGTAAGTATAATCTGAATTAAAATACAATATCCCATTGGGAAAATCAAAAACAAGACGATGAAAATCATTGGTAAAAACAAGCAGGATCACCAACGCCGCAGGTATATAAAACAATCTGAAAAGAGACGGCAGCTTATAATCATCGGATTTTCCGATGTGCATAGTTATAAAAACACCGATAAGCGGAATCAAAATCATCGGTATATAAAAGGCATACCAGAAGTAACGGGTAAGCGTATCGGTCGTATAAAGGAACTCAATCTTACAGGTTCTTATGACCATCCACCCTATCATAAGAAGACCGACGGAAATGAGCATATTTCTTATCTGCTTACTGACAACTCTCATATAAATTGAAACAGTCCACACTGCCGCAAGAGAAATGTGCATTGCATTTCTTATCATAACAAGAAGAGTAGCTATAAAAAAATCGTCAATATTGTATGCAACCACTCTGCAAACAAAAGCAGACAGCATAATTACGGCAATTATGCTGATATTCCTGATATTTTTCTTCGACCTCATTTCCATAGCTCCACCTCCTTCAGCTTTATATTACCACAGCAAACAAAA
>SVQH01000008.1 GCA_015065425.1 Oscillospiraceae bacterium
TTTGTTTACACACATTTACAGGCACAAATATAATTTTTATCGAAATCTGCCAATATATAAGTATAGCAAAAAATTTTATCGAATAAAAACTATGTAGCTTTATATTACTCTTTTTATTACTTGAATTTTTAGTTTTGTTTTGTTATTATATACTTATAATAAAATCTTATGAAAAGAGGATTGCTTATGATTGCTGTTTTGCTCAAAATACGTTACATTCTGGTTTTACCCCTTTTAATTCTCTCTTTGCTTACAACTCCCGTCGCCGTGTCTACTGACTCTGCCGAGCTCATAGGTGATGATATGTTTGTTTTCGATCAGGCCCTTATGATGGGGCAGGGTATCACAACAGACGGCGAATATTTTTATACAAGCGGTGCCATTGCCGCACTTAATCTTACCTTCCTTGCAAAGTTTGATGCGGACAATTTAATGTTTGTCGATGCAAAAATGAATCCCTTGCCCGATGTTTGCTCCGACAGAGGAAACAATCACATTGGCGGCATAAGCTACTATGAAGGAAAGATATATGCTTCTGTTGAAGGTCCCGATGAGGGCTTCCCCTGCATTGCGGTGTTTGACTGTGAAACACTCAAAGCTACGGGAGAAGTTTATGACCTTGACATTGAAAACTATGACGACGGTGTACCTTGGTGTGCTGTTGACAGAGAAACAGGTCTGCTATATGCTTCAAAGTGGTCCGATGCAGAAACTATTTATGTTTACGACATTGCAAAATCAATGGAACTTGTAAGGGAAATTCCTCTCACGGGTATTGGCGTGATAGACCGCATACAGGGCGGTGAATTTTACAACGGCACACTGTTTCTCTCAAATGACCTTGATAACGGCGGATTTATAAAAAATATTCTCAGCGTAAATATCCAAACTGGCGAAGTTGCTGTTGCAGCAGAGAGAAACGTCGGCGGTGACAATGTTGAAGCAGAGGGAATGACATTTTCTGAAACTGAAGACGGCCTTATTTTGCACGTGCTTGATTATAATAAGCTTATAGGTGTCAATATGCGTCACTATAATGTTAATTTTTAACTAACCCAAAAAATTAAATGCTGACAAAAATTTTTGTGCAGTTGCTTACCAAATATCACAAAATAACGGCATCAGGTTTACTTTTCAGTATTCCTGATGCCGTAAAATATTATGTCTGTATTATCTTATACTGAGAAATTATTTGCTCTTTCTTGCAGCAATTTCTGCAACCATTTCTCTTTGTCTCTTTTCTGTGACAGTGTAGAAGAACATGGGAACTGCACAGGCAAACATACTGATAACACCTGAAAGGATAAGCATGTTCCAGAGGGTGCCGGGAGAATCAACATATCCTGTTTCGGGATTGATTCCTGCAACATACATTGATATAACACCAATGAAAGCACCGACAGCCATACCGATTTTGTTGATAAGGGTCTGCATTGCGAAGCAAATACCTTCACCTCGCTCACCGGTCTTCCATTCAAGATAATCAACCGTATCACCAATCATTGCATAAGTCATGATGTTGTTGACGCCCTGAGGAATACCGAGGAGTATAAGACCGATAGCAGCGACAACGAGCTTCCACGGAGCATCATATCCCACAAAGTACATTACAGCCATTACGATACCGCCGAAGATATGAACGAATATGTATGTGTACTTTTTGGTGAATTTCTTTGTAAGGAAGGGAACAAGCAAGGAAGCCACAAGACCGCCGGGAATGACGAGCATTGTAATAATTCCGTAAAGACCTTCATTTTTAAGAACATACTTTGCAAAATAAAGTCCGCCGGTATATGTATAAACCATTCTTGCACCGCCGAGAATACCTGAAAGAACGATGAGAAGAAGTTCTTTGTTCTTGAAGAGGAGCTTCAGATTGTGAATGAAGGAAGGAGCTTCATCTTCAGCAGTAAATCTCTCTTTTGTGTTCTTGAAACCGTAGAAGAACATGGGCATGGCAATAATAACAAATGCTACTGCACAGATGAAATATGTCCACTTAAGTGTATCAGCGTTTGCCATTGTAAAATCGGGCATAACAGTTCCGACGAAAGAATTGATTGCTTCTTCAGCGGAAATACCCTGTTTTGTGACAAGTTCAGCAATTTCGGATGCTTTTTCAACAGCAATCTGTTCAGTCATATCAGCAGTATATTTATACTTTGATGTAATAGCATCAGTAAGAATGGGAACACCTATGGTTACAATACCTGCACCTACAGTACAGGCAAGTCGGGCAACTGTAAGGATGTTACCTCTTACAGTGGTGTCATTTGTAAGACAGGTTGAAAGTCCCCAGTAAGGCACGTCAGCAACGGTGTATACAACAGACCAGATTACATAAAGTATGGAAATAACAGCAAAGCTCCAAACGGTTTTAGCAGTGAAAACAGGCAGGAAACAGAGTATTGTGCATATTCCTATGGGAATTGCCATCCATTTAAGATAGGGACGGCATTTGCCCCACTTTGTTCGAGTTTTGTCAACAACACTGCCCATGATGGGGTCGTTGAATGCATCAAATACTCTTGTTACGAGCATAAGAATTGCAACTGCCAATGCACCGTCAATAATACCGATTTTTGTGTCCTTGGCACCGAATAAAAGTGCATCTGTCATGAAAACAGTGAGATAAGAGCCTATTATGGTACAGATAAAGTTCTGACCGATACCTGTGACCGAATAAGCAATGGCTTCCTTCGGCTGAACACCCTTACCGGGAGTTGTGCCGAAGAGTTTGTGAAGAAAGTTATTCATACACATATTCTCCTTATTATAACATTAATACAATAATATCACATTGTAACACAAAATAAAAGTACAAATATCGGGCAAATTGCACTAATTTTATTTAAATTTATTTAAATTTTACAAAAGTTATAGACATCATCCGCAAAAACAGGTAAAATATCTCTAAGGAGATGAGAATATGAAAAAAGTATTATCATTGATTTTAAGCTTAATTATGGTTATTATGGCTGTTATGCCCGTGTTCGCGGCAAATCCTGTTGCGGCAACAGAAAAGTGGCTCTCCGATTGGGATGAAAGAGCTGAAAGGTCAGGTAAAATATGGCAGAGTCCCGGTGAAAACGAGAATGACAGAGTTTTTACATGGTTATCCTCTGACACGGGAAACACTTTTACTTATTCAAACGGTGTAAGCAAGTTTACTCTTACTGCCGAGAGCACAATAACTGTTTACGGAGTTGTAAATAATATCAAGCTTTCAGGTCTTAATGACGGAGAGTATAAATACTCCTATACTGCCGATGGTGTTACTTATTCGGGAAAGAAGTTTTCAATAGACACAAAAACGGAAAGCTTTACTGCTTTGTTCTGTTCTGACCCGCAGCTTGGTCGTTCAGGTGACAATAGCCTTAAGGCTGTGCAGGATGATACTTACGGCTGGGAAAGAACTCTTGAAGGTGCCATGAAAAACGGTGCGGAGCTCATACTTTGCGGCGGTGACCAGGTAAATGACGGATTTTCTTCTCTTCAGTATAATGCATTTTTCTCACCTGATACACTTTCTGCTCTTCCTCTTGCACCCACAGCAGGAAATCACGATTTTTACTCAGCAAGATTCAGCACATATTTTGGTGATACGGGTGTAGATATGATAGGTAATGATTATTATTTTTCATTCGGTGATGCTCTGTTTATCGTGCTTGACTCCAATAATATTCTTGCCCCCATACATAAAAACACAATATCTCAGGCTGTAAATGCATATCCTGATGCACGCTGGAGAGTTATGATGCTTCATCACGGTGCGTACTCAGCAGGTGCAGATGAGTTTACAAATAAGATATGTACTTCAATGCTCAAAGGATATTTTGATGATTTTGGCATTGACCTTGTTCTCAGCGGTCATAATCATTTTTATTCGAGAACATATCCCATATATAACGGTCAGATTTCTTCCTTAGGAACCGTATTTTTTGAAGCAGGTTCAGCCTCGGGCGGCAAATGTTCATCCTATGACACATCAGGCAGTGAATATATAGTGCACAGCGTGGACCTCAGCGAGGCATCCTATTCACTGCTGACATTTGAGGAAGACCATATCGTTATCAATTCCTATCTTACCGATTCCGGTGAAATATTCGACTCGTTTACCGTAGTCAATACAGAAAAGGCTGAAGAAATTCCTCATTTCGGAATTTTTGCAAAGCTTATTGCATTCTTTGAAAAAATTCTTTCATACATTCCCGTTCCATATAAAAAGTAATAACAATAATTGAATAAAAACAGGCTCAGTTTTACCGTGAAGGCAAAACGAGCCTGTTTTTTGAATTTAAATTATAATTTGTATGTTTACCAGTTTTTTATTATTTCGGGGCAATTGAAAATTTCATCCAGTTTTTTTATGAACGGCATAATATCAGCCGCACCGCCGATTTTATGATCAAAAACAAGGGTTATGGGTAACACTTTTTTTGTTCCGAGCTCAAGAGTTCCGTCTTCTTTTTTGTAAACATATTCTTTGTCCTTTACTCTTCCCGTAGCAAAAAGAAATACCTGAGGGTACAAAGGGGGAATATAGGTGATGTTTACATCAAGGTTATCGTAAAGAGTTCCCCAGTTTGTATAACATACTGTTCCTTCGGTGAAATCATCAATTTTCAGACCGTCATAAGGAGCTTTATGGGATGATTTTTTATGTTTTTTCTTTTTGAAAAGCTTTGAAAACTTTGCTATTTTCCCTTTTCCGAAATATACTGCCATCACTTGTGACAGTGAGTTCAGGGCTTTACCCTTCAGGGCAAGTCCGAGAATTCTCTGACCGCCTACATTGAACATTATTTTTTTCAGATTTGTATTTCCGAGTTTTCTTTTTACTTCCTCTGTGAGTATTGCTGTTTCACGCAGATTTTTGTCTTCAAGTCCTTTAATTTTTACCTGAAATGTCTGAGAGTCGGGAAGACATACAGCCATTGCAACATCAATATGTTTTTTTATAATGATTCTTCCGCTGGTTTTGCGGTGATTGTATTCATAATGAGCATTGAGTCTCGGGGCTGCCTTTAATCCTTCGACCAGAATTTTTATCATGAGAGTGTTGAAAGTCAGTTTATAATCCACACTTTCTTTCAGCTCTTTGAATTTTTCGAGAAGTGCCGTAACATCAGCCTCATAGCTGCAGGCTGTTCCCGGAATTTCTTTTTGTGAATTTACAAGCACATTGGATGTTATTCTGTCTCTTATAGACATATATTCTACTATATCGCCTTGTTCGGGAGCTAATGTGGATGTCTTTATATATTCCTTAAAACTCATGTTTTCCCTCTTTTCCCTTTTGTTCTTTTTATGCTATCATAAATACAGAAAGAATTCCACTGTTTTATTCTTCTTGTATCATTTTTGGAATTGTGCTATTATTATATCAGAATTATTTCCTATGGAGGGTATAATATGGCTGTTTTTGAGGATTTTCTTAAGCTTGATATAAGGGTAGGTACTGTGTTAAGTGCAGAAGTTTTTGAAAAGGCTAAAAAGCCTGCGTATAAACTTACTGTGGATATGGGAGAAGAAATCGGAGTCAGACGGTCTTCCGCACAGATAACACAGAGATATACCCCCGATGAACTTATCGGTAAACAGGTTCTTGCAGTTGTAAACTTCCCTCCAAGACAGATAGCCGATATGATGTCAGAGATATTGGTACTCGGAACTTATTCCGAGGGCGGTGTTGTTCTTATTACTACCGACAAAGAAGTTAAAAACGGTGATAAACTGGGATGAGGAGAATTATATGAAACCTGAAGAAGTATTGAGTGTTCTGGGTATTGCCGAAAAGCTTAAATGCATCACACGTCACAGTGATACTTCAAGCGGCAGGCGGGAGAGTGTGGCAGAACACAGCTGGCGGCTTTCACTTTTTGCAATGCTTATGGCGGATGAGTTTCCCGAAGCTGATATAAATAAAGTCATAAAAATGTGCCTTATACATGACTTAGGTGAGGCATTTACAGGTGATATTGCAACATTTTGCAAAACTGAAGCGGACTGCGAAAAAGAAAAACGGCTTTTTATCGGCTGGATAGAAAGCCTTCCCGATACGGCAAGTCGGGAGTTTATTTCTCTTTACGATGAGATGGAAAAATGTGAGACAGAAGAAGCAAAGCTTTATAAAGCCCTTGATAAGCTTGAAGCTGTGATACAGCATAATGAAAGCGACATAAAGACATGGCTGCCTCTTGAATATGACCTGCAACTTACTTACGGCAGTGCTGAAACAGAGTTTTCTGACTATCTTAAGCGTTTTAAGTCACATATTGATGATTGGACTAAGAATAAGATAGCAACACAAGGTAAATAAAACTTGTGCATTGCACTGTTTTGTGATATTATATATAAATAAATCATTATGGGGGTGAAAAGATGGTAGTTGCGGCAATTCTTGCCGGGGGAAAAGGCAGCAGAATGGGTTCAGATTTGCCCAAACAGTTTCTTGAAACAGGAGGGATTCCTGTTATTATAAGAAGCATAAATGCGTTTCTTTCGTCCTCTGAAGTGGATAATGTAATAATAAGTGTCTGTGCTGATTATTATGATTACACAAAAGAGCTTGTTGGGCAATTTGTTAAAACTGATAAAGAGATATTTATTATACACGGCGGCAGTACAAGAAGCGATACTCTTTTCGGTATAGTTTCGTTTATGAAAGAAAAAAATATTCTTGACGGAAGTATAGTTCTGACTCATGATGCAGTAAGACCATTTATTAATGAGAGGATAATTTCTGAGAATATAGAGGCTGCAAAAAAATACGGTGCCTGCAACACCTGTATACCCGCAGTGGATACCATGCTTATCAGTGATGACGGAGAATTTATTTCGTCTGTGCCTGACAGGAATCATCTTTTCCATGCACAGACCCCTCAGAGTTTTGATGCGGCTAAGCTTTACAAACTGATGTCTGAAATGTCAGAGGATGTCTTTAATATGCTTACCGACGGCTGCTCGGTATTTACTTACAGCGGTGAGCCTGTTTATCTTGTAAGGGGAGAGAGTTATAATATAAAAATTACTTTTCCCGATGATATAAAAAGAGCAGAAAGCATAATTAAAGAGTATTATAACTGAACGGAGAAAAATATGGCGACACTTACAGTAATTGTAACTGCATATAACAGTGCAGATGATCTTAAATATACTTTTGAAGGACTTTGTGAGCAGTCCAGCGAGGATTTTGATGTTGTAATAGTTGATACGGGTTGTGATGCCGATTCAAAGACTGTCATCAAAGAGTATTGTGATGAATATGTCGGTTTTCAATCTGTTGAAATTCCTCACTGTCTTACACCTGAAGCAAGAAACGAAGGTGTAAAATATGCCAAAGGAGAATTGGTTTATTTCATTGACGGCGGCGATTATATTGCCCCGGATACGGTTGAAAGTATACTGAAAGCGGCAGATGTAACAAAGGCGGATATTTTCACTCCCCGTTATTATTCTGCAGGTGAAAATGAGCCGTATTATGACAGATGGATGGATATGCTTGCCACGGTTCCTGAAATCGATAAATTTGACAGGGCACTTCTCAATACTCTTGATTTTGACGGCAGAGTATACAGAAAGAAGTTTTTTGATTTGTATTCACTCAGTTTTCCTGCAACTCCCGTTATGTATAATGCGGCATTTCTCATAAAATGTGTATTTGGCTGTGATGCAAAGGTGTCGGGTGTGGCAGGTGCCATATATTCAAGAAGAAGAGGTATCTACCGTGACGGTTTCCCGGAAAAGGGTGAGCCTACAGAAAAGAATCTTGATATACTGATAA
Source organism: Oscillospiraceae bacterium (assembly GCA_015065425.1). Classification (GTDB taxonomy): domain Bacteria; phylum Bacillota; class Clostridia; order Oscillospirales; family Acutalibacteraceae; genus RUG806. The sequence continues at coordinate 7,787 of SVQH01000008.1, forward strand.
GTGTTTACGAGGAAATTTATGCCGATGCAAAAGCAATAATTGAAGATGAAACAGGTGCTTTTGACGGTGATGAATATACTGCTCAGGAGATACTTACGGTCTATTTTGAAGAATTGACTAACAGATTTTACAGATATTTCTGGTATCTCTCAGATGAGACCCTTAAAAAGATAAGGGACAGATATGAAAATATATCAGCTCTTCTTACGGAAGAAAGAAGAAAGACACTCAACAAGACTTTTGCTGACCTCAGATTCCCCGGTATGTATGTTACGAGACAGGATGCGGCTGATTTACCATTGTTCAGTATTCTTGCCGATCTTTCAGATAACACTCAGCTTGATGAATTTATTGATTCACTTTATATTCAGAAATTCCCCTTCTTTGAACTGTTTGTCAGAAAGAGTGCGGCAGAAGACCCTTCCTTCCCCGAGAGATGGAGAAGCGTTGAAAATATCACGGTTCTTCCCGATGAAGGATTTTTTGCCAAAGCAAGAAATGAAGCAAAGGGTGTTACTATAAATGTAAAGGACCCCACGCCGCTTGACCCGAGAATACTTTCAGAGCTTTCTGTGTCCAAGGCACCGAGAAGCTTCATTCAGTATATGTTTACAAGTAAAAGAAAACAGTATTCTGCAAAGTCATACCTTAAGAGAAAAGGACTTTCCATTCAATAATTGAGTATAAAAAAGCGTATCGGTTGAAATTTCCGATACGCTTTTTGAATTTCTGCCGTATTCCTTATCAGAAATGTCTGATAAGCGAGATTACTTTTCCGAGAATGATAACTTCATCTCGAATTATGGGTGCATAATCATCGTTTTCAGGCTGAAGACGGAAGTGCCCGTCTTCCTTATAAAATCTTTTTACCGTTGCTTCATCTTCTATGAGTGCAACGACAATTTCACCGTTTGCCGCAACGGGAGTTTTTTCGGCAATTATTATGTCTCCGCTTAAAATTCCGCATTTTATCATGCTGTCGCCCTTGACCTTAAGTGCAAACAAGGGTTTATCTGCGTTGACAGTACCCGAAAAAGGAACATATCCTTCAATGGCTTCCACTGCGAGAATGGGCATACCTGCAGTTACCGTGCCTATAAGAGGAACATGGGTAACCTGGTTTTCCTGTCCTCTTACACGAATGGAGCGTTTATGCATGGGATTTCTTTCGATGTAACCCGCTTCCTCCAGTGCATCAAGGTTGCTTTGTACGGAAGATGTTGACTTAAGACCGACTGCAGCACATATTTCACGCACAGAAGGCGGCACTCCGTTTTGTGAGCGTTCGGCTAAAAATTCATATATTCTTTTTTGTGTGTTATTGAGTTCTTTCATATTTTGCCTCCGCTTATAATATTTCAACATTATTATAGCACAAATGTTCAGAAAAAGCAAACATTTGTTTATATTTTTTTTGAAAATTTCGGAATATTTTTTTCTTTTGGGGACAAAATCAATTTAGGAGGTAATGAATATGTTGGATGATAATAAAAAAAGTTTCAGAAAAATGCTGAAAAGCAATGTTTTTTATGTTGCACTCGGACTTTGTCTTCTTGCAGCAGGCGTTGTTGGGTTTTCGGCAGCTGATTCAAAAGTACCGTCAGCTACCACTGACAGTACAACAAAAGCGAAAGAAAGTGTGACATATTATGTCAGAATGCCCGATGATGAACCTACAGCAGATGAAATTGAGATAAATATTGATGAATTTACTGTTCCATATACGCAGGAACCATCAACCGAGCAGGTTTTTGATAACTCTGCCGAGCCGCTTCAGGAGAGCACAACAGAAAGCAGGGAGGTGCTGTTTTATACCCCTCTTTCAAACGGTATAGCTGCCGATTACAGTATGGGATATCCTGTTTTTTCCCAGACGATGAAAGACTACAGAACCCACAACGGCGTGGATTTTATGGGTGTAAAGGGTGAGAGTGTACGCACTGTTGCAGAAGGAACAGTGGTGTCAGTCTCAAAAGATGAACTGTGGGGAAATACTGTTACGATTGATCACGGAAACGGTATAGTTTCTTCAATTTCAGGACTTGCAGATGAAGCACTCATAAGTGAAGGAAGCAGTGTGTATTCCGAAACCGTGATAGGTGTAGTAGGGGATATCCCCGTGGAAAAAGAAGAACCTGCTCATGTTCATCTTGAAATGAGAGTCAACGGAGCACTTACAGATCCCCTTGAAATTCTCGGTCTTTCAGAGAATTCAGCAGAGGGATAATTGAATAATAATATAAGATGGCTTAAACTTACTTCTTTTGGTAAATTTAAGCCATCTGTATTTTTACGCTGCTTTTTTACGGTTTTTTATTCTGTCTTCTATTTTATCACCGAACTGAGACAGGATTATTGCGGCAAACATGATGATACAGCCAATGCTTTCATTTGGAGTGAGGGCTTTGTGAAGAATCGCGGCACTGCACAGCACTCCGAAAACTGATTCAAGGCACATTATTATTGAGGCTATTGTTGATTCAGTATATTTTTGACCGACTATCTGGAAGGTGTAAGCAAGTCCGCAACTCATAACTCCCGAATAAAGAAGGGGAAGAATGCTTTCGTTTATTGCACTTATCTCAGGAGTCTCGAAAATAAACATGAGAATACAGGTGAGTAAGCCCGATACCGTGAACTGAGTAAAGGAGAGCTTGACAGGGTCAGAATCTGCGGCAAATTTCTCTATCATAAGAATATGCACGGCATAAGCTACAGAGCAGAGAAGAGAAAAAATGTCACTTTTTGTTATTGCCGAGAAGCCTTCACCGCTTACGCACAGGAAGTAAAGACCTACTGTTCCGAGAACCACGCACAACCATGTTATAACGGGAATACGTTTTTTGAAAAACAACCCGAGAATAGGTACAAAAAACATATAAAAGGCGGTTATGAAAGCAATTTTTCCCGGAGAATGGTCAGGATAAGTAAAAGCATACTGCTGCAAATTACTTGCAACACACAGGGCAATGCCCATTATGCTGCCGCCTGTAAGGATTTTTTTTGCCTCGCTTTTCAGTTTTTTCTTTTCAGAGCTTCCGTGTTTTTTTATGTTTATAATATCTTTCCCGATTATAAACGGTAAAAGAGTTGCCGCACCGAGTAAGGTTCTTATTCCGTTGAATGTAAAGGCTTCTACCGTCTCCATGCCGAGAGATTGGGCAACAAAGGACGAGCCCCAGATAAATGCTGTGATAAAGAGCATTATGATGCCCTTGAACTGTGATTTTTGCATAACAATTACCCTTTGAACATTATTTTCCAAAAAGAAAGGGTAACACAATAAAATCTTGTTGTCAAGCCAACATTTTTCTCAGTTTCGTCAGTATAGCTTTTTCTTTTCTTGATACCTGAACCTGTGAAAGGCCGAGCTGACGGGCTGTGACGGTCTGTGTCATTCCGCGGAAATATCGCATATCAATTATTTTCTGTTCATTTTCATCAAGAGAATGAATTGCATTTCGCAGGTCGAGCCTTTCAGACAGCTTTTCGTCAGGCGGGGGGACAGGTATATCCGTCTGATTTTCATCTTCACCGGCGGTGAGTGAAATTACCGGAAGACAGGCACTGAGAAGTGCGGCAGTTTCGGCAGTGTCCATATTTGCTGCCTGTGCTATTTCCGTTGCTGTAGGCTCTCTTCCCGTTTTTGCCGTCAGTTCCTCTTTGATGCTCAGAAGCTGACGTGCTTTTTCTTTGGCAGCTCTGCCGATTTTTACACTTCCGCCGTCACGGAATATTCTTCTTATTTCTCCGAGAATGGCAGGTACTGCATAGGTGGAAAATCTGAAGCCTTTATCCGGATCAAAGCCGGCTGCGGCTTTTATAAGTCCCACACAGCCCGCCTGAAAAAGATCCTCATATTCCACACCTCTGCCTTTGAATCGGATTGCACATGAATGAACAAGACCTATGTTTTCTGTGATGAGAGCATTGTTTTCAGAAGAATTTGACATTATTCACACTTTCCCGTTATCTTTTTTGTGAGCGTGACAACGGTACCTTTTCCGGGGGTCGAGCTGACTTTAAGTTTATCGCAGAAGCTTTCCATGACACTGAAGCCAAGCCCCGAACGTTCATCTCCCGAAGTTGTATAAAGGGGTTCCATTGCCTTTTTCACGTCTTCAATGCCGCAACCCTTATCTTTTATTCTGATTTTTACAGTGTTATCGGGATAAATTGCGGCATCTATGTAAATTCTCCCTTGTTTTTCTTTGTATGCGTGAACTACAGCGTTTGTGACAGCCTCACTTACTGCAGTTTTTATGTCACTTATTTCTTCTACCGTCGGGTCAATAAGTGCACAGAAGGCAGCCGTAACTGCACGTATAAAACCTTCATTTGCCGATTTTGACATGATATTCATCTTAAAATCATTTATTGCTTTCATTTAACATCACCTGAACTCTATTTTATTTTCCATTCCTGACATCATAAGTATTTTTTTATCTCTGTCACGAAGTCCCGTTACTGCTGTGGTACAACCTACATCAAGAGCAGTTTTATATCTTCCTATGACAAAGCCGACCCCTGAAGAATCCATGAAGGAAACATCTGAAAAGTCGAGTATAAGCTTTTGCGGTTTTTGTTTTATTATTTCCGTATCGGTTTTTGCTCTCAGAGAAGAAGCATTATGGTGATCTATATCCCCAGAAAGAAATACCGTCATTTGCTTGTCCGAAAATGAAATTTTCATAATATATCACTCCAAAAAAAGAAACTCCGCTATCTATATGATAACGGAGTTTCTGTGAAAAACTTGTCTTATTATGTTTTATCTGAAAATTATTTTATGCCGGGAGTTTTAAGTATTCCTGTTGTACGAAGAACATATTCATAGCTCCAGTTGATTCCGTCTGAACGCCATGCTCCGGGACCGTGCCAGGATTCCTTAACGTTGACAAGGTGAAGAGGACCGAAGGAATTGTAACGGTGGAGATATGCTTTAAGTTCCACCTCATGCTCACCTTTTCCGACACCCTTTACCTCGAGAGTATATGGAGGATATATGATATTTCCTGCTTCTTTTCCGTCAACTCTGACTTCTATAAGAGCACCCATATAATCACTTGCTGTTATTGTCAGAACATCACTGTCAGTTACGGCTTTCATTTTATATGTAACTGCACCGCCGTAGAAGGGAAGTCCCTGAGAAAGCAGTGAGCCGAATGCGAGTTTTTCGGGAAGAGCTGTTATTACGGCAGTTGACCCTGCAACTCTTACGCCGAATTTACCTGTAATAAACACATTTTCAATGTTTGCAGTCTCACCGAAGGGAAGAATTATTTCAAGTGTATTGCTGCCTTTGACAATGTCAGTCAGCTGAAGCTTACCTATGGAAATATCAACATAGAAGCCTTCAAGTCTTTGTGTTATTTCTTTGCCGTTGAAAACAACCTTTGCGACATCTGCATCTTCAAGTGCAAGAACTGCTCCGGTATAATCAATTTCACTGTCAAAGATGAACTTAAGAGTTACACTGTGGTTTTTCGGCATATCACCGAGAACCCACGGCTGAACTACATGTCCGCCTCTTTCCTTAATCCCGAGTTTTTCTCTTACTTTGTTGTCAAGACGGAGAATTTCTTCAGACGGTGAGAATTCTTCATCGTCATCTATCTTCCACTGTGCCATATCAAGAAGAAGAACATTGTCTTCGGAAAGAGCATAAGGGAAGAATGTGCCTATGGCTTCACCAGCCTCTTCGGGTATATGCTGAGTGTTTGTGCAGGAGCTTTCTCCCTCGGTAAGTCTCAGAAGAACTGAATCATAGCCAAAAAGCTTATATCTTACCGTAGTCTTTCCGTTGTGATATTCTGCCTTTATGGGGAATATTTCTCCGCTTGCAGTATCATATATTTCAGGGCTGCAGATTTCATTTATTATTATCTGAATATCGCTTCCGCCGTCAATGTGCTTGTTGCCGGGTTCCTTTGAATTGCAGATAAACAGCCACTTGCAATCATTGTCCTTACGAAGCTGATAAATGAATTTATCTGTAAGTCTGCCGTCTGCATATCTTATTGTAAGGCTTCTTGAATCATCAAGTGCAGTGAGAAGCGATGCTCTTGAAAAATCTATATTTTCGCATTTGTCAAAGAGTGCCTTTGCAGCGGGACAGGGAAGTGCATCAACAAGGGTGGGTGCATCTCCCATGAAAACGAGTTTACCGCCCGCATTCTTGAATGCGTCCAGTCTTTCGAGAGTTGTTTTTCTCAGTGTCTCACAGCCGGGAACTATGATGACATCATATTCCATCTGACCGACTTTCAGAGGTGCCGAGCCTTCTTTGCACTGAGCGGGAAGAAGTGCTTCCGATATGAAGTCAAAGTCAATGCTGCCTTCAAGAAGCCAGTTTGTTACATTGAAAAATCTTTCATCAAGGCTTTCTCTGAAAACTGCAGATTTGTCATTGGGTCCCCAATGAAGCCAGAAGCTTTCAACGGGATGAATCACACCGACCTTTACAACGGGCTTACCTCTTGTAAGAGCAGTATTTACACGAGCGAAATGGTCTTCTATAAGGTTATATTTTTTATACCACGGGGATTGATAGTGAATGGAGGCGGGATAGTCTCTCTTTGCTTCACCCTTCATTGCATACCATGAAAGATGCGGCACACGGATGGTAACACCGAGACATGCCTGCCAGTCACCCTGATGCTTATAGGTTCTGAAATCGCAGTCCCAGCCCGTAACACCGTAAAGCTCGGAGAGCATTCCCTCATAGCCGTACTGATGAACGGCAGATTGTGCCTGCTTTGCTGTTGTGAATTCATGAGAATTACACAGCATATCAATACCGGGAAGCTGGAAGTTTCTGTAAGAACGCATAGCTTCACCGAGGGCTGCTGTCTGTGAACGCAGTGAGGGTTCTTCCATCATGTGACCTGTAAGGGCAATGTTGTTTTTCTTGCACCATGTACCTACAGTATCGGCAAATGAGGAGGCGAAAAGTTCAGCTATAAAATCATGATAGCGGTAACGGTGTATTGAAGGAGCAGAAGCAGGAAGATCCCAGAAAACTTCGGGAAGGAAATCAAGTATATCTTCGCAATATGCTTCTTTATAAAGCTCGGGGACTTTATCTGTCCAGGGCATTGTGATATCCATTTTGTCAAAGGAGTTGTTGAGAACTCTTTTTCTTGTGAACTGAGGTTCATCCGTAAATATTGCGGGAACGGTTTTGTCAAATTCGTCGCCCACTTTTGCTTTGTATTTTTCATGGGTCACTTCAATGAATTTTTCTATAGCTTCTTTGTTTAACGTGTCGGCATAAGCCTGATCGTTATACCAGCTTGAGGGAGTATGTACTTCGAGAAAAGCATACCATTTTGTACCTTTTGCTTCTTCATCTTTACCTATTTTTTTATAGCTTTCAAGATAACCGTCTTTGTCGAGAATTATGTCATAGCAGGCAATAAGTGTGCCTTTTCCCGAACGTCCGCCCTCTGAACGGGAATCGTTTGATGCGAATGCTTCAGCTTCCTTGAAGGGAGTGAAAAGAAGGCATCTTCCTCTGTATTTTTCGTCTTTTGTTACGAGTCCGCCTGCTGCACCTGAGGGCCATCGGTCTTCGTCATAGAGCCATGCAAGCATCTCTTCATTTTTTGCTTTGTCAACACAGTCTTTCATGAGTGACATATATTCTTCACTTAAGTATTCATTTTCAAGTCCTGTTCTTACATGAAGATGAAAACCGCCGAGCCCCATCTCTTTGAATACATCAATCTGACGGCAGAGCTCATCTGTTGTAAGTCGTGAGTTCAGTGCCCAGAAGGGAGTTCCTCTGTATTCGGATGTGGGGTTTTCAAAAAGGCTTTTGCTGAGATTTTTTTCACTGTTTTTTTTGTATAGCATAGGTACACCTCCTATATTATTCAATTTATTTTAGCATATTAATAAAAGTAACTCAATAAAGATGTACTGATAACACTTTACAAAATAAAAGGAGAAAATTTATGAAATTTGCCTTGTTCGGAAAAAAGGATGTATCGCTTTTTATTATAATGCTTATTTGGATATTGGTTATAATCGGTGTGGTGAGTTTCACTCTGAAAACAAGTACTGTAAGTGCAGACAGGCGGTTGCCCGTTTACAGTGTTGATACAGCAGAAAAAACAGTTGCATTGACTTTTAACTGTGCATGGGATGATAAGGGACTTGATGAGCTTCTTTCACTTCTTGAAAGTGAAAGCATCAGATGTACATTTTTCTTTGTCGGTGAATTTGCGGAGAAATATCCCGAAGCTGTAAGGAAAATATATAATAAAGGTCATGAAACAGGAAATCATTCCATGCATCATAAAGACCCTGTGAAACAGGAATTTGCCGATATCTTAAGTGATATAAATGCCTGTAACGAGCTGCTTTTTTTCATTACCGGCACAAAACCGACACTTTACCGTGCCCCCTCCGGCTCCTATGACAACAAAACTGTTGAAGCTGCAGAAAGTCTCGGTATGACAGCTGTGCAATGGGATGTGGACAGTATAGACTGGAAAGATCCGTCGCCCGAAAAAATAATAAGCCGTGTCACAGATAAAGTGACAAACGGCTCGATTATTTTATTTCATCTCGGAAAAGAAAACACTCTTGAAGCTCTTCCCGAAATTATAAAGTTATTGAAAAAAGAAGGTTACAGCTTCAGTAAAGTGAGCGATATGCTGTTGACGGGAGATATATATTTGGATGGTAGCGGCAGACAAAAAACGAAGGAATAAGCAGACAGTTGTCGAAGTTATCCCGAAAATTACTTTTTCAGTATATCGGTAATTCCAAATCAAAAACAATGATACTGTTATTTTTATTGGTAACATTAATCTTCCCGTTGTGTAATTCAATAATTCTTTTTACCATGGGAAGTCCCAAACCGTTTCCGCTTGTAAAATGTGATTCGTCTCCCTGATAGAATTTGTCAAATATGCGGTTCAGCTGATCGTCGGAAACAGTCTTGCCGTAGTTTCTGAGAGAAATATAAACATTATTTTCATCTCTTGTAATACGGAATATAACTTCTTTGCTTTCAGGTGAAAACTTTATTGCGTTATCAAGAAGATTTATCCACACCTGCCCCAGCATTTCTTTGTTTGCATTGATAAATATGTCTTCACCCTCAAAAACTATATCAAGATTTTTAGCGGACCATTTCGTATAAAGAGAGCCTATGATAATTCTTATCTGCTCACTTAAATTGAATTCTGTTTTGTTGGTAAGTATTGTTTGTTGTTCAAGCTTTGAAAGGGACAGAATATTTATGGAAAGGTTGCTGAGCCTTTCACTTTCCTGAAGGATAATATCAAGATATTCGTTTTTTTCTTCATCGGACAGGTTTTCATCCTTCAGAAGCTTTGCAAAGCCGTTTATTGATGCTATGGGGGTTTTGAATTCATGGGAAAAATTACTTATAAAATCATTACTAAGCATCTCTGTGCTTCCAAGCTGCTGTGCCATGTTATTGAACATATCAACTGTGCGGTTTATGAATTTTTCATGCTTTTTCTGCTTTCTGAGACGGACGGAAAAATCTCCGTTGGCAATCTGCTCCATGGCATCAAGAAGCTTCTGCATTTTTGCGGCAGGACGATGTACCACAATTATGGACAGAATAAAGCCTATAACGGTACAGACACCTGCATAGTCGATTACCATAACAGTTTTATAATTGAATTTATCAACTATGCCGTATTTTGATAAAATGAAGTATATAAGCGTTGCAATGCCTAAGGTTAAAAGCAGAATGAAAAGAAGGGCAAGACCTGAGAACAGAGTTATTTTTACTCTGCCGTAATTCTGTTTTTTCTTATGCTTTTTTTTCATCATTTATCACCGCCATATAACCTACTCCTCTTATGGCGATTATTTCAAATTCCGTCCAGCCTTCAAAACGCTTTCTCAGACGGTTGATGTGAACATTTACCGTTGTATCAACGGATTCGGAATTCATCCCCCAGATGCTGTCCATAAGCTGAAGGCGGGTGAATACCTTTTCGGGAGAGGAAAGAAGTGTATAGAGAAGATAGAATTCTTTCTGAGGAAGAACCTGAAGCTGTCCGTTTTTACTGACAGAGAGAGAATCATAATCAAGTGTTATGTCGCCTATACGCAGTTTATGTTCACTTATTATCTGTGAACGACGAAGAAGTGCTTTTATTCTGAGTAAAAGCTCCATTTCGTTTACGGGCTTGACCATATAATCATCGGTACCTGCAAGGAAGCCCTCGCATTTGTCCTCATTCTGATATTTTGCTGTTACCATAAGTATGGGAGTGTTATTGCCTGACTGGCGTAACTGTCTTGTAAACTCATAGCCGTCCATTTTCGGCATCATTACATCAAGAACAATGAGGTCGATGTGTTTTGAATCCATTATTTCGAGTGCTTCAATGCCGTTTGTCGCCGTAACAACTTTATAGCCTGCCTGATTGAGTATTATTTTCATGAGCTTTGCTGAATTGAGATTATCTTCTGCAACAAGTATCTGGAACATGATTTACCTCTTTTCTCGAAAATATTTCATTATGTATAATAACACAGAAAAATAAACAAAAAATAAACAAAGTATGCATGTTCATAATTTATTAATAAATTCGCCTATTTTGTTTATTGTTTGTTATTAATTAATTGGTATCATCTATAATGATGGATAATAGGCAAATAGTATGCCTGTGTTCAATACCTGCTTATTGTCCCGAGACCGTTTGGCATTTGCTCTGATGCCGGACGGTGTCGGAATGATTGACAGGTGAGATTAAGGAAAGGAAGATTTTTATGAAAATCGCAAAGAAATCCCTGAGCATGTTTTTGTCACTTCTTATGATATTTACAGCTTGCTCAGTGGGCTTCAACGGTGCTTTTATTTCTGCTGCGGCAGCAACAGCAGACGAAGTAAAAACACTTGTTGCTGAAGCTGTCAACGTCGCTGATATCGGCGGTGCCACAGGCGACAAATGGTCTTATACCGTTACAAGCAAAGAGACCTATGTTGTTTTAGAGGCAGCACAGGCAATTTATGACTATGCGGTAGAAGTTCTCGGTGCAAGAAGCATAAATACCGAAGAGCTTTATGCGGAGGTTATAGGTAATCTCGGCTTTGCCGCCGGCACAGAGGGTGCCCAGCTGGTGAAGAATATTATTTCTCCTTCAGGTTCCTCAGTTTATAATTCTTCAAATACCACTTACAAAACAACCGGTACAACGACACAGGCAAAACGGTATACTGCCGGTCAAGCTATTGATGCCGGACAGTACACTGCACCCTCAGGGCTTAATGCTGTTGCTAAATCAGCAACGATAACCGTGGATGAAAAAGCATTTTTGTTGTCTTATGATTCTATTGAAGCTTTCCCCGAAAACATTGTTTCTTCAGTAAGCTTCAGCTTCAATAATACAACAAAGGTAACCGCAACGGCTAATGCTGATACAGTTTATACCCCCGCGAGCGGTTCAGGTACAAATAAGAAGCCTGAATCATATTCAACTTCTTATACTGTATATCTTTTCCATGTTATTGATTCAAAATCAACATCATCTTCATCAACTCCGATAGCTTCAAATTTTGAGGCTTTTGTCGCAGCTTTTACAGATGAAGCACTCGGACAGACAAGAGCAGATTTGCTTAAAAAGACAGAAGCAGAGCTTGAAAGTGAATACGATACGGCTTATGCGGCTTTCAATTCCGTTTATAATGCATACGGAAAAGAATTTATCGATCATTTCTACGGTGACGGAACTGCCGATAAGATAATTGCTTATATGGCTGACCTTACCTTTGCTGAAAGAGTAGTCAGAGCTATTCCTTCTGTTAAGGCTCTTTATGAGGCTGTTAACACAACCTATGATGAGACTGACTATGATGCAATGTATTCTCTTTATGTAAGCATTGATGCTCTCCAGCCTGTTGCGGAAGAGCTCACTTCAGAAGAGCTTCAGTATATAGTAGATGGATATAGTCTTACAGGTCTTACTGTTGAAAGTGTAGAAGCTTTCAAGGCAGAGCTTTATCTTGATATGGAAACTGTTAAGCTGGAAGAAATAAAGGCTTCTGTTGATGCTGATATTGAATATTATCTTCCTCTCGTTCAGGATAATCTTAATTTTAATGATATATCGGATGATGAGCTTGCAACTCTTCCCGGAAAATTCCAGGCTTATGCAGAAGCTGTTGCAAACTACAGCTATGCAGCTCAGAACAGAGTATTCTCCGAAGGTTATTCAGCTTATGTTGCAGAAATTCTTTCTCTTATTAATGAAAAGCTTGCAACTCGTGAAGCAAATGCTATATATCTTCCTATCTATGATTACTTTTCATTAATATTCACCAATTTTGCTGATTGGGCAAACGGTGATTTTGCTTGGGAAGCAGAAGATGAAAACGGTGAAACAATAATCGTCGGCAGATATGAGGAAGACCTTAAAAAGCTTCCGGAAATTGATGCTGTTTATAATGAAATAGTTAATAAATACGGCAAAGATATTGCTGATGCTATCGTCAAGGTAACCTACGAAGGCGAAGAAATGAGCCTTAAAGAAGCTGTAGAGAAGTATCTCGATGTTGTTCTTGATGCAGCTAAGACCCGTGTTGAAGAAACACTTACAGCAGTAAACACTTATGCTGATGCTATCCCCGAAACAGAAGCTTATGATGTAAACTTCTCAAATGTTGTTGAACTCGGCACAGCTCTTCTTAAGTACAGCGAAGTTCTTTACACTTATATGGATGGTAAGGGTGTTATCGACAGCGAATATGATGCTATTGCAGCAAAGGTAAATGCAATCAAGGAAGCTTATGATGCATTTATCGCAACCGGCGGTCTCGGTAACTTTGTTAAGGTTGAATATGACGAAAACGGCATTTATACCGTTCGTTATGCAGGTATGGAAAATGACCTTGCAAGAGAAGGCGAAGAAGACAACTATGAAGTAACAGATGAAAAGATTGAAGCTATCATAAATAAGCTTGACGGCTTTATCACTTCTGAAGAATTCTGTTCTCTCGTAGGTCTTGCTGACGAAGAAGGCAATCCCTATACAAGCCTTAATGAAGCTGTAAACGGACTTATCGGCGGACTTTTCACTGATGATATAATCAATACAATTATCGGTGCTCTTTTCCCGATGATAACAAATCTTCTTGAAACTGAAATTCCCGGCTTGATTGCAGGTCTTGGCGGCGACGAGCCAATGACACCCACTGATACCAATGCATCAGCAGCTATTGACTTCGCTACATTAGATCTTGTTGATGGTCTTTCAGGTAAACTTGATATTTATCTTGATAAAGCCACTTATAATGGAACTCAGCTTCAGAGAGGTTTTGCAGATGTATTTGGTGGTATTGGTGTTAATCTTTATCCCAAATATCTCGCTCAGAGTCTTGCTAACTCCGGTGTTCTTGCTACGGATTCTGATTTTTATAAAGCAATGATTGCTGCAAATGATAATTGGGTAGCACTTGCTGTTGATCCCACAGCAGAAGAACCTACCTATGAATTCGATTATGCTTGGGGAATAACAGATTATGAGTCTTTTACAACAGTTCTCGGTGCAATCCTTGATGCTCTTAAGCCTCTTCTCGGTGCACTCTTAGGCAATCAGTCATATAATTCAGGTAATATTTCAAATGTAGGTTATGCAAAGGGTAATGCTTCTCTTAGCATTCTTAATGCCGGAGCTACTGCACAAGCAGGTATTAATCTTACGGTTCATCCTATAAATGTATTTGATAAGGTTTGGATTCCCATTATGGAAGCTCTTAATCTCACAGAAGGCGAAGGAGCTTATGCATTAAGCCAGATGCCCGCTGATCCCAGCGGTAAAACTGCTGTAAAGGCATTGCTTGATCCTCTTTTTGCTCTTCTTGATAAGATTTTAGCCGCTCCCGTAAATGAGGTTGTTTCACTTCTTCCCTCTTTGGCGTATGCTCTTTCAATGGATAAAGTGCAGGGTCTTCTTAATGACCTTTCAATATACCTCAGTCTGGATCTTGTTCTTGAAAATATAGAGCTTTCATTCTCCGGTCTTGCTGCGTTGTTGAATCCTCTTGCAAGCCTTATTACCGGAGGTCTTGAGGGTACTCCTATAAATGTTTTAACAGCCGATGAGCCTATGATTGCTCTCGGTGACGAGCTTGATCTTAAGGATATGCTCGGTGTTGACTACAGAAACCTCAACGAGCTTATCGGTATGCTTGCATCCGATATATATCTTCCTCCCATTTCTCAGACAGATCTTATCTTCCTTGCTGATGTTGATACAAATGCTCCCTCTTACAGATCATCAGGCAGCCGTATTAAGTTCACTGCAGACAAGGCAGACGTTCTTTACTTCCTTCTTGACTACCTTGCAGGTGCACTTAATGAAGATCTCCTTAATTCCATAATCGGAATGATTCAGGGTGAACCCGAAGAAGGCGAAGAAGCTGAACCTGTTGAAATTCCCGCATTTGTATTTGACCTTCTCGGTAATGTGAACGGCAATACATTGGGACTTATCACAGTTCTTTCCGAAATCTTTGTTCCTCAGACTTATTCCATGACAGAAATTGACTGGTATGAGTCAAGTGTAAGTGATGCTCCCTATAATGCTGTTTATCTCAAGTACGGTACAGACTGGACAAGAGAAGATGCTGTGGCACTTGTTGAAAATCTTGATTCTCTTCTCAAGACCATTCTTGACCTTGCAGGAACAGATCTTGATATAAACACATATCTTCCCGAACTTATCAACGGTGCACTTGAAGGTGCATTCACAAACAGTAACCTTACAACCGTTATTTCAGGTATCGCATCTCTCGGTAAGACCGAAATGGATGCAATGCTTGCAGATATTCTCGCTGATGTGCTCGGTGCTGACCTCGCAGAAATCTACAATGCATTCGGCTATCTCTTCGTAACAGAAGAAGAAATGGCAGAAGAAGGCTTTGTAGCTCCTCTTACTCCTGCAGATGCAGGCTATGTAAACAACACAGGAGTTGAAGCTGTTGTTGATGCAGAAGGCAACATCACTTGGACATTCGGCGGCGAAGCTATGACAGACGGCGACAGAACAATGTTCTTCAACATCCTCTTCGCAGGTCTCTCACCCTTTATGCCCACACTCGAAAAGCTTCTTACTGGCGGCAGCCTTGAAGCTCTCGGAATTCTTGAAATTCCTTGCTATGACGGATATGCTTACACATTCGCACAGCTTCTTGAAGTTCTCGGTGTTGAAGATGTTCTTTCTCAGGCAGAATTTGAAGCAATTTGTGCAAATGAAGGTATTGAAGCTGCTCTTATTAGTGTAATAGATGCAGTATTTTCAAGACTTGATGAAATTCTCACAGGCAGTGTTATTCTCAACCTTGCTGAGATTCTTCCCAACCTTCTCTATTTCATCGAAAGCAACGGACTTTCTGCATTCGTAAGAAATCTTCTTAAGCCCGTACTCGTTCTCATTGACAGCTTAAGACCTCTTGTTGATGTTGATATTAATGCAGTTCTTACTTACTTTATTTCCGAGCTTGCTAACGGCAAAGAACTTGCACTTGATGTTGATGTGATCCTTAATATGATCTTCAAGGGTGAAATTCCCACTCCCGAAGATCCCGAAAACTACAAGACAGTGGCTATCAATATAACAGATCTCAGACTTTCAAGTCTTCTTAAGATTGCTGATGCATATCTCGGAACCAACCTTTACAACAGTCCCATTGTAAATCCCGGACTTGATACAATGTTCGCATTTACAGAAAGCTATGTTTCCGCAACAGGTGAGACTGCTTACAGAACAAACATCGAAATACCCGATGCTCTTACAGTTCTTATTTCTGCACTTCTTGAGTCTCTTATATCTCCCGTAGATGAAAACACAACAAATGCAGATGTTATTTTCGCACTTATCGAAGATGAAAACATTGTAAATATTATCAATGCTGTTATCTCTCTTATCGGCGGATCTGAAATTACAGTCGATAAGTACCGGACTCCCAACTGGGCATATATGTATGACGGTGAAGATGCACTCCGGCAGCTTATAGATGCTGAAGGTGAGTTCCCCGTAAGAACAGGCAATGCTTTTGATATTTATACTCAGTATCAGAATAACTGGAGTAAAGAAACAGCAGAATATATCAACAGCGTTCTTGATATGTTTGTAAAGAACATTGTTGATATAGCAAAGGGCGACGGTTCAACTCTCGGTACAATTCTTGACGATGCTATAGTAAACGGCATTTATACAGACAGTATTCTCAATTCCATAATTGAAGCCGTTGTCGGTCTTATTGTTGATTACGAAGACATAATTGTTGCTGCAGGCGGTCTTCTTGATGCCCAAGGACTTCTTGATTGGATCGACTGGTGTGAAATCACAGAAAACGAAGACGGCACAAGAACAGTTAAGTGCGTAAAGGATTGGGGAATGGATTCCGCAGAGACTAACGAAGCAAAGAAAGAAGCATTCGTTGAAGGCTTTGTTGAAACTCTCAAGCCCGCTTACAGACTTCTTGCATGGCTTCTTTTCGGTGAAGATATCACATTCTTCGACGGAGTAACTAAGGAAGCACTTATCACAATCACAGGCGGCGAAGGCTATAAGTATGCATTTGTTCCGCTTCTTGAAGCACTTGGTGCAACAATGAATTATGAAGGCACTGATACAGGCATTAAGCCCGTTGAAGCTTTCTATGAAGACGGCGTTCTCAATATGGAACAGGCTGTAAGAGATATTTTCTCTGCAGTTGTAGGTGTTCTTTCCGCAATCTGCGGTGACCTTCAGAATGTAACAGAAGGTACAGGAACTCTTTCAGCTATGCTTGAAATCGTTCCCAATGTATTCTACTTCATTAATGCAGGCGGACTTAAGGCTGTTGTAAATAACCTCCTTCTTCCCGTAACTGCAGTAACCGATAAGCTTGGTGCTCTCGGTCTTGAAGTTGATTTTGCAACACTTATCCCCGATATCAATATCACAAGTCTTGACTTCCCCGAAGTATTCAAGATTCTTGAAAATCTTCTTCCTCTCTACTTCCCGCAGTACACTCAGGACTTCCTTTCCACCTTCTATATGGGTAAAGCTGAAGCTTACACATCTGCAAACGGTCAGACAGCATATAAGATGGTATTTACAGAAGATGAAACAAGAGCAGATTTCATCACAGTTGTAATTTCCTTCGTAGCTGATGCATTTGCTGACTCCAGAAATGAAGCAACGATCAAGGGCTGGTTCGGTGCAGATAATGAAGGTATCTATGACGTGCTTATGGCATATTTCACAGATAAGGCTGTAAAGGTACCTATGGCTGAATTTGAATGGGCTCTCACAGATAAAGCTGACACAGGTGAAGTTCTTTCTCCCGTAACTATGGACAGCATCTATTCTTATGTATACGGTGAACTCTATACGAGAGAAATGGGTGAATACATCGAAAAGTGGCTTCCCGATTTTGTTGACACCATGATAGTTCTCCTTGGTATTCAGGATGCTGAAGGTGAAAACTATACGGGACTTGAAGATGTCCTTGATACTCTTGTCGGAACATCAGTTTATAAGCCTGAACTTGTTCAGCAAATTGCTGATGCCGTAAACGGACTTATCGGTGACCTTAAAGAAGGTATCGGAGAAGAGTTCTATGCACAGGTAACAACGATTCTGAAGAATGCTCTCGGTGTTGATATTTCTGTTATTGAAACCTTCACTGTGGCTGAATTTGCAGAAGGAGACCGTGAGGCATTTGTTAATGAGCTTCTCAGACTTCTTGCTCCCGTTTATCCCGTTCTTTCATGGCTTCTTACTGATGACAGTCTTTCATTCTTCCACACAGCAGACGGAACAGGTGCTGACAGAATTATTATTCGCGGTGCAGAAGGTTATAAGTACGGTATAATTCCGATACTTGAAGCACTCGGCTGTGAAGATGTTCTTACTTATGAAGAATATAAAGCTGATGCAACTACTCCCGAAGCACTTCTCAGAAATATTATCGAGCCTATACTCAACAAGGTCGATGTGCTCCTCGCTGATCCCGTAAATGAAGTTGTCGAACTTCTTCCCGGCGTAATTTACTTCCTTAACTCCAACGGTCTTGATACTGCAGTAAGAAATGTTCTCAACGCAGTATTCAGCCTCCTTGAAACAATAGAGCCTATTGCAGGTGAAATTGATCTCTTTGAGGTTATCGGCTTTGACTTCAAGCTTAACATTGAAGACATTCTCGGTGAGCTTCTTGAAGGCGTAGAAGAAGACACAGGTTTCAGACTTAAGGAAATCGCAATGGAAGCTGTAAATGAACTGACAGTCGGTGAAATAGTTTCCTTCACTTCAAAGAATGGTCTTACAGCATACACAATGAAGTATGCAACAGGCGGCGACAGTGCGGATATGATATCTGTTATTCTTCGTCTTGTTCTTGCATTTGTATCTGAACCCGAAAATGTTGTCGCTCTTGAAGCAATGCTTTACGACAACCTCAGCGGTGAAGGATATACCTTCCTTTGTTCACTTCTTGAAAACTTCTCTCAGATGGCAGCACATGAGGGTGGTATGGAACAGGTACTCTATACAGTTTACCAGATATTCTATGCAGCAAATGTTGCAGCACACAAGACAAACGACTGGCTTGACAATTTCAACGGAGACTTCTCCTTCCTTAACCAGTTGTTTGCTACCAGTGACCTTCCCTTCCTCAAAGACCTGGGTGCTTCACTCGGCGAGCTTCTTGACAGGGTAGGCGACGGAATCTTTGACAGTGACGGTCTTGCATCAGAAGGACTTATCAAGTTCTTTACAAATATCATAGAATTCTTCAAAAAGATTGTTGAATTCTTCAAATCACTGTTCGTATATTAATAAGTTAAAATTCTCCGCAGATGCAGAAATGTTCTTAGCGAACATTTCTGCATCTTTATTCACTTACGGCGAGTGATATTGTTACATGGTGTTATTTGCTTTGCAAGTTATATGTGAATAGAGAATATCACTAAGTTTAACGGACTTAATATCACTTTCGCAAAGCGAAAATATTATGCTGACGACAGTCAGCATATATTACATAACAGACAAAAAAGAGAAGACTCGTAATTGAAACGAATCTTCTCTTTTCTGTTAAAAGCAAGTAATTTGATATATAAAAACCTTTCCGTTATCTTTTTGAAGGACAGGAAAGGTTTTAATTTATCTTATTCTTCTGTGGTCTTTGCAGGAATTTCTATTTTTCCGTAAAGAGAACCTGCAGAATCTTTTCTGGGAGCTCTTGTTGTTTCAGGCTGGTAGGCTTCCTTTTTCTGATAGCCACCTTTACCGCCTCTGCGGTTATCGCGTCTGCCGCCTCTGTTGTATCCGCCCTTTGAAGGATGTGTAGGCTGTACGCCTTCTTCAAGAGAAATTACAACTTTTCTTCCGGCATCAACTCCGACAGAGTGGGAGGTTACGCCATCAATTTCCTGAATTGCTGTATGAACTATTCTGCGTTCATAAGGATTCATGGGGTCAAGAACAACATTTCTGCCGTATTTAAGTACCTGTTTTGCACTTCTGTGAGCGAGTGCTCTGAGGTTATCGTTTCTCTTTTCTCTGTAGTTGCCGATATTTACGGAAACCTTGCGGTGCTTATCATCGTCAATCCCTTTATTTACGGAGAGACGAAGAAGATACTGGATAGCATCAAGTGTTTCGCCACGTCTGCCGATAAGAGCACCATCTTCTTCGCAATGGATAGTATAAACATATTCATTGCTGTCATTCATTTTTGAAAGAGAAAGTGAATAGTCAGAAATTCCCATTCCTTCAATAAGCATTCTGAGATATTTTGCTGCACCGTCATTATCATTGATTTCTTCAATCTGTGAAACTTCGGGAGCGGGAGCAGCCTTGGGAGCAGCTTCTTCCTTAGGAGCTTCGGTCTTTGCGGGAGCTTTTGCAGCAGGCTTTGCTGCTTCTTTGTGGTGATTATTCTTGGGCTGTGCTTTAGGTGCAGGCTTAGGTTCAGCCTTCTTTTCTTTTACGGGAGTAATTTTTTCTGTCTTTGCAGGAGCGACGGGCTTATCGGGAAGTTCATACCATACTTTTACTTTAGCAGGTTCAATCTTAAGTCCGAAAAGCTTTTTTTTCGCATCCTGAATAATTTCCTGATGAAGTTCGGCATCTTCAGGAGCAGCCAATAATAATTTGGCATTTTCATAGGCTTCAGCAATGCTGTTACCTGTGCCGATTTTTTCAATTATCATTGATAACGAAATCCTTTCTTGTATTGTGAGCCGTAAAATACGGCATTGCTTTCAAATTATTCTGTTGTATCTTCTTGTTCTTTTAAGAGCTTTGCTTTGATTTTAATATTCTGTTCTCTTGAACGACGCTGTACTGTTTCGTCAATCATTTGTCCTGCAATTACTGCATCGGGCTTGACTGCAAAATGAAGTGCAACTGTCTGGATAAATGAGAGTATGTTGGAGATTATCCAGTAGAAACCGATACCTGCAGGCATCTGATATGAAAAAAAGACGGACATAAGGGGAGACATAAATGTCATACAACCCATCATAGGATTCTTTGCAATTTCAGGATTTGTCTTTCTCTGTTTAAGGAACATGAATACACTGGTGAGCATGGCGGTAATACCTGCAAAGACAGGAATCAGAATAAGTATCCAACCGAGAGTTCTCCACTGTGAAGGAGTATCGGTAAGATCAATTCCTAAAATTTGGAAATTCTCAATGAAATTCTCAATTTTAGCTATAATGTCCTGTGTTACAATGGAAGGATCAAGCGAGTCCTTGAAATCTGCAAACTTGTTAAGGGCATTGAGCTCAAAATAATAATCGTTTTTAAGACTTGCGGTTATCTGCTCAGCAGGGAGAGAGGTAATAAAGAAGTCATAACCTCTTTTAAGTTCTGTCATTACAGATTCACTGAGACGTAAAACCAACGACAAGGGAGAATAGATTGCACCGTAAAGACCGAGCATAACGATAAGTTGAATTATCATCGGAAGACAGCCCATGTTGCCCATGCTGAAGCCTTCTCTTCTGTAAAGCTCCTGTGTTTCCTCGGAGATCTTCATCTGAGCTTCTCTCGGATTGAGAGTGGCATATTTTGCTCTTATTTTATTTACCTTTGCCTGAAGACGCATCTGCTTTGCAGAGTTCTTCTGTTGTTTAATGGTCTGCGGAAGCATAGCAAGTCTTACCACCAGAGTAATTATCAGAAGCGAAAGCAGATAGTTGCTTGTAAATTCAAACAGATAATGAAGAGCAAATCCGAAAGGGATTGCCATTATTTCTCTAATTATGTTCATTCAGAAACCTCCGAGTCTTTCCTGTTTCTTTTAGTCTTAAGATCCGGAACAGGGTCGACCCCACCCGGAAATAACGGGTTGCATCTTAAAATTCGCAGTGCTCCCATGGCACCGCCGCGAAAGAAGCCGTAACGGTCGATGGCTTCAAAAGTATAATGGGAACAGGTAGGGTAGTATCTGCATACAGGCGGAAACAGTGGGGAAATGAACCGCTGATAAAAGCGAATTGCCTTAAGTGCCGCTTTCTTTAGCATCCCTTATAACACCTGCCGAAATCAAATGTTTACGCATGATAATGCTTATATCCGTACTTTTTTTGTGGACCGTTTTTGTTCTGGCTACAAACACAATATCAAAACCGCCGCAGGGGTTGTCCTGTGAAAGAAAAGCCTCTCTTATAACACGCCTTGCACGGTTTCTCTCTACTGCGTTGCCTATTTTTTTGCTTGTTGTTATTCCAATACGACAAATTCCCGCGCGGTTTTTTACTACATAAGTAACCAACGCAGGATTTGTGTATACCTTTCCGCGGCCATAAGCCCTGCGGAAATCAGTGTTGGAATTTAATGTTACGAATCGGGACAATTTCCACGGATCCTTTCAGCTTTAATTAGTAAGAAAGCTGCTTTCTGCCCTTTGCTCTGCGGCGGGCGAGAACCTTACGGCCGTTTCTGTCTGCCATTCTCTTACGGAAGCCGTGCTCCATCTTACGCTGACGCTTTTTAGGCTGATATGTTCTTTTCATCTGAGAACCCCTCCATTCTTTTCTTCTTTAACAGCTAAGTAACGGAAAAACGCTGTATACTCGAAAAAAGGTGCAATGCACCCCTGTTTCTACAGTTTCTCATTATATAATAGATATGGGGGCATGTCAACTGTTTTTTTTGAAGTAAAATCTTTTAAATTTTTTTAATAATGTTGTATTAATGTCTTTTTTGGTGTATTATATTTATAAAAATATTAATTTGCTGCCCGAGGTGAGCTTTGTTGAATCCTGTTACGGAAAAAAGACGTGCAACTTTGATAAATGTTGCGTATTTCGCAGTTGTTTTTGCACTTTTATATGTATTTTTTGAATATCTTTTTCCCCTTGTTACTCCCTTTATAATAGCTTTTATTGTGGCAAGTATTCTCAATAAGCCTATATCTGCCATAAATAAAAAGGTCCCCGTTATAAAGCGTTCCATTCTGAGTGTCGTGTGTGTGCTTCTGCTGGTGGGAGTATTTGCTGCAGTTTTCTTTTTTATAGGAATGGAATTATTTGAGAAGATAAAAGGGCTTTTTAACTATGTTATGTCTCTTTTTCAGAATATCGGTGATGTGGTTAACATTGTAAAAATATGGATACTTGACAGCACTGCATTTCTTCCTGAGACTATCAGGGCTGTTCTTCATGAAAACCTTACTGTGTTCTTTGACGGTATCATAGAAAACGGATTCAAAAATATTCCCATTGATATCAGTGCTATTGACTGGTCTTCCCTTCTTTCAAAAGGCGGAGCTATGCTTTCGGGAACAGTAGGTCAGATACCGTCTTTTCTTATTGCCTGTGTTATAAGTGTCATTTCAACAGTGTTTATTATAAATGATTACGACAGGATAATCGGTTTCTTTATGCGTCAGCTCTCGGAGCATAATGCCCATAAGCTTGTCACGGGATGGCAACTCGGCGTTTCTTCTCTTAAGAAAATGATAAAGGCATATTGCCTTATTATTCTGTTTACCACGTTTGAACTCACGGTGGGTTTTTATATACTGAAATTTATCGGTGTTCTCAATATTCCTTATATTATTCTGATAGCGTTCATAATTGCTCTTATTGATATAATTCCTGTGCTCGGAACAGGTACGGTGCTTCTGCCGTGGGCAGTAATCTCTTTTATTACGGGGAAAATCGGACAAGGACTCGGTCTTCTTGCACTATATGTTGTTATACTTGTTGTAAGACAGATAATTGAACCCAAGCTTGTTGCAGGTCAGGTGGGACTTTCTCCCATCGTGACCATTGTCGCAATGTATATCGGAACCAAGACTCTCGGTGTGCTCGGTTTCTTTATTCTGCCTTTTGTTGTGATTCTTATAAAAGTGTTGAATGATGAAGGAGTGATAAGCGTATTCAAGAGTGCAGTTTCCGAAAGATTCAATGCAGGGAAAAAGCCTGCTGATGACAGCACACGGGCAGACAGTGATGCGGATAAAAATGAAACTTGTGAATAATTGTGCTTTCAGAGAAAACTGTAGTGTTGATTCAGTGGATCACTCTTTTTGATTCAACGGTTCATAAGTCAAAAACAGAAGAAAATTTCAGAATTATTAACAAATTGTCAAAAAAATCAACAAAATTAATTTATAATTCTTTTTTAGAATTATATTGTGCTGTTAGTGTGATACAATCTGTACAGTATTGAATTTATTCGTTGGAGGCATGATAAGAATGCTTAGTACTTTAATACAGACTATTGCTAATCTTGGTTTTGATGCGACGGCAATTACAAATGCTTTCACAAAGGTAATTGAGACCATTCAGATGGGTGATACATCTTCTCTCGCAGGGCTTACTGATATTTTTGCAGGAATTGTATCTGCTTTTACAGGTGCCAGCGTTGCTGATATAACAGCAATTCTTACATCTCTTGTGACAAGTATTATAGAGATACTTTCTGATGATACGACAAGTACTGTTCTTTCCACTATCACAGGTGCCTGATAATCTTGTGTTTTCTTTATTTGCCCGATAGGTTTCTGTCGGGCAGTATTTTTTGCCTTGCCTGCCGTAAAATGCGGGCTGTGTTTTTTCAGATCTATGTATATATAATGTAATTAATAATTAAGGGAAATTGTCATGAAAAGAATTGCACCGATAATTATTTTTGTGTTGGTATTGTCTCTGACGGCTTGCCGGCTCGAGCTGCCTGAAGTGACGACCGAAAATTATACGGATGAAGCTTCTGCGGAGCTTACTGAAAATCAGACAGATATTTCAATGGAAACAACTGCTCATTATTCTGTTGAAGAGAGTACATCCGAGGAGCATACGAGTGTCATCACAGACCCTCATTTGACAACAGAGACAACAACCCGGTATCAATCTGAGGTGCAAACAACTGAGTTTTATGAGGTTCCTTCGGATTTTGAAGATGTTATTTCAATGCCCGAGAAAAACGGAACGATGGTGACGGATAAGAGTCCTGATAATAAATTTATAAAAATTGTTTGCAAAGAAAGAAAAATAGACGCTGAACTTTTAGTTGCAGTGTATTCGGTTCCTGAATCGGGTCAGAATTATGTTTTTGAATTCAGAAATGAAACAGACCGTGAAGATGACGATCTCAGAAGAGTCTATCTTATTAACGAAAAAGGAAAGATAACTTCTGTCGCGGCGGTTGACGGCAAGGAAAAGGAGAATATATCTTCTATTGAAAACTGGTTCAGTATGAATGTACTTATTAAAGAAGTTATCTTCCCGGCTATTGAAAAAGACCTCAGATAATTTGATTAACCCGGCTGCGTGTTGAAATTTTTACTAACCTGATAAAGCAGGTTTTGAAAAATGGTAAATAAAAGCGGAAATGAACAGTAAAGCATTAAAAAATGAATAAAAAACAATAATATACAGCAGTTATGCAATAAAATATGAATAAATTTACATGGTGCAAAGCTGATAAAAAAAATAGCAGATTTTACGAAAAATTTTTCAAAAAATTGTTGCATTTTACAGAAAAGTGTGTTAGAATACACGAGTGCTTTAATGGATTGGGTAAATTATGCCCATTTCAGACAAAGCTGATGTGCGATGATACGGAAGGTGGCTACGCATGACGTAGGGAATTTCCGTGGAGTATGTCCGATTAAAAAACCGGGCGAAGTATGACCGTTCAAGGGGGAAATCTGTGCCTTAACCGGATTTCCGTTGCCCTTTTGCGGCGAAAATTTCTGAAAATGAGTCCGGAATAGCTTGCGAATATTCCGGATTTAAAAAATGGAAGGTGCGAACAACCCGGCACCGTGTAGAAATTTTCAACTTAAGCAGCCCGCCAAATTTCTAAGGAGGCGTTCCCATGGCAGTTAAGGAAAAAATCAGAATCAGACTTAAGGGCTACGATCATTCACTCGTAGACAAAGCAGCGGAAAGAATCGTTGAAACAGCAAAGCGTACAGGTGCTCAGGTTTCAGGTCCCGTACCGCTTCCCACAGAGAAGGAAGTTGTTACTATCCTTCGTGCTGTTCACAAGTATAAGGATTCCCGTGAACAGTTTGAGCAGAGAACCCACAAGAGACTCATTGATATTATCAGACCCTCAGCAAAGACTGCTGAAGCTCTGACAAATCTTGAGCTTCCCGCCGGCGTTGATATCGAAATCAAAATGATGTGATTTCGGTTGGCTATAGACAACCGCAGAGGTTGCCAGGCACCGCAGGTCAAGTCGGCACCAAGCCGACCAATAATCTGAAGGAGGAAAAACAAAATGCAAAAAGGTCTTATCGGTAAGAAGATTGGCATGACTCAGCTTTTTGACGAAAAGGGAAATGTTATTCCCGTAACAGTTCTTGAAGTTGGTCCTTGTGCAGTCGTACAGAAGAAGACAACAGAGAAGGACGGCTATAATGCTGTTCAGCTCGGATTCGGCGACATGAAAGTAAACCGCGTAAACAAGCCCATGAAGGGACATTTCGCAAAGGCTGATGTTGCCCCCAAGAAAGTTCTCAAGGAGTTCAGACTCGCTGACACTGACTCAGTAAACGTAGGCGATATCATCAAGGCTGACGTATTTGCAGCAGGTGAGAAGGTTGACGTTTGCGGCACAAGTAAGGGTAAGGGTTATGCAGGTGCCATCAAGAGATGGAACTTCGGCAGACTTAAAGAAACACACGGTACCGGTCCCGTAGCAAGACATCAGGGTTCAATGGGTGCATGCTCTGACCCCTCAAGAGTTTTTAAGGGAAAGAAGATGCCCGGTCATCTCGGTGCTGAAAAGGTCACAGTTCAGAATCTGGACGTAGTTAAGGTAGATGCAGAAAACAATCTTATCGCTGTAAAGGGTGCTGTACCCGGTGCAAAGGGCGGTTACATTGTTATCACAAATGCCGTTAAGAAAGCGTAAGGGAGGAATAGAAGATGCCTAAAATTGACGTATTAAATATGGCTGGTGCTAAGGTATCCGAACTTGAGCTTTGCGAAAGCATATTCGCTATTGAGCCCAATACTTCGGCTATGCACATCGCAGTTGTAAATTATCTCGCAAATCAGCGTCAGGGAACTCAGTCTACTCTCACTCGCTCTGAAGTATCAGGCGGCGGAAAGAAGCCTTGGAGACAGAAAGGAACCGGTCGTGCAAGACAGGGTTCAACAAGAGCCCCTCAGTGGTATCACGGCGGTATTGCTCACGGTCCCAAGCCCCGTAGCTACAGATTTGAAATCAATAAGAAAGTTAAGAGACTTGCTCTCAAGTCTGCTCTTTCTTCTAAGGTTGCAGCAAGCGAAATGATCGTTCTTGACGAATTCAAGCTTGATGCTATCAAGACAAAGGAAGTTGTTAATGTTCTTACAGCTGTTAAGGCTGCAAAGAAGACACTTATCGTTCTTCCTGAAAAGAATGATGTAATCTATCGCAGTGCTCGTAACATCGAAGGCGTTAACGTTACATTTGTTAACACTCTCAATGTTTATGACATCCTTAACTGCGACAGCATCGTAGTTTCAAAGGATGCGGTAGCAAAGATTGAGGAGGTTTATGCATAATGAGTAAGTTCGCACAGGATATAATCCTCAAGCCGGTAGTTACCGAAGAAAGCATGATGGCAACAGCTTATAAGAAGTATACCTTCGTAGTTGCCAAGGATGCAAATAAAATTGAAATCGCCAAGGCTGTTGAAGAGCTTTTCGGTGTTAAGGTTGACAAGGTCAACACAATGAATGTTCGTGGTCATTTACGTCGTTACGGCCGTTTTGAAGGCTACAAGCCCTCATGGAAAAAGGCAGTTGTAACTCTTACTGAAGACTCCAAGACAATCGAGTTCTTTGACGGTATGTTCTAATAGACCTTCCGGACAGCGATGTATGGTTTAGCCAGGCCGCTAAACTCTCCGGAATCGAACACAATTTTTTCAAAATTATGAAAGGCGTGTGAAATAAAATGGCTATAAAAGTCTATAAGCCGACAACAAACGGTCGCCGTAACATGTCTACAACAGACTACTCTCAGTTGTCTAAGGTTGCTCCCGAAAGAAGCCTCCTTGAACCCCTCAAGAAGACTTCCGGCAGAAACAGCTACGGCAGAATCACCGTACGTCATCACGGCGGCGGTAACCGTCAGAAGTACAGAGTAATCGATTTTAAGAGAAACAAGATCGATATGCCCGCAACAGTACTCACTCTTGAATACGATCCCAACCGTTCAGCATTTATTGCACTCATCCAGTATGAGGACGGCGTTAAGAATTATATCATTGCTCCCTCAGGCCTTAAGGTCGGAGACACAGTTGTTGCAGGTCCTTCTGCTGACATCAAGACAGGTAATGCTCTTCCTCTTGTGAATATCCCCACAGGTACATTCATTCACAATGTAGAACTTTATCCCGGTCGCGGCGGTCAGCTTGCAAGAAGTGCAGGTAACGCAGCACAGCTTATGGCTAAGGAAGGTAAGTATGCTCTCCTTCGTCTTCCCTCAGGTGAACTTCGTAATGTTCCCGTTGAATGTATGGCTACTATCGGTACTGTAGGTAACGAAGACCACATTAATGTTAAAGTCGGTAAGGCAGGCCGTACCCGTCACATGGGTATCCGTCCCACAGTCCGCGGTTCTGTTATGAACCCCTGTGATCACCCTCACGGCGGTGGTGAAGGTAAGTCCCCCATCGGTCGTCCCGGTCCTGTTACTCCCTGGGGCAAGCCCGCTCTCGGTTATAAGACTCGTGCAAAGCATAAGCGTTCAGATAAGCTTATCGTAAGACGCGCTAATGCTAAATAAACGGAAAGGAGCAATAAATAATGGGCAGAAGTGTTAAAAAAGGACCTTTCGTGCAGCCTAAGCTTCTCGAAAGAGTCATTAAAATGAATGAAAAGGGCGAAAAAATCGTTCTTAAGACCTGGAGCCGCAGCTCCACAATCTTCCCTGATTTTGTTGGTCACACCTTTGCCGTTCATGACGGACGTAAGCACGTTCCGGTTTATGTAACAGAAGATATGGTTGGTCACAAATTAGGTGAATTTGCTCCTACAAGAACCTTCAAAGGTCATGCAGGATCCAAGACATCAAATAACGGTAAATAAGCCGAAAGGAGTGTAAACAATGGAAGCAAGAGCAAAAGCGACTTTTGAGCGTATAGCTCCCCGTAAGGTTAAGCTCGTTCTCGACCTTATAAGAAATAAGCCCGCTGAAGAAGCTATGGCAATCCTTAAGTTCACACCCAAGGCTGCGTGTGAACCCGTTGCAAAGCTTCTTAAATCCGCTATGGCAAATGCGGAAAACAATTACGATATGGATGTTACAAGACTTTATGTTGCAGAATGTTCTGTTTCTCAGGGTCCCACTCTTAAGAGAATAAGACCCAGAGCTCACGGCAGAGCTTTCAGAATAAACAAGAAGACATCACACATCAACCTTGTACTCAAGGAAATGGAATAATCGGGGAGGAGGAATTAAACAATGGGACAGAAAATTAATCCTACCGGTTTAAGAATCGGTGTCATTAAGGATTGGGAATCTCGCTGGTATGCAGGTAAGTCCACTTTCGGCGATACTCTTGTTGCTGACTACAATGTTCGTGAGTATCTCCTTAACGCACTCAATTCCGCAGGCGTTCCCAAAATCGAAATTGAGCGTGATCCCAAGAGAGTCCGCATCAACATCCACTGTGCAAAGCCCGGTATGGTTATCGGTAAGGGCGGTGCAGAAATCGAAAAGATAAAAGCAACTTGCAAAAAGATGCTCGGTGAAAACAAGGATGTATTCATCAACATCATCGAAATCAAGCAGCCCGATCTCAATGCTCAGCTTGTAGCAGAAAAGATCGCTATGCAGCTTGAAAAGAGAGTATCCTTCCGTCGTGCAGTTAAGCAGGCAATCGGCAGCACAATGAGACTTGGTGCAGCAGGTATCAAGATTCAGTGCGGCGGCAGACTCGGCGGTGCAGAAATTGCTCGTTCCGAGACATATAAAGAAGGTACTATTCCGCTTCAGACAATCAGAGCTGACATTGACTACGGCTTTGCTGAAGCAAAGACAACCTACGGCCGTATCGGCGTAAAGGTTTGGATATACAAGGGTGAAGTTCTTCACGAAGCAACACCTAAGAAAAGAAGAGACAGGAGGGCTTAAAAATGTTATTGCCTAAGCGCGTTAAATACCGCAGACAGCAGAGAGGTCGTCTCAAAGGCGCTGCACATCGCGGCAATACTGTTACCTACGGCAATTTTGGCCTTGTAGCACTTGAGCCCGCATGGATCACCTCAAATCAGATCGAAGCAGCCCGTATCGCTATGACAAGATACATCAAGCGTGGCGGTCAGGTCTGGATAAAGATTTTCCCCGACAAGCCCATCACAGAGAAGCCTGCTGAAACCCGAATGGGTTCAGGTAAAGGTTCACCTGAATACTGGGTAGCAGTTGTTAAGCCCGGCAGAGTTATGTTTGAAATCGCCGGTGTTGAAGAAACAGTAGCAAGAGAAGCTATGCGTCTTGCTGCAAACAAACTTCCCATTAAGTGTAAGTTTGTAACTAAGGAAGAACAGGGTGGTGAGTCATAATGAAAGCCAGTGAAATCAGAAAGATGTCCGCTGCGGAGTTGGATGCTAAGCTCCTTGAACTTAAGGATGAACTTTTTAAGCTGCGCTTCCAGCAGGCCATCAACCAGCTCGAAAACCCCATGCGTATCAGCGCCGTTAAGAAGGACATCGCAAGAGTACTCACAGTACGCAGAGATGTAGAACTTCACGGTAAGGATGCTTAAGACAGGGAGGACAGAGTAAATGGAAAGAAATTTAAGAAAGACCCGTGTCGGCATTGTAACAAGTGATAAGATGGATAAGACCGTAGTTGTTTCTGTAAAGGACAAGGTAAGACATCCTCTTTATAACAAGATCGTTAATCATACCATCAAGCTTAAAGCTCATGATGAAAAGAACGAGTGCGGCATTGGTGACCGTGTATTACTGATGGAAACCCGTCCTCTCTCCAAAGATAAGAGATGGCGTGTGGTTGAAATCATCGAGAAAGCAAAATAAGGAGGCACATTCATGATTCAGCAGCAGACTTTACTCAAAGTCGCCGATAATACCGGTGCTAAGGAGCTTATGTGCATCCGTGTACTTGGTGGTACAGGCAGAAAGTATGCCAATATCGGTGATGTTGTAGTCGCTTCTGTTAAGAAGGCTACACCCGGCGGCGTTGTTAAAAAGGGTGACGTCGTTAAGGCAGTTATCGTTCGTTCTGCAAAGGGCGTAAGAAGAGATGACGGCACATACATCCGTTTCGATGAGAACGCAGCTGTTATTATTAAGGAAGATAAGAACCCCAGAGGTACACGTATCTTTGGACCGGTAGCAAGAGAGCTTCGTGATAAGGATTATTCCAAGATCCTCAGCCTCGCTCCCGAAGTACTTTAATCGGAGGTGCGAAGAATGAGTAAGAAAGTTCATGTAAAAACCGGCGATACCGTTATTGTTATCAACGGCAAGGACAGAGGCAAGACCGGCAAGGTTATGGCAGTTTCTCCTTCCGAAGGCAAGGTAATCGTTGAAGGTGTAAATATCGTATCCAAGCATGTTAAACCCAGAAAGATGGGCGAAGCAGGCGG
Organism: Oscillospiraceae bacterium; assembly: GCA_015065425.1. Classification (GTDB taxonomy): domain Bacteria; phylum Bacillota; class Clostridia; order Oscillospirales; family Acutalibacteraceae; genus RUG806. The sequence continues at coordinate 38,847 of SVQH01000008.1, forward strand.
TATCATCAAGGCAGAAAGTGCTCTTTACGCAGATAAGGTTCAGCTTGTTTGCCCCAAATGCAAAAAGGCTGTAAGAGTTGGACATGTTATCAACGAAAAAGGCAACAAAGTACGCGTTTGCAAGAAGTGCAATGCACATATTGACTAATTAAGGGAGGACAACAAAAATGGCAAGACTTAAGACAATGTACAATGCTGACGTTGCTCCCGCACTTATGAAGAAATTCAACTATAAGAGTGTTATGCAGATTCCCAAGATTGATAAGGTTGTTATCAATGTTGGCTGCGGTGAAGCACGTGATAACCCCAAGGCAGTTGACGCTATCGTAGGCGATATCGGTAAAATTACCGGTCAGAAGCCCGTAGTTTGCCTTGCTAAGAAATCAGTCGCTAACTTTAAGCTTCGTGAGGGTATGCCCAACGGTGTTAAAGTTACTCTCAGAGGCGAAAGAATGTATGAGTTCCTTGACAGACTCTTCAATCTCGCTCTCCCCAGAGTTCGTGACTTCAGAGGCATCAACCCCAACTCCTTCGACGGCAGAGGTAACTATTCTCTCGGCGTAAAGGAACAGCTCATTTTCCCTGAAATTGAGTATGACAAGATCGATAAGGTTCGCGGTATGGATATTTGTATCGTTACAACCGCTGCTACCGATGAAGAAGCAAGAGAGCTCCTTTCACTTATGGGCGCTCCCTTCGCAAAATAAGGAGGGGTAAAAATGGCAAAGACATCAATGAAAGTTAAGCAGGCAAGACCTGCCAAATATTCAACCAGAGCTTATAACAGATGCAAGATTTGCGGTAGACCCCACGCTTATTTGCGTAAATACGGTGTATGCCGTATCTGCTTCAGAGAACTTGCACATGCCGGACAGATTCCCGGTGTTAAGAAAGCAAGCTGGTAATTAGAGCTTAAAGCAAAAGGAGGTTTACGGTATGCAGATTACCGATCCCATCGCTGATATGCTTACAAGAATAAGAAACGCTAATTCTGCTAAGCATGACACAGTTTCTGTTCCTGCTTCTAACATGAAGAAGGCTATAGCTCAGATTCTTGTGGACGAGGGTTATATAAAGAGTTTCAAGGTAATTGAGGACGGCAAGCAGGGCGTTATCGAAATCGCTCTCAAGTACGGTCCCAATAAGAGCCAGGTACTTCTTGGCTTACGCAGAGTTTCAAAGCCCGGTCTGCGTATATACACTGATTGCGAGAATATGCCCAAGGTTATGAAAGGCCTCGGCATTGCAATTCTCTCAACTTCCAAGGGCATTATGACAGATAAGGATGCACGCAAAGCTAATGTAGGCGGCGAAGTCCTTGCATTTATTTGGTAAGGAGGAACACAAGGGATGTCACGTATAGGCAGATTACCCATTACTGTTCCGGCCGGTGTTGACGTTAATATTGACGGCAACAATGTTACTGTAAAAGGTGCAAAGGGTACACTTACCGGAACATTCAACAGCAATATGACAATCACTCTTGACGGCGGCGTAGTTACTGTTACCCGTCCCAATGACCAGAAAGAGAACAGAGCTCTTCACGGTCTTACAAGAACTCTTATTGCTAACATGATCGAAGGCGTTAGCAACGGCTTCAAGAAAGAGCTCGAAATCGTAGGTATCGGTTATCGTTGTGCTCTTCAGGGAAAAGACCTCGTTCTTAACGTTGGTTACTCACATCAGGTAACCATGACACCTCCCGAAGGTGTAACTGTTGAGGTTCCCGCTCCCAACAAAATCATTGTAAACGGTTATGACAAGCAGAAGGTCGGACAGTTTGCAGCAGAGGTCAGAGGCGTTCGTCCTCCCGAACCCTACAAGGGCAAGGGCATCAAGTATGTTGATGAAGTTGTTCGCCGTAAAGAAGGTAAAGCCGGTAAGGGCGGCAAATAATAACAGGAGGATACTTTTATGGTTAACAGACCTAACACAGCAAAGGCAAGACAGGCTCGTCATAAGAGAGTCCGCGGTAAGATCCACGGCACTGCCGAGTGTCCTCGCCTCAATGTTTTCCGCTCACTCAAGCACATCTATGCACAGCTTATCGATGATGATAAGGGTGTAACACTTGCAAGTGCATCAACTGCTGAAAAGGCATTTGAAGAGTACGGCGGAAACGTAGAAGCCGCAAAGAAAGTCGGCTTAGCATTAGCTCAGAGAGCTGCGGAAAAGAATATTGAATGTTGCGTATTCGACCGCGGCGGTTACATCTATCACGGCCGTGTCCAGGGCTTGGCCGAAGGCGCCCGTGAGGGTGGCCTCAAGTTCTAATGAAGGAGGAATGACTTTTGGCTAAGTTTGAAGCACAGAAAGAAAACGAGCTCCAGGAGAGAGTTGTTGCTATTAACCGTGTATCAAAGACTGTTAAGGGTGGTCGTATCTATAAGTTCGCTGCTCTCGTAGTAGTCGGTGACGGAAACGGCACAATCGGTTTTGGTCTCGGCAAATCCGGCGAAGTTCCGGATGCTATCCGCAAGGGTATTGAAGACGCTAAAAAGAACCTTATGAAAGTTTCTCTCAGAGGCACCACAATTCCTCATGAGATTATCGGCAAATTCGGTGCAGGCGTAGTTCTTCTTAAGCCCGCAGCACCCGGTACCGGCGTTATCGCTGGCGGTCCAGTTCGTGCCGTTGTTGAAACAGTTGGTATCAAGGATATCAGAACAAAGGCTCTTCGTTCAAATAATCCCTGCAACGTAGTAAGAGCAACACTTAACGGACTTTCCCTTCTTCGTACTGCTGAAGAAGTTGCAGCTGTAAGAGGAAAGACAGTTAAGGAAATATTAGGATAAGGAGTGAAGTACTAATGGCAGAAATCAAGGTAAAGCTCGTAAAGAGCCTCATCGGTTGCAAGAAAGACCAGATTGCCACAGCACAGTCACTCGGTCTTCGTAAAATTGGTGACGTTTCGGTTCAGCCCGACAACGCTCAGACCAAAGGTAAGGTAAACAAAATCGGTTTCCTTCTCGAAGTTACTGAAGCTTAAGAGCAGAAAGGATGCTTAAATTATGAAAATTCACGAGTTATCGCCTGCTCCCGGTTCAAACAGACCGGTTAAGCGTATAGGCAGAGGACCCGCTTCCGGTCAGGGTAAGACCGCCGGTAAGGGTCACAAGGGTCAGAAGGCAAGAGCCGGCCGTGGTATGAATCCCGGTTTTGAAGGCGGTCAGATGCCCTTACAGAGAAGACTCCCCAAGAGAGGCTTCAACAACATCTTCGCAAAGGAAATTGCTATTGTTAATGTAGCAGCACTTGATAATGCTTTTGAAGATGGTGCAGTTATTGATTCTGCAGCTCTCATCGAAAAAGGCCTCGTTAAGAAAGAACTTGACGGTATCAAGATCCTTGCACACGGTGAACTCACAAAGAAGTTCACAGTTAAGGCACACGCCTTTTCCGCAGAAGCAAAAGCAAAGATCGAGGCAGCAGGCGGCACAGCCGAAGTTGTAGAATAATAAATCTTTGAATTTACTTAATAACGGAAAAGGAAGGAGCGTGTTTTACACATGATAAAAACTATGGTCAATGCATGGAAGATTGCGGACCTTCGTAAAAAAATCATTTACACTGCGTTCATTCTCTTCCTGTTCAGATTAGGTTGCGCAATACCTGTTCCTTTTATCAATATCGTTAGTGAACAGGGACTCGTTGGCGACAATACCGGTACTTTCCTCAACTACCTTTCAATGATGACCGGTGAGGCATTTAACTATGGTCGTGTTTTTGCATTAGGTATTACACCGTACATTAACTCTTCCATTATCCTTCAGCTTTTAGCTGTTGCTATTCCGGCACTTGAAAAGCTTTCTCACGATGAGGAAGGCCGTAAAAAAATGGCAGCCATAACCCGTTATGTAACAGTAGCACTTGCTATACTTCAGGGTATTGCTTACTATGTTTACATCTGGAGCCAGGGAATGCTTACTCCCGATGCTAACGGCGTAAAATACACAGGCTTCGGTGCTTTCTTCCAGGGCTTGGTAATCGTTTGTGTTCTTACTGCAGGTTCCGCACTTGTTATGTGGCTCGGTGAACAGATAAACGAAAAGGGCATCGGTAACGGTATCTCACTCATCCTTTTTGCAGGTATCGTTTCAAGAATCCCCGCAATTCTTACTCAGATGTTCGATGCGGTATACAGAATGGGTAAATGGTATTATCTCATTGCTCCTCTTGCACTTATCGGTCTTCTTGCTATGATCGTCTACATCTGCTTCATGGATGGCGGCGAACGCAGAATTCCCGTGCAGTATGCAAAGAGAGTTGTAGGCCGTAAGATGTACGGCGGACAGAGCTCCAACATTCCGATTAAGGTTAATATGTCAGGTGTTCTCCCCGTTATCTTCGCAAGCTCAATTCTTTCTCTTCCTCCCACTGTTGAAATGTTTATTCAGGATAAAATCACTGATGGTTCTTTCTGGCAAACATTCTTCGGATGGTTCAAGGCAGACAGTTGGGTTTACGGTGTTATCTATTTCTTACTCATAATTTTCTTCGCATATTTCTATTCATCAATTCAGTATAATCCCGTTGAAATGGCTAATAACCTTGCAAAGAACTCAGGTATGATTCCCGGAATCCGTTCCGGTAAGCCTACTGCAGAGTACATTGCAAAAATCATCAGCAAGATGGTTCTTCTCGGTGCTCTTATGCTGAGTGTGTGCGCACTTTTCCCCGTTATCTTCTCTCAGATTACAACAGCTGTTGGTTACGGCGATATCGATGTTTCAATCGGCGGTACATCAATCATAATTCTTGTTGGTGTTGCTCTTGAAACTGTATCTCAGATTGAGAGTCAGATGATGATGCGTCACTACAAGGGCTTCCTTGATTAATAAGGAGGATAAACCGATGAATATAATTTTTCTCGGTGCCCCCGGTGCAGGTAAAGGTACACAGGCGGAAATAGTAAGCGAAAAGCTTGCTATTCCCACCGTATCTACCGGTAATATTATCCGTGCTGCACTTAAAAACGGCACACCTATGGGTCTTAAGGCTAAAGAATATATCGAATCCGGAAAGCTTGTTCCTGATGAAGTCGTAATCGGCATCATAAAGGACAGACTTCAGGAAGATGACTGTAAAAACGGTTTTATTCTTGACGGTTTCCCCAGAACCATTCCTCAGGCGGCAGCACTTGATGAAATGGGTATAATTATTGACAAGGTAATTGACATTGAAGTTGCAGATGAAAGAATCGCAGCAAGAATGTCAGGAAGAAGAGTATGCAAGGCTTGCGGAAATTCGTATCACCTTGAATATAAGAAACCTGCAAACGACGGTGTCTGTGATGCTTGCGGCGGTGAGCTTGTTCAGAGAAAGGACGATGCTCCTGAGACAGTTCTTGAACGTCTCAAGGTTTACCACGAGGAAACAGAGCCTCTTAAGGATTATTATGAAAAGCAGGGTAAGCTTTTCATTGTTGAGGGGCAGGAAGAAGTCAGTGATACAACTGCTCTTACCCTCAAAGCAGTGGAGGATTAAGCATGATAGTGCTGAAAACACGCCGTGAACTTGAACTTATGCGTGAAGCCGGAAGAATTTCGGCAACGGCACTGAAACTTGCCGGTGAAGCGGTACAGCCCGGTATTACTACCAAGGAAATCGATAAGATAGCTTATGACTATATAAAAAGTCAGGGAGCTGTTCCGAGTTTTCTGAACTATAACGGCTTTCCGGCAACTGCATGCATTTCCATAAATCAAGAAGTTATTCATGGAATCCCCGATAAAGAACATGTGATCAGAGAAGGCGATATCGTAAGCATAGATCTGGGAGCGGTTTATAACGGCTTTCACGGTGATAATGCGGCGACATTTCCCTGCGGAAAGATATCCCCGTCTGCCGAGCGGCTGTGCAACACCACAAAGGAGTCTCTCTATGTAGGACTTTCAAAGGCTGTTGCAGGAAACAGACTGGGAGACATCGGTTTCGCAATTCAGGATTACTGTACAAAGAGAGGATACGGAGTTGTCCGTGATTACACAGGTCACGGTATAGGAACTCATCTCCATGAAGATCCTTCGGTTCCGAATTACGGCAAACCCGGAAAGGGAGCTCGACTCCTGCCCGGCATGACCATTGCCATTGAACCGATGATTAATGAAGGAACTCACGATGTCAGAGTTCTTAAGAACAACTGGACGGTTGTGACTGCTGACGGAAAACTGTCAGCACATTTTGAACACACTGTCGCAATAACCGAAGGCGAGTGTATAATTCTTACACAAGTATAAGAGGTGCAGGATGTTTTTAAGAGGACAGGTAGTAAGATCACTTGCAGGAAGAGATAAAGGTTATCTCATGACTGTAACTGATTATGACGGAACTTATGTATATGTGTGTGACGGAAAAGAGAGAAGACTTTCGGGTCCTAAGCGTAAAAATCCGCGGCATATAGAAAAAACACCTTGGCTCCTGGCTGAAAACAGGATGCACTCTGACAGAGGGTTAAGAAAAGCCCTCAGAGAATTAGAGTTCAACAAAGAATGACGGAGGTAATCGTTATGTCCAAACAGGATAACATCGAAATCGAAGGTACCGTTGTAGAAGCTCTCCCCAATGCGGCATTCAAAGTAGAGCTTGAAAACGGAAAAGTGATCTTAGCTCATATCTCAGGTAAGCTTCGTATGAACTATATTCGTATTCTTCCCGGAGATAAGGTTACGGTCGAACTTTCACCCTATGATCTCACAAAGGGACGCATTACTTGGCGTTCCAAATAAAAAACGGATAGAAACGTTTCTCGTTTTTATCAGTGCAAAAATATTAGGAGGTATTCACAATGAAAGTCAGACCTTCTGTAAAGAAAATTTGCGAGAAGTGCAAAATCATTAAGCGCAAGGGAAAAGTAATGGTTATCTGTGAAAATCCCAAGCACAAGCAGCGTCAGGGCTAAGCCTTGACCAACAACCTATTAATGGAGGTGCAACTGACAAATGGCGCGTATATCTGGTGTAGACCTTCCCAGAGAGAAGAGAGTTGAAATTGCTCTTACTTATATCTATGGTATAGGTCATAAAACTGCAAGCGACATTATTAAGGCAACAGGTGTTGATCCTGACATCAGAGTCAAGGATTTAACAGAAGACGATGTTTCTAAACTTCGTGAGTATATCGACCACAATGTTAAGGTTGAAGGTGATCTCAGAAGAGAAACAGCATTTGATATCAAGAGACTTATAGAAATTGGCTGCTATCGCGGTGTTCGTCATCGTAAGGGTCTCCCCGTAAGAGGTCAGCGTTCAAAGACAAACGCTCGTACACGTAAGGGTCCCAAGAAGACAATTGCTAATAAGAAGAAGTAAGGAGGAGTATCAGTATGGCTAAGGCTGTAGCTAAAAAAGGCACAACTCGTAAGCGTCGTGAACGTAAGAATATTGATCGTGGTGCTGTACACATTCAGTCCACATTCAATAACACAATAGTTACTATTTCTGATACTCAGGGAAATACCGTTTCATGGGCATCTGCCGGTGAAATGGGCTTCAGAGGATCAAGAAAGTCCACTCCCTTTGCAGCACAGACAGCTGCTGAAACAGCTGCTAAGATTGCAATGGAGCATGGCATGAAGACCGTTGAGGTTTATGTTAAGGGCCCCGGACAGGGCAGAGAAGCAGCAATCCGTGCTCTTCAGACTGCAGGTCTTGAGGTTACAATGATTAAGGATGTAACTCCCATTCCTCACAACGGCTGCCGTCCTCCCAAAAGAAGACGTGTATAAGATATTACAGGAGGTGTCATAAACTATGGCAAGATATACCGGTGCGGTATGTAAATTGTGCCGCCGTGAAGGCAAGAAGCTCTTCTTAAAGGGTGAAAGATGCTATACCGGCAAATGTGCGATCGAACGCCGCAACTATGCACCCGGCCAGCACGGTCAGGGACGTAAAAAGGCTTCCGAATACGGAACACAGCTTCGTGCAAAGCAGACCGCAAGAAGATATTATGGCATAAACGAATTACAGTTCAGCAAATATTTTGAAATGGCAGAGAAGCAGGCAGGTATGACAGGTGAAAACCTTCTTCGTATCTGTGAGAGCCGTCTTGATAACATTGTTTATCTTTTAGGCTGGGCTTCATCCCGTGCAGAAGCAAGACAGCTTGTTACACACGGTCATTTCCAGGTTAACGGCAGAAAGGTTGATATTCCTTCCTACCTTTGCAAAGCAGGAGAAGTTCTTTCTATAAAGAAGGAAAGCCTCGACAGTGAAAAGTTCAAGGCTGTTCTCGAAGCTAACGCTTCAAGACCTGTTCCCCAGTGGCTCGAAGCTGCTGCAGAAACTCATACAGCAAAGATCGTTGCTCTTCCCGAAAGAGATCAGATTCTCGTTCCCGTTGAAGAACACCTTATCGTTGAGTTCTACTCCAAATAAGCTTGATCTTTACTCATTTGTTTCTAAATTTTCGGAGCAGAACATTTTATGTTCTGTAATAATAAGGAGGGTTTTGAATGATAGGTATCGAAAAGCCCAGCATAACTACTGTTGATTTGAGTGATGACGGTTCACACGGCATATTTGTACTTGAACCCCTTGAAAGAGGCTATGGTACAACACTCGGTAACAGTTTGCGTCGTGTACTTTTATCATCACTTACAGGCTATGCCATTACATCTGTTAAGATCAATGGTGTACTTCATGAGTTTTCTACCATTGATGGCGTGAAAGAGGATGTTACTGAAATCGTCCTTAACTTAAAGAACGTTATTCTCAAGATTTTCGGCGATGAACCCAAAACGATGTATATCGATGTAAGCAATGCTACAGAGATCACTGCCGGAGATATTCAGACAGATTCGGAGGTTGAAATCCTTAACCCCGACTGGCACATTGCTACACTCAGTCCTGATGCTCATGTCAGAATGGAGCTTACTGCTGATATCGGCAGAGGCTATGTGTCAGCGGAGCGTAACAAGGCTTTGCTTAATCCCGCTATCGGCGTTATAGCAATAGACTCTATTTACACTCCTGTGAGCAAGGTAAATTATACCGTAGAGAACACACGTGTCGGCGATATTACCGACTACGATAAGTTAACTCTTGAGGTATGGACAAACGGAACACTTACGGCAAAGGATGCTGTTTCGTTTGCAGCCAAGATTCTCAACGAACATCTCAATCTCTTTGTTGACCTTTCAGAAGAAGCAGGAAACGTTGAGGTTATGGTCGTTAAGGATACCGATTCTAATAAGCAGACATTAGAGATGACCGTTGAGGAGCTTGACCTTTCAGTTCGTTCATTTAATTGTCTTAAGAGAGCGAACATTCACAAGGTTGGCGATTTGATAGAAAAGACTGAAGATGACATGATGAAAGTCAGAAATCTCGGCAAGAAGTCACTTGACGAGGTTGTTGCAAAACTTGCACAGTTTGGTTTATCTCTTCGTCAGGAGGATGAATAATCCTTTCACAATCTAACCTTTTTAGGTATTAAGGAGTGATTTTAAATGCCCGGAACCAGAAAGCTCGGCAGACCTACTGATCATCGTAGAGCTATGATGAGAGCTATGGTAACTTACCTTTTGGAAAATGGCAAAATTGAAACCACCGTTACAAGAGCTAAGGAAGTTCGTGCTATTACCGAGAAAATGATTACTCTCGCTAAGGTAAACTCCCTTCACAATAGAAGACAGGCAATGGCTTACATCACAAAGGAAGACGTTGTTAAGAAGCTCTTTGACGAAGTTGCACCTAAGTATGCAGAAGTTAAGGGTGGTTATTGCCGCATCATCAAGACAGGTCCCCGCCGCGGTGACGCTGCCGAGATGTGCATAATCGAACTCATCTGAGTTTATTCCAAAAAGCAAAGCATATAAAATGACGGAGCACCGAAAGGTGTTCCGTTTTTTTTGCTCTGTCAATTTAAGATTTGATTAAGATTTTTTTATCAGTATTGATTTCACGACTTTTACAGATATAATGTAAGTGTGTAGAATCAGCAAGATGAGGGGAATGTTATGAATAAAAAACTATCAAAAATCGGACTTTTATTGATAGCAATATTAAATTGCCCGTATGTTCTGTTTTTAATCAGCGGATTAAAGCCTAATCCTGTTACAAATAAAATAGTTGCCGAAAATACGTGGTTTGCAATAATTACATCGGCAATTTTAATACTGTTGTGTGTTGCGGGGCTTTTTGTAAAAGAGAGACATATAGATAAATACAGGAAATGTTCAAAGCTCTTTGCAGGTCTAAGAGTAGTTGCCGGCGAATTTGGTGTTTTTTGGTTTACCTTTTACGAAGTGTGGAAGGACGCAGGTGTCACAAACCCATTAAGTATTTTTGCCGAACTTGATAAGCATAGCCTGTTTTTGGGTTTTGGAATTATATTATTGCTTTTTTCTTTACCTCTTATGGGACATGTGGCTGCTTTGATGTGCTTTGAATACGGTCTTGAAAAAGAAAAGCGAATGAAAAAACTTAATATATATAAAATACTTCTTATTTGTCTGTCAATTATCGCATTAATCGGAATTGCGGTTTCAGGTGCAGTTTTATACAGTCAATATGTTCATTGAGCAGATTGATGTTACGGCAAAGCAATTTGTGTCTGATATGGGATGCTATAAAAAAGTAAAATGTCTATTGTGCAAAATTACACATTTTGATAATATTTTATGTTGACAATTAACAATTTAAGGATTATACTTATATCTCGGTGCGGTAAACGTGCCGAGTTTTTTTGTACGGAGATATGAAATGACAAAGGTGATTGATTTTGTAAAAAAGAACGTGGTAATGGAAATTGCATTTGTTGCTGCTATTATTACTATGTTTTTTGTTCCTCCTGATAGGGAATATATCGGATATTTTGATTTCAAGACTCTTTCCTGCCTTTTCTGTGTGCTTGCAGTTGTCTGTGCATTAAAGCATATAAGGTTTTTCTATATTCTCGCAAGAAAGATAGTTGAAAGCTTCGGTAATATAAAATACTGCGTTCTTGCACTTGTCTATATAACCTTTATCGGGTCAATGCTTATTGCCAATGATATGGCACTTCTGACTTTTTTGCCACTGGGTTATTTTATACTTGAAGCAACCAAACAGCAGAAATACATGGCATTTACCTTTATAATGCAGAATATTGCCGCAAATCTCGGTGGTATGCTTACTCCCTTCGGAAATCCTCAGAATTTATATCTCTACACCAAATTTGAAATTCCGAACGGTGAGTTTGTAAGTATTATGCTTCCGCCCTTTATCGTGGCAGTAATTATTATCACAGTTTGCTGCCTTGTATTTGTAAAAAGTGAAAAGCTTGAAATAACAGGAGAACCCATAAAACTTGATTACAAAAGAGCAGGTTTATATCTCGCACTGTTTATACTTTCAATAGCAATAGTTTTCAGAACCGTACCTTATGTAATAGGTCTAATCGTAATTCCCGCTGTGCTCCTTGTTTTTGACAGAAAAGCACTGAAAGAGGTTGATTATCCGCTTCTTCTGACCTTCGTTTTCTTCTTTGTATTCGCTGGAAATATGGCAAGAATTGATATAATAAGAGAAGTATTTTCTTTCCTTCTCAATAAGAGTGTCCTTCTTTTCAGTGTTATATCCTGTCAATTTATCAGCAATGTTCCCTCTGCAATTCTCCTTTCACAGTTTACCGAGAATTATCCTGAACTTCTTTTAGGCGTAAATATCGGCGGTGTGGGTACTCTCATTTCTTCTCTTGCAAGTCTCATTACATTCAGAGAATATCACAAGCACAATCCGAAAAAGACACTTTATTATGTATGTCTTTTTTCGCTTTTCAATTTCGGTTTTCTCTTTCTTCTTTCGGGAATTGAAATGGTTATTATATAAATAATGCGGCTCTTCATTTTACGAAGAGCCGTATTTTATGTCATATTAACTGTTCATTGAAAAAGAATGCTAAAATCCATTAGTTTTTTTGAATTGTTGACAGATTCCTGAATTTTACGGCAGGTGGTTTCAGATAATAAAATTTTACCGTTTTCGTCCGTGTATGCCATAATAGCATCAAAACGCATCAAATAAGTCTTTTTTAAATTAGTATAATCTGATTGCATACCGTTTATGCCCTTAGTCAGTTCCGCCGCGTTTTTGATTTCTTTTGTGGCAAGAATAGTGTAGGAAATAAAATCCTCATAATTTCGGATTTTAAGAGCTTCACTTGCAGCAAAATCAAATGATGAAATGTTTTCAGTAATTGTTTTTAATTTATTTTGTGTATCTGAAATTTCATTTTTGTTTGCTCCGCAGAAAGAGCATAAGCCGACTTTGTTGAAGTGGTGTTCTCCTTTTTGAAAAACATCTTTCTTGCAGATTACGCATTTACCGGTATTATAGCAGCCCTTATTTTCTTCAGTGTGATGACCGGCATTTGCCGATAGCTTAAAGCTTTTGCCTGTAATTTCACATAAAAATATGAATTCACCGCCGTTTTCACATGAAGCATTTTCTTCGGGAGAAGCTATATATCTGTGATAAACTGCTTTTTCAAGACCTACGGCTGCACGAAGAGCATAACGAGCATCCGAAGCGGTAATTTTTTCATCATAATCTGCATTTGCATAGGGGAGAGACATTAAATCAATGCTTTCAAGCCCCACTGCAGTACGAAGAATTGTTCTTGCATCATGAGCAGATACCTTCCCGTCAGTATTTGCATCACCCAATTGATAGCATTCTGTAACCGTCGAAAATACTGCTTTTCCGTCTTTCAGAAAATAAGTGTTTGTGCCTGTCTGAGAGCTATTCTCAGAACTTATTGTATATTCAACGGTTATAGTATCAGTCTCAGAAAAGCTATCATTTGCTTTTATTGTTATATTAAGTAAACGGAAGCTGTCATCACTTGAATATTCGTTTATAAAGAATCCCGAAAAGCAGACTTTATCGGTTGTAGACTCATTAAAAAAAGTGAAATGATTGGAAACAGAGTCCGGATTTGCCGGTAAATCATCAAATGAGGTGCCGACACGCTCACTGTCGGTATTTTTAACAGAGCTTTCGGTAATTTCAAGGTGATCATTATTTATAAAAAGCTTTATATCAATATCCGTGATTTTTTCGGGAGAGTCAATGATAAGTGACACTGTATAAAAGTCTTCATTGAGAGTGATTGATACATTAATGTTATTTTCAAAGGCACGGGATGAAATGGAGAAGAGAAGAATCAGTATAAGCACAGAAGTCCCCGTAATAAATCGTTTTATGCTTTTTTTTATCATTTTTCGCACTTCCATTAAAGTAAAAAGCCTCCGTTTTTTAGCGGAGACTCAAATTATTTAGATAGCTCTGATGATCTCCTGAATAAGAACATAAAGCAATGAGCTGGTGAAAGCTTTGATGAACTTTTCGATGATGCTCTTGTTCTGTTCACTGAATTCAAGAGGTTCTTCACCGTTGTCTATTGTGAGAGCCTGTGTAACGGTGATGCCGCCTTCGCTGATGATTTCCGCACGAACATAAAGGAAATCCTTTGCACCGTCGATTGTGTCAAGGTCAAGTGTGAACTCACCGTCTGTCATTGAACCCTTATAAATTACCTTGCCATCTGCAATCCACTGAATAGTTTCTGCATCAGTTGCTTCTACCGTAATCTTATGACCGTCAACTGCAACCTTTGTGAACATGGGATATGCAAGGTCTGTATTGCAAGCATCAATGGGCTTATCGGGACCTATTTCAAAATCACTTGCCCTGAGGGATCTTGTTGTGGAGAAGAAAGCTCCGTTTGTCATAGTTTCCTTGATGTGGTCAACATCGTTTTCTTCCATCATAAATGTCATAAAGGAAGTGTCAATATTGTTTTCATCGTGTGCATCGGTGTTAGCATAGCCAATGATTGTTTTTCCGTAGGGAAGAGCGTACATAAGCATATTGTCCCAAAGAACTCTGTCATAGCCTGTAGGACCGTTATCCTCATTGAACACCTCGATGCCGTAGCAGGAGTCATATTTAAGGATTATGTCTGTGAGGAATGCAATGTTTTCAGGATCGTTTACTGCATCGGGATTTGAGTTTGAATCAAGCCAGTCACCGGGGTGATTAATGTGGGAAATGCCGCCGTTTTTGTCAGTAAACTTAACAGCTGCTTCAAAAGCATTTTCACCGCCGCGGAAGCCGGTGCCAACACCTTCGGGAAGGAAGTAGCCGTTAACATGGCACTTTGTGAGAGTAAGATCGTTGAGCTCGTTAGCACCGACAACACAGGTCATTTTTTTGCCTCTGTTGTTATATGTGCCTGTAATCATACCTTCGTATTCTTCATCGGTAAGAGTTGTCTGCTTGTTTCCGAGGATGAACTGATAATTGTAAAGGATGGGATATTTGGGTTTTCTGTTCCATTCAACACCTGTTACACCGTGGTCAGCGTTAGCAAGGAAGTCGAAGCCCTTATCATAATATGCTTTGACCATTGTAGCAAGATCAACATCTGCGTCAGAATAGGTTGTGTGGGAATGAAGAGTGCCCTTGTATGCACCCCAAGCACCGTCACCGTCCCAGATAACCTCCTCGTAGGGTGAAACGATAACATAGTCATTTTCTGCGGCAGATACTGCAAAAATACCGACGGGGAAAATCATAAGAGCAGTTAATAAAAAGCAGAGTAATTTTTTTGTGTTTTTCATTTTTTATTTTGTCTCCTTGAAAATATTTCATTTAATAATATAATACTAAATTTTACGGATTAAGTCAATAACTTTGTGTATTATTCTGCGTATTATTCTGCGGATAGCTTTTCCGGATCGGGAAGATCAACAACAACATATTCTCTTCCCATTGCAGGAATAATTTTATTTATGAGGTCATCCGTGGAAATCTTAATCGTAGATGTGTTTATACAGGGATGAACACCGATGTGGGACAGAGACAGTAAATCCTTGTCAATAAGAAGCTTAACCGCTTTTTCGCTGTCATTCAGAAGTCCCATAACACTGACCGAGCCGGGAGTTATATCAAGATATTTTTCCAGATTTTCTGCCGAACCGAAGGAAAGCCTGGAAGAGTTAATTTGCTTTGAAAGAAATTTTGTCTTAAAAACCTTTTTACCCGGCATCATAAGAAGATAAAAGGACGTTGCCTGAGCGTTGCATAAGAACAGGTTTTTACAAATCTCGGCACCGAGTTTTTCTTCTATTTTTTCGCATATTTCCATTGTGTCTGCACTGTCATGGGAAAGCCCGTATATGCCTGTGCCGATTTTTTCAAGAAAACCGTAAACTCTGTTTTCTTTGTCCTCTCTGTTTTCAGGGGAGGGAGCATTTGTAAAAGGATCGGATATATTCATTTTTTCAGTTCCTCCGCAATTTTCATTATCCTCTTGAATCTGTGATTAACTCCTGATACTGTTATGCTGACAGACAGCATTTTTGCTATTTCGGAATTGCTCAGCTCTCTGTCATTGTACCGCAGCTTTGCAATTTCCTGCAGGTCTTCAGGGAGAGAGTCGAGACCTGCCTTTTCCTTTATCAGTGCTATTGCCTCATATTGCTTTGCTGCAGCTGCAATGGTTCTTGCAAGATTGGCATTTTCAAAATTGACTTTTCTGTTGACGGTGTTTCTGATATCCTTGAATACCTTAGCCCCCATGAACTGCAGAGAATTCTCAGTAGCTCCCATAATAGCGAGTACATCTTCAATATCGGTGGAATTCTTGAAATAAACGGTGTAAGAGCCGCTTCGCTGTGTCATTTTAGGTGACGGGTCATATTCATCAAAAATTTTTATTATATCCTCGCAAAGTCCTTTTGTGGATACGGAAAATTCAAGATGATATTCTTTTTCGGGATTTGTAACGGTGCCGCATGCAAGAAATGCCCCTCTTATAAATGCTGAAAAGCAGCATGGATTCGGAAAATTTGCGAAATTGACCCTGCGTTTTATCTGTCCGTCCGAAAGTCCTGTTTTTTCAAGTATCTTTTTTATTGAATCTCTGTCATCAATATGAACCTTATATTTACCGCCTGCCGTTACAACGGGAGATATCTCGGTATCTGAAAAATAGCGGAACGCTTCGCAATAAGCTTCTGCAACAGCAGAATTTTCCGTTAGAAAAGAAAATTCTGTGGCTGAAAAAGCCCTGCCGAAAAGCAGGATGCCGTAATTCATGGCATGCTTGCAGCAGGGGTTGTTTTCTGTATTCAGTAATTCGTTTTTGACTTCACTTGAAAATGACATTGTATCAGTCCTTTAATATCTCAACTTCAGGCTCAAGTAAAACCCCGTGTTTTGTCATAACTTCGTTTTTAATAATATCCATAAGAGTTATAACATCGTTGAAGGTGGCATTTCCTGTATTTATTACAAAGCCTGCGTGTTTTTCGCTGACACAGGCATCGCCGACACATCTTCCTTTAAGACCGCATTCATCAATGTGTGCTGCAGCATAACCTTCAGGAGGACGCTTGAAAGTGCTTCCTGCACTGGGATATTGCAACGGCTGAGAATTCTTTCTCTTTGCCATCAGTTCATCCATTTTTGCTTTGATTTCATCGCAGTTGCCTTTTTTTAGACGGAAATAAGCACATGTTATTATTCTGCCGTTTGTCATGAAGGAGGTATTTCTGTAGGAGAGTTGAATTTTATCAGCAGTGACTTCTTCAGGAATACCTTTAATTCTGTCGATACTCCTGACGGACATGAGTACATTTTTGATTTCTCCGCCGTAGGCACCTGCATTCATGTATACGGCACCACCGACAGTTCCCGGTATACCGTAGGCAAACTCAAGACCGCTCAGTGAATGCTCAAGAGCAAAATTGCAAAGACGGGTAAGAGATACGCCTGCACCGCAGGATATTATACCGTCCCCGAGATAAATAAGCTCTGTGAGACCGCCCATAAGTTTTACTGTGATTCCCTTAAGACCTTCATCGGCAATAAGAACATTGCTTCCGTTTCCGAGAATATGGAAAGAAATATTCCTCTCTGAGACATATTTTATTATCTCAGAGAGAGTTTTTTCATTTTCGGGGATTACAAGAATTTCCGCATTGCCTCCGATTCTGAAAGAGCAGTGCTCCTTCATAGGTTCATCAAAAAGTATACGGCATTGCATTTTATGGAAATGTGCTGAAAATGAGAGTTGCAAGTCAGTCATAGTATCACTCTTTATTATTATTCGTCAAGAAGAGCAGCACCGATGATTCCTGCATCATTGCCGAGCTGTGCTGCAACAAGCTGAGTCTGTTTCTTGGCGTGGATGGAATACACTTCGGATTTAAGGAGTTTTCTTACGGGGGCGAGAAGATTTTCTTTCTCATTTCCGACACCGCCGCCGACACATACCATGTCAGGCTGGAAGGTATTGATTATGTTGCCGATACCGCAGGAAAGATAAAGTACATAAGTATTGACAACTTCCTGAGCAGTGAGGTCACCCTTTCTCATAGCTTCAAAAGCTGTTCTGCCGCTGACCTTTGTGATATCTCCGCCTACAAGGTCCCACATGAGTGAATTGAAGTTCTTTCTCATGGCATCTTTAGTCTGTGAAATAAGTGCAGTTGCGGATGAATACTTTTCCCAACAGCCTTTTCTGCCGCAGTTGCACTGAAGTCCGTCAAACACAAGTACTGTGTGACCCATTTCACCTGCTGCATAATTTACACCTGTTACGAGTTTTCCGTTTACGATGATACCGCTGCCGACACCTGTGCCGAGGGTTATCATAACAAAATCCTTTACACCCTTACCGCAGCCTGCAACTGCTTCGCCGAGAGCGGCACAGTTTGCATCATTGTCAAAATATACATTCTGAATTCCGAGTCTGTCTCTGAGAAGCTTATAAGCAGGAACATTGTTGAATCCGAGATTGTTTGCAAATTCGATAAGTTCATCTGCCTTGTTTACCGAACCGGGAGTGCCGACACCTACTGAAATAACTTCATCTTTTGTGATATAAAGCTGACTCATAGCATCTTTTACTGCTGCAGCCATGTCATCAAATATAAGCTCTGCCGCTCTCGGAGCATTTGTCTTTCTTGATGCCTTTGCCAGTATTTTGTTGTTTTCATCAATTATACCTGCAACGATGTTTGTACCGCCCAGGTCTATTCCTATTCTATACATATTTTTACCTCCGTAAAATAATTCCTCTTTTATTTCAGTGCCATACTTCAAGAACATTCGGTGAGCCGTGACTGTCTTCTTCGTCTACCATGCCGAGACTCTGAAGAAGTTCCTTTGTGGCATTGTACCCCATTCGCTTTTGTCTGTTGTTCATTGCCGCACATTCTATGATTATGGCAAGGTTTCGTCCCGGTTTAACGGGAACAGTGATGGCGGGAATGTTTATTCCCAGTATTTCCATATATTCTTCTTCAAGACCGAGTCTGTCATAGACCTTATTTTCATCCCATAATTCAAGGTTGATTATAATGTCTATTTTTTCTGTCATTTTGACAGCACCGATACCGAAAAGATTTCTTGCATTGATAACACCGACACCTCTGAGCTCCATGAAATGTCTGATGTTTTCGGGGGCTGAGCCTACAAGGCTCTTGGATGATACCCTTCTTATTTCAACGGCATCATCGGCAATGAGACGGTGACCTCTGTTTATGAGTTCTATTGCCGTTTCGCTTTTACCGACGCCGGAGTTACCTATAATAAGAACACCTTCGCCGTATACTTCAACAAAAACTCCGTGCCGTGTTATTCGTTCTGCGAGTTCAACTCCAAGAAATGAAATCAGCGTTGACATGCAACCCGAAGTGGAGTCTGCAGACCTGAGTACGGGAACTGAGTGCTTTTTTGCCAGCTCCATGAACTCTTCCATAGGAGCGATATTTCTTGAACAAATGATACAACTGGGTTCATAAGAAAAGAAATGTTCAAGGCACTTAGTCCTTTTTTCACGTGTAAGTGAATTAATAAAACCAAATTCCGTAAGTCCGAAAAACTGTAAACGCTTCGGGTCAAAAAAGTCATGATAACCTGCAAGTATAAGCCCGGGGCGGTTTACATCTCTTGATGTTATAAATATTTTATCAAGGTCATCCGGCGTGAAAAGAACTTCGAGGGAATTATATTTGACCATTTTCTGAAGAGAAACCGAATATTCCTGACTCATATATCTTTCCTTTCTCGTTAACCGTCAATAAGACCTTTTGTGATAAGATTATCTTTAAGCTGATAGTTGTGTCCGCCTTCGACGGTAACAGAAGAGCCGTTTGTGAGCACGACCTTGACGGGTGTATCTGTGTGATTGCAGATGACAGCCGTAGTGTTTCTTGCCGTGACCTGTGTCACTGTACCCGAATGAATATGAAGGGTTGCATTTTTGCCGGAAATATATATTTCTCCGCAGTCATATTTTATATCGGCGTTGATATTCTCACCTTTTAATATTATTTTTCCTGCTTCCGCGTTTGCCGTAAATCCGCCGTCAGCAGCAAGAAGAACCATTGCGTCGCATGAACTGTTGAGCTCAACTTTGCCTGTAGTTTTTACGGAAACTGTTTTCGCGATATGCTCACTTTCTGCAATGGTGATGTCGTGAGGTCCGTAATAAGCTGCTGCATGTAAATCGGGATTTGAAAGAGCGTTATTGAATGCTTCGGGGGTTGCTGTTGCATTTGCTTCTTCAGCAATGGAAATCAATTCTTCCGCATCTTCTATCGTATTTTTTACGGTTGCTGCTTCGTCATTGCTTCCGAGAGTTGCCTGCTCTCCTTCGGGTGCCTTGCACGCAGTGAAAATGCTTAAACAAAGAACAGCAGTAATAATACATGCGAATATTCTTTTATACATACAAATCCTCCCGTAAAAAGTATTTTCTGTTACAGTTTATTTTGTTCTCCGTTTGGCAGAGAAGTAAATAATTTTGCCGGAGAAAATCCCCGGCAAAAAAGTGATTTTATGTCGGATTACTGTGCTGTCACTTCTTCTGAAGAAGTTTCCTCTGTAATTTCATCTGTTGAAATTACATCAGTTGTTTCGCCAGCTGCAGTTTCTTCATTTGTAGTATCGGCAACATCTTCTGCCGATTCTTCTGTTGTTTCATTGTTGTCGGAAGCTGCTGCAGTTGTGTCTTCTGCGTTTACAACATCTTCTTCAACGGGATATGTAAATTCATAATTCACAGACTTTGAAAGAGTGAATACGATTTCGATTTCACCGTAGGAAGCAAGTGAACCGACACCTTCAGCCTTTACGGTAACCTTCATATTCTTTTCAAAATTGATAAAGCTTACGGTTTCTTCTGAAATATCAGCATCTGCAGTAACTTTACATGCTTCGTATTCTACAGAGTAATCAAGAACTTTGATGTAATCTTTAATGTTGTCAAAATTCTTGATGACATCTTCCTTATTTTTGAGAGAACCGAAAACATTTTCTATATCAGCATCATCAGCATATACGATTACGGTTTCGGGTTCAGCAGTTTCTTCCTCAGCAGTTTCTTCTTCGGAAACTGTAGTTTCTTCGGCAGCGGCCTCAGTTGTTTCTTCAACTGTTTCGGTTGTTTCTTCAGCTATTTCAGTTGTTTCTTCAACAGCCTCAGTTGTTTCTTCAGAAGTGTCTGTCAGAGATTCTGCTTCTTCTGCAAGAATGCTTTCAAAATAATTGAATGTGAGGTGAAGAGTGTTGTCGTTTTCAAACTGTGTTGTAAGAACAACATTTTCCTTTTCGCCATTTTCATTTGTTACTATTTCAGTGACTTCCTTTTCGTTTTCATCGGTAACATTTTCTGTCACGATGTTTCTTGAAAAGTCAAGACCGAGTATAAGTGCACTGTCGAAATCCTTGAGAAGAGAATCAGTTACATCCTTCTTCTGAGCTTCGGGATCAGTGTTATCGGTATCCTTGAGCACAAAATATTCACTGCCGGGATTTCCTGACATTATGAAGTTTTTCAGCTGATTTGCACCTGCGTCAAGCACACCTGCTTCTTCACCGTCTTTGAAAACGTCGGGTGTGCCTGCAGAATAACTGATATTTTCAGTGATTTTTACTGCACTGTCAAGTGAATTCTTGATATACTTGTTGAATTCAGCAACAACTACATCCTCTGAAGGTGTGTCAAGAATTGCAGGAGGTTCTGCATTGAGAGCCGACTGCATACTCTCAATAAGAGAACAGGATGCAAGGGAAAGAACTAAAACTGTTACTGTGATAAATGAGAATACTGTTTTGAGTGATTTTTTCATTGGAAATCTGCTCCTTTTAAATTATACAAAGTGAGTATAACAGATAAGGGAATATTTTTCAAGATAAAAGTATTAAAAATATAAATATTTTGTAGAACGGTTAATTTGATAGGACGCATAATGTCACAGTCTTAAGAAAGAAAAAACTGCCCGAAAAAATCGGACAGCTTTATTGAATCAATATTCAGTTTTAAGTCCCTGTTCATCAAAGAGGAACACGGTTTCAAGAGCAATTTCTACACCTTTTTCAATGGTTTTAAGGTTGAGTATATCAGCCTTGTCATCTCTTGTGTGATAGTACTTGGGAGGACCGGGATTCATAGCTGCAAATGTTGTTGCGTGTACACCTGCCTGAGTCATTGCTGCGGCATCAGATGCACCTGCAAAAAGGAGAGCATAAGGAAGGTCAACACCTGCGTTTTCGCCGCCTTTTTTAAGGAGGGCACATGCTTTTCTGCAGTGCTTTGTGAGTCCTGACATGTCCTTGTGATAAATTGCCATATCATCATAGTCAGTAATGGTATCAAATGCAATGAACACTGTTTCAACAGCAGGGTCTTTGAATTCGGGATGAAGCTTAGCTGAAGCCTTGGCTCCTCTGAGACCTTCTTCTTCTGCACCGGAGAACATGGCGATAACTTCTGTGTTTTCAAATCTTATATCGTTGTCTCCCATAAACTTAAGAACTGCTGCACCTGTCATACAGCCTGTAAGATTGTCATTTGCACCGTCAACACAGATTTTATAATTCATGAAAATTACAAGACCGATGTAGCCGGGAATAAATGCACAGTCAATGGCAAGAAGAACAGGATTAATATCTTTTGTAACAAGCATATATATAGTGGTCGCAACGGTATAAACAAGACCTACAGCAGGATATACATAAGCAACATACATAAGGGGAGCACCGCCGATGTGTGTAAATCTCCACTCTATTGATGAATCGGAATGTCCTGCAATAATAATTCTTCTCTTTGTTTCGCCCGAGGCTTTTCTTACACAGTATGTATTGTGGGAAGTGACCTTTTTAAAGAAAGGATCGATAACGGGTTTGTAAAAAAGGAATTCACCGAATATCATAATGGCTGTAAGTACACAGCAAACTGCGGATACGATGGGGGCAAAGAAAACTTCAGGAACGAAAATATTAGCGATGTTGGCAACTACAACGATAAGCATTAAAATACCTGCAAGTCTCAGCCAACCGAGGAAAGCTCGGTGAGAAACCTTGAATTCTTCCTGACGGACTTCGTCCGCAGCGTCACCTATCTGCTTTGCCATGTAATTCTGTGCGTCAAGTTCTGCCTGAGTACCTGCCTCACGCGGACCTATTTCAGCACATACTTTTTTGATGGTCCTCGCTGCAAAATTTGCATACATGCGAAGACCTGATTTGTAATTCGGAATGCTTTCCGATGCTTTCATAAAAAACTCTCCTTTGGGTATGATGATTGATTTTAGCATATTTTCCAACACTTGTCGAGAGATAAAAACTTATAAACATTATAAAATTTATTGTGGGTTTTTAACAAATCATAAACAAAGTTATCCTTCATTTCTTTCGTTTGTGCAATAAAACAGACACGGCGTTTAAAAAAACGAAAACGGTCCGCTGCAGTAACGCAGAAAAACCGTTTTCTTTTTCAGACAGAAATCTATATCCGTTGAATGATTTACTTCATGCCGTTTTCATAAGCTTCAATCATCTTTTTTACCATCTGACCGCCGACAGAACCTGCCTGACGGGATGTGAGATCACCGTTGTAGCCCTGCTTGAGGTTTACACCTACTTCTGAAGCAGCTTCCATCTTGAACTTGTTGAGAGCTTCTCTTGCTTCGGGTACAAGACTTGAATTACTACCCTTCATCATGTTTCACTCCTTTTGCAAAATGTTTTGTTTTTGCTTTGCATTAGTATTATGCACACAAAGAACCGATATATATAAGGAAGTTTCTGTAAATGTTCCTTGCATATACAGATTCTTATGTGCTGTGAATATTATGTGAAAATGATATAAGATAATTACCGGAAAATATTGAAAAAATATTGAAAAATTACCTGAAAAGATAATTAAGGAATTTTCTTATTTCCGTTATCGTGCGGATAAATGCATCGCAGATGCTTTTGAAAAATGAGTAATCTTTTTCAGAGATTGTGCTGTCACTGCCTTTGGCTTCGGAATCAAATACGAATGCAAATCTTCCTCCGGGAGCGGCATCGCCGTTTATGTAGAAATCCATTGCATCTTCGCCCTGATGATTGTCAGACCACTTGAAATTGAATTTGACTTCATCTCCTGTAAGTCCGAGGGCAGTTCTCGGAACCTCAATCTGAAGTACATTGTCATATATGCTGATATCCACTTTGCATATTTCCGAAAATTCAAGCCCGCCGAGACATTTTTCAAGAGTGGCTTTTCCGTCCTTGGGGGAGTTTCTGTTTATCAGATATTCAAATCCCTCCCAGTTTGTTTCTGTACCTTCGGTATCTGTGTCAATAAGCAGTCTCATCCAGCTGCTGTCGTCGCTTGATGTAAGCTTGTCTGCAGTTTCAACATAAAAATATATGTTTTTACTGTCATAAGCTATTTTTGCCTTGACAATATCATTTCTGAAGGAATCGTTTTTGTAATAATAACCCTGCCAGCCGCTACTGTCTCTGTCTTCATTTCCCTTATAATGATTATATTCAGGATATACGCTGTCCCACTGTGAAAGATCTCCGTTTATATTAATAGTTTTTTCGGCTTCGGTTGCGGGTAAGGAATTTGTACCTTTGAAACGGCGTACATTTTCCACAAGCTGATAATAGTAGTGGTCCTTGAGAATACCCTTTGAAGGCTCGATATCGCGGGAGTATTCGGGGCTGAACTGATCCGGGAAGGCATTCTCTGTGCCGTTCCATTCATCAAATCTTCCTGCTATCCATTCATTGAAGCCTGTAATAAAGATAAATTCGGGGTCGGCTTCGAGGGCATAGTTCCACTGCTGTTGGAAATTAAGACCGTAGAGAAGGGCATTTTCGGTATTCTTGTCAACGGTTATCTCTTTTCCTCCGTATGTGTATGTATATGAAAAATAACCATCCGTAAAGCTTCTGCCCTGAACCGTACCAACGGGACTGTTCATTGCGGTAAGACCGTATTCATTTGCATTCTGTGCAACGGATACACATATCTGTTCCACATTCCCGAAAATGTCTTTGCCGAATTTTGCCTGAGGATAATCAGAACACCATCCCCATACTTCTTTAATTTTTGAAAAATCATCTGTGAAATATGTTGACTCATTTTTTCTGAATGTGAAGAAATTATAAATTTCACGGTCCTTTGCCACTGTCAGATCAAGTGCTTTTATGTCCGCCATTACAAGAGGTTTTCCGTCCCATCTGAACCACAGGTCTTCATATCTGCCTGCAGCATAAATGTCGTCATAAATCTTATAAAGCTGATTTTTTATCATGGTTTTATCTGAGAAATTGAGCATGAAGGTTATCTGCGGAGTATTTACGCCTTCATTTCTTGCTTTGCTCCACACACGAAGAAGTGCTTCATAGCCCTCAGGGAAGACTATATCCTGATTAGTTGCATCAAAAATTACCGTATCAATATCCGCATCAGCAAGAAGCTCTGCGTGTTTTCTGAGGACATATTCATCTGTGTTTGTGTAAAAGCCGTATAAAGGCTCGTCCCAGAAATAAGGTCTGCCCGAATATGTGCCGTTCCATGCAGGGTGCTCCCAATCATTTACGGCTTCCGGGTATTTATCAAGTACACTGCCTGTCGTGACAGGTGCATGGTCATTTATCCACGGATAATGCCATATCCAGTAAAACATTCCCACAAAGCGGTCATCTCTTTTGTTGCCTGTTTCTTTATTAAGTGAAAGTGTTCTGCCGAGTCCGTCAACAGCAGCCCATGAGGAAGGTGAGATTTCCTGTGCAGCAGCCGCTGAAGATAATACGGGCAAAACTCCCGAAAGAATACAGAGTGTTAAAACTGCTGAAATAAGTTTTTTCATTTTCATGATTTTACCTCCTGTGAAGGGAATATTACTGTTGTCAGTGACATTTCTGGAAGTGAAAGTATGCCGCTATTTATAAGATTTTCCTTTTTAAGATTTCGTTCTGCATCTGTTACAAAAACCGCAGTTTTTTCATTGCTGTATTCTGAAATATCAACAGTTGTTTCAGCTTCTGTCATATTGAGATATATGCATACTGTTTCTCCGTCGGGATTCATGAAGCATACCCCCGATATTTCCTCGTTGCCTGTTGAAAAAGCAAGTCTTACTGCACCTTCCTTAATAAATTTTGAAAAATTACCGAGACACCACAGGCGTTTTGACATTTCAGGTTCGGAAGGCTCTTCAAGGTTTAAGTATATGAGACCGTCGGGGGAGTTTTCGTATGAAACGGCATTGTGCCAGTTCCACTGTGTAGCATTGAGGGCTGTAAGGTCTGTCATTATTATATTCGCCATTGCAAGTCCGTATTCAATTGAAAGTCCTTTGGTTTCGCCGCCTTCGTTTACAATGTATTCAAGTACTCCGCTGTTTCCGTCGTTTGTCATCTGACAGTAACGGGTACAAGCTATTGAATAAGAGGGATATTTGTTTCTGAACAGCTCTGCAGTTGCCTGTTTTTCTGCTGTCGAGGACCAGTAGGAATGAAAAGTTACGGTATCAAAATATTTTCTTAGTGCTTTGTTTTCTTTTCCTGTGGTACCGTCTGTTCCCAAAAGCACCTCAAGATATTCGGCACTGACGGAATTTTCTCCTTCAGCTTCGCCGCTTTCAAACATATTTATTCTCACGCCGCTTTTGTGAAGAGTGCTGCCGTCAAATTTTTTAACGATGGTGAGAAGCATGTCTCTCAGTTCTTCGGGTGAATAATAACATCCTTCCTTCTTTGCCGAAACGGCATTTTCACTGTTATATACCGCACGGTGACTGTACTGAGGTTCATCTGCGGGAGACACTCCTGTTATCCTGTAGCCTTCCTCTGTGAAATACTGAGCGACCGAATATAAGTAATCTGCAAAAGCTTCGTAATTTTCAGGAGTAAGATTACTTTCATTGGTAAGCGAGTTTTCGTTTAAGGGTGAAGGGTAAGCCTTGCCGTTTTTTGTTAACTGAACGGGAGGAGAGCTTGCGAAGAGGACAACCTGAAGCCCGTCTCCCGCTTTTTCCTTTGCAATTTCAAGACATTTCTGTGAGAGCGTGTCCTTTGCGAAATCCAAGGTAAATTCATCCGTCATAAAACTTTGTGTTCTGATACTTTCGGGAAGTGCCGTATCATTTTCAGACCCTGCACCGAGATAATATCTGTAGATATCAAGCCCTATACCGTTTTTTTCGGAATATAAAAGCGTGAGTACATCATGAAGGACCTCTTCACTGTCTGTCTGCGGTATTCCCGAAAAGGCAGATGCACCGAAGCCTTTTATTGTCTGATAAGCAGTATTTTTATCAATTACGGTTTTATCCGAAGCGATATTATTAACATCAACAATACTGCCTGACGGGTCCTCAGCAGGCGGAATGTCTTTGCCTTCATCTGTGTTTTTTATGAGGAAAAATCCTGCCGCAATAATCACGGCGGCGAGTAGTACGGCTGCTGCGGTTATTGTTTTTTTCTTCATTGCTTATTCTCCTTACTGTTATCTGTTAGAATAGGCTGTGATTATACTTTGTGCTATCTCATTTTTTGTTTTTCTTGCTTCCATTGCTCTTCTTTCAATATATTTGTGTGACTGTTCTTCACTCATACCGAAGGAACTTATGAGTATCAGCTTTGCGTGTCCGAGAAGTCTCAGTAGTTCAGCTTTATTGTCACTGTCGGGAGCTTTTTTGTCAATACTGCTCAGTTTTTTTGCTGTTCCGAGAAGAAGGGGCAGAGTGTTTGAAATAACATCAGAGGATGTAGGCTTTGACAGCAATAATAACGGCAATTCCGAACATTTTTCCGTGGCTCTTTCAAAAAATTCATGGCTGACAAATATCAGTATTGCATAAGTCTTTTTAATGGCAAGTTCGGTAGCAAAATCAATTCCGAAGCCGTCATTCAGCGGGCAGTTTATTATGACAGAGGTGATATCGTTGGTCATAAGTATTCTCCTTGCATCGGCAATGCTTACCGCATGAACGGTATTGCTGCAACCGGTCTTTTTTAGCAGCGGCAGAATTGAATTATAAAAATTGACCACACTGCTTACAACAAGAACACCGTCCGACATACCTTACTCTGACACCTCCGCAATATAAATTTTATCCGTTAGTATTTACAACATTATAAATTTATTATATTATATACTAAAATTGTTACAATTTCTACCTATAATTTTATTTTCTGCAAAATAACGGACAAAAGGAGCATGTTATGTCTGAAAAGCTTGTAATTTATGTGCTGACGGATACCCATTATCTCTCACGGAATATGTGGGAAGAAGGGGAGCATATCGATAACCGTGAAAAGGGCGATCAGATAGCCATTAAGTACACTCCCGAAATACTCAGAAGCTTTTTTAAGAAAATCATTGCCGATGAAAAGGCAGAGTATGTGCTTATAACGGGAGATCTTATCAACAACGGAGATAAGCAGAGCCATATTGATTTTCAGCATGAGCTTAAAATGCTGACGGATGCGGGAAAGAAGGTTTTGGTTACCTGTGCTACTCATGATTATGCGGGACTCGGGGACGATGAAAACATTTTTCATGCCGTATATTACGGTAAAGACGCAACTGTGGAAGCAGAAAGGGTTTATAAGACAGAGCTTCCGTCTCTTTATTATGATTTCGGGCATAAATATGCACGCAGTATCCATGAGGAAAGCGGTTCTTACACAGTAAGTCTTACAGAAGGACTTACTCTTATTGCAATTTATGATAACGGTAACGGCAGAAGTCATTGCGGACTTTTTGATGACGGCTTTTTATGGCTTGAAAATGAAATTGATAATGCACAGAAAAACGGAGAGACGGTTTTTCTTGCCGTGCATCACCCTGTAATTCCCCCGTGGAATATATACAAGGATGTGGCTGAGTTTGAAATGTTCGGCGGTTATGAAAGGCTCCGTAAAATTATGTGTGAAAAGGGAGTAAAACTCATTTTTACCGGACATACCCATGTGCAGGGCATCAAGAAATATGAGAATGATAAGGGCGGATGTTTTTATGATGTGACCACAAGTGCTCTGCCGTCGGCAAACGGAAAAATGCGGAAGGCTGTATTTGATATACAAAAGAAAACCTGCAGTATCGAAAGCATTGGAATTGATGTAATTGAAGGTGCAGATACGGGAGGACTCAGTGCAAGAGATTATATTTACGGACTGAATTTTTCCGGACTTATTGAAAAAAGTCTTCCTCTTATAAAGTCCGATTGGGAAAAATTCTGTGAAAATGTCTCTCATGTTGTAAATGTAGCTGCACTTACAAAACATCCTCACTTTTCAAAAGTTGTAATAAAGGGATTCTGTAAAATAAAAATGTCCCTTCCTGCGAAATTAGGTAAAAAAGCGGGAGGCCTTACAAAGGCAGAAATACAGGTGCTTAAAAATGTATATCTGTACGAAACCGTGTTCAATATACTTTCACACGTTTTTTCGGGAAATGCTCCTTATAATCCTGAAACTCCCGAGTATAAGGCTGTCTCGGGAACTGTGAAGCGAACGGAAAAGATGCTTGGAAGGGTAGGGATAGATATAAATAAATTTGTTCCCGGTAAAGAAAGTGTACTTGAAACTCTTAAGCCTTTTATGTATAATACCCGTACAGGCAATGATGACGAAATAATTATTGATTTGGAGAAGTGAATAAAATGATTAAGTTTGACTGTGATTACCTTGAAGGAGCACATCCGAGAATACTTGAGGCACTTGTGAAGACCAATTTTGAACAGATGGCAGGCTACGCTGTTGATCACTATTGCGAAAAGGCAAGAGAGCTTATAAAAAATGAATGCAATGCTCCCGACAGCGATGTGCATTTTATTGTAGGCGGAACAGGAACAAATACCACAGTTATTGCATCTGCTCTGAGACCTTATCAGGGTGTGGTATGTGCTGTTACGGGACATATAAATGTACATGAAGCAGGTGCAATAGAAGCAACGGGACATAAGTGTATTACTCTTCCTTCCGATGACGGCAAGGTTAAGGGAAGCATATTTGCTGATTATTGTAAGAATTACTGGAATGATGTAACCCATGACCACATGGTACAGCCTGCAATGCTTTATATATCACAGCCCACGGAAAACGGTACTCTTTATACTGCAGAAGAGCTTCGTGAACTTCGTGAGATATGTGATAAATATTCAATGTATCTCTATGTTGACGGTGCAAGAATGGGTTACGGGCTTATGGCTGAAGGAAATGATGTTACTCTTCCGTTACTCAATGAACTCTGTGATGTGTTCTACATAGGCGGAACAAAGGTCGGTGCACTTTTCGGTGAAGCCCTTGTTATTAAAAATGAAAACATCAAAAAAGACTTCCGTTATATGCAGAAAAGACATTGCGGAATGTTTGCCAAAGGCAGACTTTTAGGTATTCAGTTCCTTGAAATGTTTAAAGACGGTCTGTATTATGAAATGGCCAGAAACGGGATTGAAAAGGCATACAGAATAAGAGATGCTTTCAGAAATGCGGGGTTCACTTTCCTTTATGAGAGTAATACAAATCAACAGTTTCCCGTTCTTCCCGATACGGTTCTTGAGATACTTTCCGAAAATTTCTCATGGGACTATTGGTGCAGAGTAGACGATGAACACTCATGTGTCAGATTCTGTGCATCATGGGCTACAAGCGACGAACAGGTAAAAGCCCTTGAAGATGCAATTTCACAGTTCAGTATAAAGACAGAGTAAATATTTGCAAATAAGAAAGTCAAAGTACAGTAAAATAATATCCCCTTAAAACAGACACTTGAAACGTCAAAGCTTCAGGAATGTTTTAAGGGGATTTTTTTACTTTACAGGAAATTTACTGTAAAGTAAAAAAAGATTTTATGTCCCGCCGAACGGGAAGCAAACTTCCCTCGGCGATGGATTATCCGAAAACGTTCCGCCGTAGGCATACGGTGAAGACGTATTTTTGACTGAAACAGTGGTACAATTTTTTGCAACGGAAAAATTGTCAGACGCTGTTATTATTTTGCGAGAGCTTCGCCCAATTCACGGCGAACGGCATAAAGCTCCCCGGCATCAAGTGAATAGTCCGTGTATGTTTTTGAAAGACGGTTGACATATTCATTTGCCGTGTCCGTGCCGAGTTTTTCTGCGGCAAGGGTGAGATAGTCAAAGTCATCTATTCCGTCGGTTACACATTTAAGTCTTAATGAACCTACAGGACCTTCTTCGCCAACGGGCGGTCCCGGATACAGCAGCAATCCGTCACCTGCCTCATCGGCACCTGTATTATTTACAAACGCTTCCGCAAATGTGATGGAATTTGTCCACGGGTCAGCGTAATCCCACAGGTTACAGGTTGCATAATACAAAAAGCCCTGATAACCTGCGGCAAAATTCTGCCAGAACATCATTCGGTGTTTAACAGCATTCTGATATGTAAATAAATTACAGTATCCGCTGTCATCCGAAGGAGCGCAGCAGACATACCACCAGGCTCTGTCGCCCTGCGACAGCCTGTTTGAGAGCCATTCTGTGAAGCCTGTATCCTTATCGGGAGTGTCAATAATAGAACATAAAATATCGCATTTGTCTTCCTCGAAAAGGTAAACCGGCATAGTGTTGCCGTTCATATCGGTAATCTGAGTGTTTGATGTAAACGGGGAGACCATGTGATATCCGGGACAAAGCTCAGCAAGACGTGCTGTTCTTTCTGTGAAAGATTCAATTCGTCCCTGAGTATTGGTCGGCTCATCAACGGGATAGAAATATGCTTTTTCTGCCCAGTCAGGATTTGAATTGACCTTTTCCCAGTAAGCCAGAAGCTTTTCGTCATCTTCAGGGTACGGTATACAGAAGGCGGTCACACGCGGGTCACTCATATATGCATCTGCCCGCTCGTCCAGAATATCATAGGGCAAATGATTCGGACAGAGCTTGTGCTCTAACAGATAATCATAGTATGTCTTGTAGACATCTCTTTGTGCTTCTGTAAGCTCAATACTTCCGTCATAAAAGCTCAGCCAGGTGTTTATGCCGTACATATTGTTTTCAAGACCTGCCGCAAGCTCAAAAATTTCGCCGGTTAATCCTACTGCGGTTTCTAATGCTGATTCCTCGGGAAGTGTAAAATCCCAGACCTGTGCAGTGACTGAAGTTTTGGCAATGACTTTGCCTTCGTATAATAATTCTACGGGGGCTGTATATGTTCCTGACGGTGTATCAGCGGAACTCACGGTTTCTATGTAGAATGTCTGATTCATTGTTTTCTCAACCGTAACCGGTGTTTTTTCATCGTAAGGAATGAGACCGTCAGGGAAATAATCCGAGAAAATACCACCCTTGTACGGTACCTCTATATAAGCTTCACGGAATACGGAGGTTTCAAGTGTGTTGCCGGCTTCGTTTGTAAAGTCTCCTACGGTGACAATTATCGGCATATCCTCTTTTGCCGCTATGCTGAGCTGACAGCCTTCGCGTTCATTTTTTGCAAGAGATATTGAAAACTTGCCGTTATCCGTGATATTATCTGTCGGCTGAATCTTGACTGCGGCATACTGAAAGCCGTAACTGAGTTTTGATTCTTCTGTTTGGACTCCGTCCTGCGAAACAAACACACGGTAAACGGGATACATCCAATGTGTCGGCAGAATGGTTCTGAAACAGACAAGACCGAAAACACAGACCGCAAAAACTGATATGACGCCGGCTGCCGTTGCCGGCTTTTTTCCGTAAAGCCGTCTGAAAAACAAAATTATGAGAACTGCAACAAGCAGAAATACGACGATATAAGAGCAGCAAATTGCAAACTCATTGCTATCGTAAACTATTAAATTCTTTCCGATATCAAGTGTATTATTCAAAATCAGACAGATTCCGCATTGCAGACCGTAAAACACTGCCATTGTTATAATTGCGGATAATGCAATGCGTATTTTTGAAGCATTTTTATCTGCTGCAACTGCATTTGCAGCGAGTCCGCCTGCACCGAGTGTTGCAAGCAAGGGACAAATAATCAGCATGGCTGTATTTGACCATGAAATGAAAAAAGGATAATACACAGCAAGTGCTCCCACAGTTATAACAAGGAAAAGGGCTTCTGTGATACATAAAATAGTATTTTTTTCTTTGTTCATTTGCTTCACCTCGAAAAATCATATATTTTTATTAATTATATCACGAGCTGTAACCGAAAAGCAATACTTGAATCAGGAGCCGACTGTGCAGGAGGCTTTGACTGCAAAAAAAAGATGCACCCTTTCAGGTACATCTTCCGATTGTTGATAAACTATTGTGATATGTGCACAGTAAAAACAGATATAGCTTTGAAGCAAATGCTATGCCGTTAATTTATGTTGTGCTCTTTGTTTTTCATCAATCATGTGATAGAACTCAAGCCTTTGACTTTGCAAAGCATTCGCTGCAAAGAACAGCTCTGTCATCACGGGGCTTGAAGGGAACCTTTGCTTCGCCGCCGCACTGGCTGCATGTTGTTACAAAGTATTCTCTTTCTCCCTTAGCTGCCTGCTTACGTGCATTACGGCATTCCTTACAACGCTGGGGTTCGTTTACGAAACCTTTCTCAGCATAGAATTCCTGTTCGCCTGCAGTGAACACGAACTCGTTGCCGCATTCCTTGCACTGGAGTGTTTTGTCTTCGTACATTTTGCTACCTCGCTATAAATTTTTTTACCGTACCGTAACCCGAAGGTTATTTCAGGTATATATCACACAGCATCGGCTGTTATGAACGGTTTGTATTCAAGAACTTGCTTAATTTTCCTCTGACCCTCTGAATTGCGTTGTCTGCCGATTTTTCGGAAATGCCGAGAGTATCGGCAATTTCTTTATATGAAAGTCCCGATAGGTGCATTCGTATGACCTTGTTTTCAAGTACGGAAAGCCCGTTTTTGAAAAAGTCATATATCCTTTTTGTGCTTTCGGCAGAAATAATTTTATCTTCAAGTGAGAATCTTTCGGGGATGTCAATATCGTCAAGTGACACTATCCCCCCCGGAGGAGTATTCTTTTTTCGTATGGAGGTTTTGATCGCAGTCTTTATGCTGTTTGAGATACATTTTGCTGCATAAGTTCTGAAAGTGACATTCTTATCTTCTTTGAAGGAGTATATGGCGGACATAAGTCCTAAAAGTCCTTCCTGAAATAAATCATCAAATTCAATCGAAGACAGGGAACAGCAGGAACCGAATCTGCTGAGGTTTGAGGCAGCTGTCATACGGACGGAGTCTCTGTACCGTTCTATGATACAGCTTTGTGCCTGTAAAGAGCCCTCACGGGCAAGTGCCACAAGGGTTTCATCTGTCGACTGTGAAAAATCCTTCGTTTTTGAGATCATATCTTACTCTCTTTAACAATATAACAATCATATCTTACGAAATATTTTTTCGTTTGTCAATAGCAAAGTGCCGATTTTTGCTTATTTTTTACTATATTTTGGCGAAAAATTGATAAAATTTTATGTAAACAGTAATTTTTTTCAGTGTTTTCGTTAAAAACATATTAAAAAAAGATACAGACTTTTTTGTTTGAAAAGTCTGTATCTTTACCGATTTTATGAATGATTAATTGGTGTTATCAGAAAAGATTTGCAAAAAATCTGAGGATAATTGCGTACCAGTTGTTGAATTCAGCAAAGAGGAAATCAAGTACACCGAGATCAAAGTATTTGCCTTCTACGGGAGATGAAGAACCGCTGAGAGAGTCTGCATTGAGAAGGAATGCCTGAGTATAAACAATACCGCCTTCGCCGAAAACTTCTGCTCTTACATAGTTTCCGAGTACATCTTCATAATCATTGAGATCTATTGTTGCGTCTCCTGCCTTCTTTGTACATAAGAGTTCACCGTTTGAAATGAAACGAACAATAAGTGCATCTGCAGTATTTACAGTAATTTCATCTGTCTGCTCATTTACTTCAATGGAAGTAATTCTGGGGTCGGCTTCGCAGGGATTATAGCCGTTATCATCCAGCGTTGAATATGTAATACCGATGCTTTCATCTGCATCATATTCGCCGTTTTCTATGCCTTCGATTTTTGCAGCCATTGAAAGTGCTGTGGAATTAACCTTGTTGTAAAGCTCTGTCTCGCCGTAGAAATCTTTAAGAGCTGCTGCAATGTCAACAAGCTCGTCATAATTTCCGAGACAATGGCTTGCTGCGAAGAATTCGCCGTTGAGAAGGGCATTTTTAAGAGCAGCGGAAGTCTGTTCTTCCATGAGTGCAAGTGTATAACCTGTATCTATAACGCTGAGCTGATGTGCGTCTGAAGAAGCTATGGCATATACATTTTCACCGTTTGCAGAAAATCTTATAAGAAGATTATCCCAGAGGATTCTGTCAAAGCGGGTTCTGTTGTCGCCCTTTGAATTCATGTCGATGCCGATACATGTGTCATATCTGTCAATGAGAGAAGCAAACTTATTAATATAATAATTATAAGTAGCATTCTTTTCATTATATGCATCTTCTGATCTCAGCTCATATCTTGCCTTGGTGTATTCACCGGGATGGTTGATAACACTTACACCGCCGAGATTATGAACACCTTTTACTGCATCTTCATAAGTGGTGATGGTGTTGTCAACGTAGTCAGCGAACCAGCTGTTTACATGAGCATTTACGGAAACTGCGTTGTTTTCAATTCCGAAGGGAACTCTGAGTATTTTCTTGCCGCTGTCAAGTGTAAGATAATCATCACCGTTGTCGGCTGTACCATAAGTATAAGCAGTACCGTTGTCAAAAGTACCTTCTTTACCGAGATAAAGAAGCTCGCCTTCGCTTTTTCCCACAAGACTCATTACACCGTGGATGAGTTTATTGGGATTGGGGGCTGCCCATGAATAATTGACAGTACCGTGGTCGGTGGTAGAAACAATGTCAAAACCTGCCTCAACATGGCGTTCAACGGAAGCTTTAAGAGAGTCGTCACCGTCACTTGCATTTGTATGAGTGTGGAGTGCTGTTTTGTAAGTGTTTACTGTTTCCCAGTTGATGTTTTCATAAGGATTGGTAATTTCGTATGCACCGTCATTGGCTGAAGCGGCGGCACCGAAAGCAAAGGGGAGGCACATGCCGGCAGAGAGAGCTACAGCAAGAGCCGAACGCAGTTTTTTCATAAAGAGTCATCCTTTCGTTAGTTGCTTTTAACTGTATATTAGCATATTATTTTTCCGTGTTCAACGGTTTTTTTGTTTTTTTTACAGTACAGCAAGCGGCATAAACCTTTCCCGCCCCGAATATAAGTAAGGTTTTTGCCGTCTCGTTGAGAGTATTTCCCGTGGTCATGACATCATCAATGATGACAACGGTTTTCCCTTCAAGCTCATCAAGATATTTTTTATCGGGTTCAAACATTCCGAGAAGGTTTCCGCTTCTGCTGTAGGAATCGAGGGAATGCTGAGTTTTTGTTGCCTTGTATTTCACGAGAAATCCTTTTACGGGAATACCCGTAAGGACAGAAAGCTTTTTGGCGAGCAGATGTGACTGATTGTAGCCTCTTCTGAATTTTGCAAAAGCCGACATGGGAATATAAGTGATATAATCCGTATCCATCAGCATATCTCTTTCATTAAGGGAATATAACAAAAGCCTTGCATAATTCTCAATAAGGTCGGGACGGCTGCGAAATTTCAGCTTATGTATGGTACGTCTTGCCGTACCTTCATAGGGAAGTGAAACGGATAGCTTTTCAAAAAACTGTCTTTTTGCACAGATGCAGGCATCGTGTTTCATGAAGCATATACTGCAACGGCTTTTCTTCGGATAAGGATGTAAAACGTTGCCGAGACACTTTTTACATACGGGAAAATCATTTTCGGTGATTCCGTCACAGCAGACACATCTCGGAGGGAAAAACGCATTTCTTATGCGGGATAATATCATATAATGTGCTTATCTTTCAATGTCCTGTTGAGTTTTGCTGCAGGAAGTCCCATGACATTATAGTAATCCCCCGAAATCGAACTTATAAGAGTACAGCCTTTTCCCTGTATTCCGTAAGCACCTGCTTTGTCAAAGGGTTCGCCCGTGGCAATATATTTTCTTATATCATCATCGGAAAGTTCACAGAATTTCACCTGTGTTTCTTCATAAAAACAAGATGTTTCATCAGGAGTAATAATGTATACACCCGTATATACTTCGTGAGTCCTGCCGGAAAGACTTCTCAGCATTGAAAAGGCTTCTTCTTCCGAGTGCGGCTTTCCGAGAATGTTGTTTCCGAGTACTACCACGGTATCGGCTGATATAACCGTATCCTCGGGATAATCTTTGTGAACGGCTTCCCCCTTGATTTTTGCAAGGTGTAAAACTGTATCTTTCGCATCCATGCAAGGGTCTGTGGTTTCGTCTGCATCGGAAACTCTTACCGTGAAGTCTTTCGTAATGTAACCGAGAAGCTCTTTGCGTCTCGGAGAGGCAGAAGCAAGTATAAGAGCCATTATTATTTCTCCTCAAGCATTTTTTTCAAAGCCAGTGAGAGCTGGTCAGGGCATGAGGTAGGCTTGAATCCGCAACGGATGCCGGACACTCTGTCAATGACGTCTTCAGCTCTCATTCCCTTTACAAGAGCACTTATTCCCTGTGTATTTCCCTTGCAACCGCCTATAAAACGTACATTTTCGATAATATTGTCTTCTGTGAGTTCTATTTCAATAGAAGCTGCACATGTACCGCTTGTTTTGTATATGTATGTCATGATGATTGTCTCCTTACATCATTTCTCCGTCACTGTCGGTAAAATGGGATTTCAGCTCTTCCCAGCGGGATTCAACTTCATAAATGCCGTCTTCCGCCGCGTTTTTTACCGAACCGTATATGGAAAAAATTCGTCTTATGTTCTTATTATCTGAGTTTTCAAGAGTGTTGAGTTGATTTTTAATATCGGTATACTGGCGGGCTACTTCATTTTTCCATTCAATGAGTTTACTTTCTTCAGGTGAACTTATAAGAATTCCAGCTTTTTCTTTCATGTTTTCTCCGAAATTTGAAACTGTCTGCTTAAGCCCTGAAAGCTTTTTCATGAATTTGTTTATGTCTGCAACCGCTTTCAGTGTGAGAATAAGGTCTACAGTGAAAACGGCAAAGAAGACACCGACGCAGATATACATTATTGTGGGATTTATATATGTCAGAAGAAGCCTGTACATGGGAGCTATAAAGTAAACATACAGGAAAGCGAAAAGAGCCCAGTAACATGAGTGACGGAAGCATATTCTTCCGTGAAGATTCAGAAAATTTCCGGTATAGTCCCACCAACGGGCATGGAAAAGCTTTTCCATGATCCAGCTTGTTGCATATTCGACGGTGTCGGCAAGAACTATACCCAGTAAAATCACTATCCAGAGCCTTTTACCTATTGGTTCTGACAGGGGTACGAGACAAAGGTCAAACACGAGACAGCCCGTGCCGTATATGGGACACAAGGGGCCGTAAAGAAATCCGCTGTTGATTATTTTCATTTCTCCCAGGGAGCGGTAAGTTGATTCTATTGCCCAGCCGATGCCGCTGAACATAAAAAACAGAAAAATATAATTTATAATAGGGTTATATTGTTCGAGCATTGAAATTCTCCGTTATTTTATTATTTGCCGAGTTCCTTATTTATTTTAACCAGTTTTTCCTTAAATTTCTTTTTATGTTTTTCTTTTTTTGTAACACGCATTTCTGCTGATGCACAGTATTTATCGGAAAAAGTAACGATAAAGCCCTCTCTTGATGAAGGAGGCAGCAGTGTCAGCGGCCACATGTGTCTGAGAATTATCCGTTCCTCTTTTTTTGAAAGTTCGGGATATAGAAGTTTTGCATTTGTCGCAGCAAATGCAGGGTGTCTGTAGCCGTGGGGACGGTGGCTTATATCAGGGTCATGCCAGTCATAATAAACGAGGTCATGAAGAAGTGCTCCTCTTGATGCCGCTTTTGCATCAAGCGAAAATTTTTTTGACAGAATATATGACATATAAGTTACCGCACGGATGTGGTCAAGACGGTTTGCATCACTGTGTTGAGGATAAACACGCATGGACTGTACTTCATCCGTACAATAAAGATCTCCAATGTAAGAAAAAAACTCAGGTTCCTTTTCGGGAGACAGTGCGTAGGACCTTACGAAAATGTCAAAAAGCTTACTCATTATCAAAAACCTCATATTTATTCGCATACATATTTATAATAACATACAGCAGAAAAGAATTCAATACAGAAAAAGGTATTTTTATTTAATTGACTTTTTATTATATTTGTATTAAAATGTAACCGTGAGTAGGTTGGGCAATTACGCACAGTTTTTTCTGTGTGAGGAAAGTCCGGGCTCCATAGAGCAGGATAACGGCTAACGGCCGCCGAGGGTGACCTTAAGGGAAAGTGCAACAGAGATATACCGCCTGTATTACAGGTAAGGGTGGAAAGGCGAGGTAAGAGCTCACCGGCATACCGGAGACGGCTATGCCCTGTAAACCCTATCCGGAGCAACACCGATAAAAGTGGTCTGCTCGGCCATAACTTTGAAAGGTGGCGTGAGCACG
Organism: Oscillospiraceae bacterium; assembly: GCA_015065425.1. Classification (GTDB taxonomy): domain Bacteria; phylum Bacillota; class Clostridia; order Oscillospirales; family Acutalibacteraceae; genus RUG806. Next base: position 77,653 of record SVQH01000008.1, read on the forward strand.
GGAGCAATTCCGTGCCAAGACAGATGATTGCCTTAAATGACAGAACCCGGCTTACAGACCGACTCGCACATATTATCAAGCATTCCATATAATGTTATGGGGTGCTTTTTATGTATAAGAGTATAATATTCGCATTTGTCGTGCTGTTTTTTGTTATAGGTGTTATCACTGTCATAAGTTTTATTATGATAAAAGCCGTCTGGCCCGATAAAAAGGATAATATTTATGTGGTATGTCCTTTCGGCAGGGATGACAGAGAATGTGCCGTGAAGGTCAGCTGTGTAATAAGTATACTTACGGCAATAGGACTTATATCAAGATGCTTTGTTGCAGTAATTGATTCGGGGATGCTTCCTCAGGAAAAGGAAAATATTCTTTTTGCTTTCGAAAATGATCCCAGAATTCTGATATGTGACAGTGAAAAATTCTGCAGGGTACTTGATGAAAATAATGACAAGTCCCCTTGATGGTACAATGCGGATGTTAAAATATCAAAGAAAATGAAAAAACGGGAGGAAAAATATGCTGGTTTTTCTGGAAGGTACTTATTTTCCCGCAAAAAAAGAATATATATCCGAAAAGATTTGCTCCTTGCTTAATGAAGGTGAGAGGGTATATCTTATCGTGCCCGAGCAGGCAAGTTTTGACAGGGACAGAGATTTTCTGTTTACTTACGGTGAGAAACTCAGTAATAAACTGACAGTTACGAGCTTTACACATCTCAGCCGGGATGTTCTTGAAAGTAACGGTCTTCGGGTAAAGCCCGAGGCTGACGAGGCGGCAAGAAATGTGCTCATGAGTCTTGCGGTACGTGACTGTGAAACAGAGCTTGAAATATACCGTAATCATTCGGGAAAGCCTTCTCTCGTCAAAAAGCTTCTTGAAGAGTATTCGGAAATAAGACAGGCAGGATTTATTACGGAGGACCTTATGAAGGTTTCGGAAAGTCTTCCAGAGGGAATACTGAAAAAGAAAACAGGGGAGCTTTCGAGAATATTTCCTTTATATGAGGCTTCTCTCGGTGAGAGGTTTTCTGATGCATCGGATAATATCAGAGTTATGCAGGAGTTTCTCTCACGCAACAAAATATTCAGCGATGCATATATCTTTTTTGATGATTTCAGAGGTTTTACGGGGGCACAGATAAAACTTATGGAGGAGATAATGGCAGGCTGCAAAGCGTGCTATGTTTCCGTATCAGCTCCCGACAGCATGAATGCTTATGACAGTACCGCTTTTACGCATGCCGTAAAAAATTGCAACATACTGAGACAATGTGCCGATAAAAGAGGCGTACCTTGCAAAAAAATCAAAATAGAAGGAACCAATCCTTCTCCTGCTCTCAGTGTGCTTGAGGATTCGCTTTTCTGCGACGAAAAAAATGTTTATGAAGAAGAGACCGATGATGTTGCTGTAATTTTTGCAAAAAATAAGTATGACGAATGTGATGCCGTCGCTCTTGAAATAAAGAAGCTCCTTGATGAGAAGGGGCTTCGCTGCCGTGACATCAGTATTACTGAAAGAGGTTCGCTTTATACAAAGGCCATGACTGCTGCACTGAAAAAATACGGAATTCCCGTGTTTGAAGACAAAAGAGTTCCTCTGTTCCAGTATCCCCTTGTGAAAATGCTTTTATCTGCTGTAAGTATTGCCGCCTTCGGATTCACCACGGAAGAGATGTTCAATTACATCAAGACCGGAATATGCGGTATAAGTGCAGAGGAGTGTTCTCTGCTTGAAAACTATGTTTATATATGGCAGATAGACAGAAGCGGTTGGCTGAGAGCCTTTACGGGGCATCCCGACGGCTTCGGTGAGGATAACAGTGAAAAAGCGAAAGAGAGGCTTTCCGTAATAGAGTCTTTACGTGAAAGAGTTGTGACTCCTCTTACGGAACTTAAAAGAAAACTTGATAAGGGCAATGGGGGAGAATGCTGCAGAGCATTGTACGAGTTTCTTGTCAGGACGGATGCTTCGGCAAATTTTCTCTCTTATGCAAAATATCTTCATGAGCACGGCAAAGAAGGGGAGGCTCTTGAATGTTCAGCGGTCTGGGATATAATAATGTCTTCTCTTGATGCACTTTATGAGGCTATTGGTGAAAGAAAGATTACTGCCCGCAGTTTTTATGAGCTGCTTAAAATAATTCTTTCTGCGGGTGATGTGGGAAGAATACCTGCGGGTGTGGATGAGATAGTTATAGGAAAAGCGGGAAGAACCAGACATCTGGAGCCTGAAGCGGTATTTGTGCTGGGATGTAATGAAGGCGTTTTCCCTTGTCCTCCCGTAAGCGGCGGGCTTTTTACCTCAGCAGAAAGACGAATTTTGTCAGATAATGAGTTTCATCTTGAAAATATTCCCGAAAATATGTATTCGGAAGAACGGATGATTGCATATTCGGTGCTTGTCAATGCAAAAAAGAGACTTTATGTTTCGTATTCCTTGACCGGAACTGATTCTGCGGCACTTGAGCCTTCGGAAATAATAAGTGAAATTAAAGCATCTGTTCCCCGTGCGGCACATATTAATGCTTCTTCTCTTAGTTCTTTAGACAAAATAGGAAGTGTTGAGAGTGCTTTTGAGGAGTGTGCTTCGGTTTTCGGTGAAAACACCGTATATTCCGCTTCACTTAAAGAGTATGTAAAAAACAGTCCGTTTGCACATAAGTTCTGTGCCGTTGAAGCTGTTGTGCATGAAGAACCTGCAGTAATCAAAGACGGTGAAACTGCAGTGGAGCTTTTCGGCAAGGATATGTATATTTCACCTTCAAAAGCAGAGGTTTTCTACAGCTGTGCCTTCAAATATTTCTGTCAGTACGGTATGAATGTAAAAAAACTGCATCCCGCAGACCTTGATGCAAGAATCAACGGACTTCTTATACATCATCTTCTTGAAAAGATACTTCTCGGAAGAAAAAATGAAGAGCTTATATGTCTTACGGGGAGTGAATTGAGGGAAGAAATCAGCGAAAAGACAGAAGCGTTTATTACTGATTATATGGGAGGCAGAGAAGACAAGAGTGTACTTCTCAACAGAAGTCTTGACCGTGCAAAGGTAACGGCTTTTGAGATTATTTCCCGTATGATAAGGGAATTTTCCGTCAGTAAATTCTCAGTGGCAGATGTGGAGCTTGAAATATCCGAAGGAAAAGATATGCCACCCTACAGAAAAGACCTTCCCGACGGAGGAAGTATAACTGTAGGCGGAAAAGTTGACAGGGTTGATATTTATGAAGATGAGAATAAAGCCTACATCCGTGTGGTTGATTATAAAACGGGCGGAAAAGATTTTAAGCTCAGCGATGTTTTCGACGGGCTGAATATGCAAATGCTTATATATCTCATGTGTATATGGGACAACGGAAAAGAGCGATACGGAGATGTTGTCCCTGCTGGAATTCTTTATGTGCCTGCCAACAGCTCGGGAGATTATCTTCCGAGAAGTGCGGATTCAGATGAAATTGCAGCTCAGAGACTTCGTAACGGCAGAATGAACGGAATGATACTTGAAGATGAGAAAATTCTTTCTGCCATGGAAAAAGACTGTGCAGGTATTTTTATTGATGCCCGTATAGATGATAAGGGACGGCTGCAAGGCTCATTTTTATCTCTGAACGGATTCCGACTGCTTCATGAACTTACGGATAAAAAGCTTACCGATATGGGAACGGCACTGCATGAGGGAAGAATCGGAGCTTTGCCGCTTATAGGCGGAGCATATAAATATACGTGTGACTACTGTGATTATAAAGACATCTGCAGACGGGACGAGCAGGCCCCCGTGAGAGAACCTCTGGGACTCAATCACGAAAAGGCGGTAAATAAACTGAAGGGAGAAGAGAATAATGGCTGATAGAATATGGACTGCGGCACAGAAAAATGCCATTGAGGCTAAAAGCGGAACCGTACTTGTTTCTGCTGCGGCAGGAAGCGGAAAAACCAGTGTTCTTGTTGAAAGAATTGTAAGAAAGCTTACAGACAGTGAAAATCCTGTTTCTCCTGATTCTCTTCTTGTTGTTACTTTTACAAATGCTGCTGCTGCGGAAATGCGTTCCCGAATATATAAAAGAATCGCTTCCGACAAAGTATTAATGAACAGCGACAGAAATGAGAGAATTCTTCTGCTTTCACGGTTGGGTGAAATGCAGGTCAGCACCATGGACTCGTTCTGCATGGCTCTTGTGAAGGAAAATTTTCATCTTCTCGGGATAGATGCAGATTTCAGAATGCTTGAAGCAGGTGAGAACGCTGAACTGAAAACAAAGGCTGCGGTAAGTGTACTTGAAAAAAGATTTACTGAAAATTCAGAAACCTTCATGCCTCTTGCAGCTATGTTTGAATCGGGCAAAAACGACAGAAGGCTTATTGATGTTGTTATAAAACTTTCAGATTTTTCAATGAGTGAGCCTGATCCCGAAGAATGGTTAAACGGTGTTCGGTGTCAATTTATTTCTACTTCTGCCGAAGAAGGAATATGGGGAGAAAAGATACTTAAAGAGGTATATTCAGACCTGGAGTTCTGTGTTTATCTTTTTGGCTGTGCTATTAAAGATATAGATGAAGATGAAACACTTGCAGGCGATTATATGGGACATTTCAGTGCGGAATACGAAATGCTCAAGGATGCACTTGCAAGGATAAAACAAGTGTCATGGAATGAAAAGACAGAGATAATTGCACATCTTGAAGAAGTCTTTTACAGTAAACCGCACAATCTCCCGAGAGTAAGCAGGGGATATGCGAATAACCCTTCAAAACTCAGTGCAACAGCCAAAAGAGACAAAGTAAAGAAGATTATTTCCTCTATAAGAGAATATTTCAATATTACCGAAGATGAGAACCGCGAGGATATTGCGGTAATATCAGAGATAGCTTCAGAGCTTGTAATAACGGTTAATGAATTTAACAGAGAGCTTCTTTCAATGAAAAAAGAGATATCTGCTTTCGATTTCTCCGACATCTCTCATTTTGCCCTGAAGCTTCTTTATGATGCAGGGGCATCAGATAAAAAAACACCTCTTGCAAGAGAGCTCAGTGAAAAATTCAGTGAAATACTGATAGATGAATATCAGGATACGAACAGGGCTCAGGACGGGCTTTTCAGAAGCATATCAAAAGACGGTAATAATATGTTTTTCGTGGGAGATGTAAAACAGAGTATTTACCGTTTCAGACTTGCTAGTCCCGAGATATTCATAGAAAAGTGCGACGAGTTTCCTTACTATGACGGTAAAGAAATACGTTCAAAAATAATACTCGGAGAAAATTTCAGAAGCCGCAAGGGAATACTTGATACAGTGAATTTTATCTTTTCTTCCATAATGTCCCGTCAGTGCGGAGAGATAGAATACAATGACGATGAAAGACTTAATTTTCCGTCGGGTGCAAAGGAGTATGACGGTAAAGAGGTTTGTTTTGCCGTCCTCGGCACAAGCGGAGAAAATGCCTATGAGACGGAAGCGGCATATATAGCAGATAAAATAAAAGCTGCAGTTGAAGAAGGAACAGAGCTTTCATCCGGTAAAAAAGCATCTTTTTCCGATTTCTGTATACTTATGCGTTCGCCCTCGGGAATTGCTCCCGTTTATATAAGGGCATTGAAAAAGCTCGGTATTCCCGTATCCTCCGATGTGTCACAGAGCTTTTTTGAAACTCCAGAAATCAAGACAATAGTTTCATATCTCAGAGTTATAGATAATCCGGGTAGGGATACGGACCTTCTTGCTGTTATGATGTCTCCGCTTTTCGGTTTCTCTGCCGATGATTGTGCACAGCTCAGAATAAAATACGGCAGAAAAAATTCACTTTATTCCTGTGTACTTAAGGGGATGCGTGACAATAACGAAAAATGTGCCCGTCTTGCCGAGAGTATTAATTATTACAAGAATCTCTCTGCCTGCTCGGATGTCGGTTATGTGCTTCGCGAAATATACTCGGACACTGCTTATGAAGCTGTGGCAGGTGCCATGAGTGAGGGGGAGAGCCGTAAAAAGAATCTGCGGCTTCTTCTTGAAAAAGCTGAAAACAGCAATGAATCCTTTGCAACTCTCGGCGGCTTTGTAAGATATATTGAAAAACTCCGTGACAGCGGAACCGATATAGGTTCATCGGGCGGTGGTGACGGAGTACGTATAATGAGTATGCATAAGTCAAAGGGCCTCGAATTTCCATTTGTGTTTATCGCAGGTGCATCTAAAAAATTCAACAAAAGTGACATAACATCGGCTCTTGTTATAAATCACGAAATGGGTTTCGGTATGAAACGAAATGAACCTGAAAATATCAAAAGATTTGATACCCTGTCATGTATTGCCGTGAGAAAGGAAATCAACAGAAATCTCATGTCGGAGGAACTGCGTGTATATTATGTTGCCCTGACAAGAGCTGTTCAGAAGCTTTATATACCCGTTACACTCAGAAATCCCGAAAAAAAGCTTTCAGATACTGAATATATCCTGTCAAACTGCGATTCGGTAAGTCCGTATCTCATAAAGCATGCGGTAAGTGCTGCCGATTGGTTTTTATATGCATTTTTAAGACATCCCGATCTTAACAGTATAAGAAAAAGGCTTATGCCCATGAATCCGAAGGGTGTGCTTGAAGTAGAGTACATAGAAACTCCGCAGGTGTGTTCAGAGGAGATTGCCGAAGAAGATAGTGTCATTGCCGATGATAAGCTTGTTCGGGAAATTGAACGCAGGGCATCTTTCAGCTATAAGTATGCCCCTGTTGCATCTTTATTATCCAAGCATACCGCATCTTCCATGAAGGACGAGCATTTTGATGCTGCGTCTTTCGGAAAAGCTGTTCCGGCTTTCATGTTTGCAAGTTCTTTTTCACCGGCGGATATCGGCACTTTTACCCACAGATTTTTACAGTACTGTGATTTTTCAGTTTGTAAAACAGATCCTCTTTCTGAGTGCAGAAGACTTGTAAACGAGGGGAGATTTACCGATAAGCAGGCTTCTTTGGTGGATATGGATGCTATTAAGGTCTTTGTAAATTCCGATATAATGAAACGGGCAGAAAAGGCACTTGAAATATACCGTGAAAAGCAGTTTACCATGGCAAAAAGTATATGTGAGACAGAAAAAGACATCCCTCAGATATTTTCCGATGAGAAGACTGTTATAATAGGTAAAATTGACCTTGTTTTTACCGAGGATGACGGTGCGGTAATAGTTGACTATAAAACGGATAACATCAGTGATATAAATACTCTTGTTCCCCGTTACCGTCAGCAGATGGAGCTCTATGCGGAGGCTTTGTCTAAGTCAATGGATATTCGTGTCAAAGAATGTATACTGTATTCTCTTAAATTGAGAAAAAGCATATCTCTTGCTCTGTGATTATTTTGAAAAAAGTTGAAATAACTCTTGCAATTTTCTTAATGATATGATAAAATGCTTTTGCTATTTAAGCGGAAGTATGTAAAAAAGTGTATTTCGACTGTTTATTTATGCTGTTAACTTTATTGAAAGAGGTGAAACGTATTATGAAGCAGGGAATCCATCCCAACTATAACCCCACTGTTGTAAAGTGTGCTTGCGGTGCAACTTTTGAAACAGCATCAACAAAGGATAATCTTCGTGTTGATATTTGCTCAAGCTGCCATCCTTTCTTTACAGGTAAACAGAAGCTCGTTGATACAGGCGGACGTGTTGACAGATTCAAGAAGCGCTATAATATCGAAACCAAATAAGTTGACATTGGCTTATGGAACGGCATTTTTTCGTAAAATGCCGTTTTTTTCGTATTTTTTTGATTACAATTATGTTGTTCGTATCGGAGGAATAATATATGAAGGAATATATTACGGTAGAACACCGTTACGATGAAGAATATATTATCAATAAATCAAGATTTATCGGTTACTGTGCCCCTGTAAGTACGGCAGAAGAGGCCGTGGAATTTGTCAATGAAATAAAAAAACGCCATGCTGATGCTACCCATAATGTGTATGCTTATCAGATAAGAAGTCCCGAATATTCGAGATATTCCGACGACGGTGAGCCGCAGGGAACTGCAGGTATGCCTGTACTTGATGTTATAAAGAAAAACGGACTTACGGATGTGTGTGTGGTTGTAACAAGATATTTCGGAGGTATACTTCTCGGGGCGGGAGGACTTGTGAGAGCTTATTCTCACAGTGCAAAAATTGCCGTAGACGGTGCAAATATTATCAGAATGAGTCCCTGCAGTGTGCTGAAGGTCGTATGTGATTACGGTTTTTACGGCAGACTTTCCACTCTTGTTCCCGAATTCGGAGGAATAACGGAAAGTACGGATTTTGCCGAAAATGTGACACTTGTATTCAGGCTACCTTCAACTGATGAGGAACATTTCAGAAAAGAGCTTACAGAAGCATCCTTCGGTAAAGTATCTGCAGAAAAAATCAGTGAAAAGTTTGACAGTATCTGATTTTGTTTTTTACGGTCACAAACAAACAATTTATAGAAAAAAGTAAAAAAATTAAAAACTATTGAAGGATTTTTAAGTTTTTTATTATATATAATAAGTGTAACGACGAAATAAGGAGATGTGTGAAATGAGATTCAGTGAAGATTTTCTCTCAGAGCTTCGGGCAAGAACTGACATTGAAGAGCTCGTGGGAAGATATACTGAAATACGGCACAAGGGTTCAAGAAATCCGAATGCACTTTGTCCCTTTCACACGGAAAAAACTCCCAGCTTTTATATATATCGTGAAAATCAGTCGTATTATTGCTTTGGTTGCGGTGCCGGCGGAGATGCAATAACCTTTGTCAGAAATATCGAGAGGCTTGATTATACGGAAGCGGTACGGTTTCTCTGTGAAAGAGCAGGGATGATGATGCCGAATGACCCGGTTGATGATGAGTATAATAAACTCAGGCGAAGGTGTTTTGAAGCAAACAGGGAGGCTGCAAAGTTTTTCTGTGGTATGCTCGGTACTCCTGCGGGAAAAGCTGCAAGGGAATATCTCAGTAAAAGACGGCTTACTCCTGAAACCGTAAAACACTTCGGGCTCGGCTTTGCTCCCGACAGTTGGGATTCTCTTATAAAATATATGAAAGGCAAGGGCTTTTCCGAAAATGACCTCGTTGCCTTTGACCTTGCAAAAAAGACATCAAAGGGCGGTACTATAGACGCTTTCAGAAACCGTCTTATGTTTCCCATAATCGATTTGCGGGGGAATGTCATTGCTTTCGGCGGACGTGTTCTTGATGACTCAAAACCCAAATATCTCAACACATCGGATACGGTTGTTTACAAAAAAAGTCAGGCACTTTATGCACTGAATTTTGCAAAAAACAGCAATGACAGAAAACTTATTCTGTGTGAAGGTTATATGGATGTTATTGCAATGCATCAGGCAGGTTTTACCAATGCCGTCGCGGGGCTCGGTACTGCTTTCACAACAGAGCAGATTTCTCTTCTTACAAGATACTGTGATGAGCTTACTTTGTGCTTTGACTCGGATGAGGCAGGAAAAAAAGCGACAAAAAGAGCACTTGCAATGTTGTCATCCGCCCCGCTCAAGCTTAAGGTCATGTATCTTGACGGCGGCAAGGATCCCGATGAGATAATAAAAACTCAGGGAAGAGAAAAAATGACGTCAATAATCAATGATGCCGTGAATGATACCGAGTATGCTCTGAATGATGCAAAAAGCCGTTTTGATATAAAAACCGAAGACGGAAAACTGGGGTTTCTCAATGAAGCGGTAAATATACTTGCAGGTATCAGAAATGCCATTGAAAGAGATATATACATATCCAAGCTTGCGGGAGAACTGGATGTTGAAAAGAATGCCATTGCGGCACAGATAAAAAAGCAGAGCCGGTTCAATCAGAAGGCTAAGGAAAATGAGCGGTTCAGTGAAGCTCTCAATGCCGTTCTCGGTACGGAGAAAAAGAACTCTCCGAATCCCGAGCTCAGGGGTAATGTAAGGGCAGTCAAGGCGGAAGAAATTATTCTTGCATCACTTCTGAAAAATCCTGATTACCTTAAAAAACTGAAGGGTAAACTCACTGCTGAGATTTTTGTGACAGACTTTAACAGACGGTATTTTGAAGATATCCGTACAAGAATAGAGTCAGGAAGAAGTCTTGACCTTTTCTCCTTCGGAGAAGATCATGAAAATGAAGAAATGGCTTATCTTTCATATCTTCTGACAAAATCAAATGAAATTGAAAATGCTGTTAAAGAATGTGAACAGTGTATAATTACACTGATTGAGGAAAAAAGTAAAAAAGAAGCTCCCGATGTAGCTAAACTGTCAGACGACGATTATCTGGAGCTTTTCAGAAAAAAAAGAGATAAGAAAAAAACGGAGGGTGTATAAAAATGGAAGGACAGGATAAGAAATCCGTAATTAATCATCTTATTGAAAGAGGTAAGGCGTCGGGTAAACTTTCCACACAGGATATTGACAGTATCATGATCGAGCTTGATTTTGATGTGGAAGAGCTTGACAAACTTTATGAACTCATTGATGCGAACAACATTGAGCTTATCGATGATATGAGTGAGACTGCAATGGATACGCTGAGCTTTGACTCGGATATCGCAAAGGCTTATGATACAGGCGAAGACAGTAAAGCTCTTACAATGGATGACCCTGTAAAGGTATATCTTAAAGAGATTGGTAAAATCCCCCTTCTTACGGCAGAAGAGGAAATTGACCTTGCAATAAGAATTGCACAGGATGATGTTGCAGCAAAACGCCGTCTTGAAGAAGCAAACCTCAGACTTGTTGTAAGTATTGCAAAGAAATATTCGGGCAGAGGCATGCAGTTCCTTGATCTTATTCAGGAAGGTAATCTCGGTCTTATAAAGGCAGTTGAAAAGTTCGATTATACAAAAGGATTCAAATTTTCAACCTATGCTACATGGTGGATAAGACAGGCTATTACAAGAGCTATTGCCGATCAGGCGAGAACCATCAGAATCCCCGTTCACATGGTTGAAACTATAAATAAGGTAAAAAAGGCAAATTCTCAGCTTCTCCATCTCAACGGAAAAGAGCCCACTGCTGATGACATTGCAGAGGTTCTTGATATGTCTGTAGAAAAGGTAAGAGAGATTATGAGAGTTGCTCAGGAGCCTGTTTCCCTTGAAACTCCCATCGGTGAAGAAGAAGACAGCCATCTTGGTGATTTTATTCCCGATGAAGAAGCACTTGCTCCCGCCGATGCTGCATTCCAGGCACTTCTAAAGGAAGAAATTGCCAATGCACTCAGTACCCTTACTCCGAGAGAAGCAAAGGTTCTGTCCCTCAGATTCGGTCTTGAAGACGGGCATCCCAGAACTCTTGAAGAAGTTGGCAAGGAATTCAATGTTACAAGAGAGCGTATCCGTCAGATTGAGGCAAAAGCTTTAAGAAAGCTTCGTCATCCCAACCGCAGTAAGCGTCTCAGAGATTTTGTCTGATGAAGAAAGGATACATAATGAAAAAAATAATCAGTTTGTTGTTGATAATGTCTGTACTTGTTTCATTTGCTGCCTGTAAGAATGATAATAACGGCGGAAATAATTCCGAAGAAACCACCGTGAACACAGAAGTTGTGACTCCTGTGGTGACATTAAACTGTGACAAGACAGAGGTTGCCCCCGGGGAAGAGATTTCCGTTGTCGTTCATGTTGCCAATGCTCCTAAAACAGCATGCTTTGATATATATCTTTATGCGGATGAGATACTTGAATACAAATCTGCTTCAAGCCAAAGTATAGAGAAATTTCAGCTTGAAGCAAACGGAATGACCGATGCGGACGGAAAGCCTTATGTTGCAATAAGAGGTATTGTCGCTACTTGTGTCGATATTCTTGATAATGATATTTATACCATAAAATATATTGTTTCGGATGATGCCGTTTCAGGTGATGAAATTGAAATAAAAATCAAATGTCCTATGTTCCAGGTTGCATTTGACGAAAATGGTAATGATGTGTCAAACTGTGCTCAGAATATGGAATTTTCTGCTCTGAGTTTTACTGTCAGCTGATAACAGCAGAAAGGAATCGCAATGACACCGTTTCAATGGAAAAAAATAAGAGGGTCGGGCGAATATCCCGATCAGATAATGCTTTCAATAAAAGAAGACCCTTCCGTGAGTATGACAGTCAGATGGCGTACTGATGTAAAAATCACTGAAGGTTATGCTTTATACAGAAAAGCAGGGGCAAATGACGGATGGATGAGAGCAGATGCAAAAAGAAATCCGTTTAAGACAGATGTGGACGAAAGCAGTTTTTTCTTCTCGGATATGAACGGCCTTTGTCCCGATACAGAATATGAATACACCTGCGGAAACGATGAATTCAGAAGTGAAGTTTACCGTTTCAAGAGTGCAGGAGATGCTGCTGCCCCGTTTTCATTTCTTCTTCTTTCAGATGTTCAGACGGGAGGACCTGAACCTCCTGCTGATTATTCAGTGCTCGGAGAAGTTGTAAAAAAGATACTTTCAGAGCATCCCGAATGCAGATTTATTCTGACTGCGGGAGATAACACAAACTGCGGTCAGACGGATGTGCAGTGGACAGGTCTTTTTGAAGGGCTTAAGGGAATAATTGAATCTACGCCCATTCAGTTTTGCATGGGGAATCATGATGATATGGGATTTGAAGATTATTTTACCTTTACGGGAAAATATTATTCCGAACATGCAACCTATTTTACAAACCAGTTAAGATATTCATATCCTGAAAACGGTCCTGAAAACTGGATAGTTCCCAATTACTGTTTCAGATACGGCAATGCAATGTTTGCGGTGACGGGTACAAGCGGATTTGAATATATAAATGAATGGCTTATAAAAACTTCTGACAAAAGCGATGCTACATGGAAATTTGCGGCTCACCATTTCCCCGTGTGCTATTCGGGACCCAATCTTGAATGTTATGAAACATATCCTCCCATGATGGAGGGAATTGAAAAGTACGACATCATGTTCTCGGGGCATGAGCATTCCTATGCCCGTTCGTATCCGAGAAGGGCAAACGGTCTTTACGACAGACCCTCTGAAGGTACAATACATTACAATATCGGAAGCGGTAATCGGAATCCTCCCGGAACGAGAGTTGTGCCAAAAGTATGGAATGACTGTACTTATGAGCATGAAGAAGACCTTTCCATGTTTTCAATAGTTGATATAGCCGGCGATAAATGTACTCTTACGGCTTATGTTGAGGACGGACGCATAGTTGACAGATGTGTTATTGACAAAACAGCCGATGAGATAACTCCCATAAGACGTGCTCCCAAATATAACCGCCCGAGAATTAAATTCAAGGGCTATGATTTAGGTCTTTGTGTAATGGGAACACTGCCGCAGAATGTAAACGGTGTGTGGTATGTGCCTGCTGCCCAGATAGTAAAGTTTATGGGCGGCGAATCGAAGCACACGGCAGGAAAAGTAAGGCTTGAGGTCTATGACAGATTTTCGGAATTTACCGAAAACAGTGATATTATGATTACTGCTGACGGTGAGAATAAAATGCTTGCACCCTGTCTCAGACTTGACAGAGAACAGCTTTATGTGCCTGTAGATGATTTCTGCAAACCCTTCAGAATGTACTGGGCATATTTCAGTTATAACAATTTTATAAGCATAGAATCGGAGACAGAGCACCTTCCCGTGCCCTATCAGCCGTAAACAGGAGGTTTTTTAATATGAGAGAGATTAACAGATCAGATAAACTTCAGCTTGTTCATTCAGACATCAGAGGTCCCGTTTTTGTTGAATCCAACAGAATGAGAAAAGAAGGCATTGATGTTTTAAGACTCAATACGGGCAACCCCGCAACTTTTGATTTCAAGATGCCCGATTCTGTCAGAAATGCTCTTCTTAACAATGCTGATAAAGCTGTGGCTTATTGCGACCTTAAGGGTATGCCCGACGCCAGAGAAGCTATTTGCAATTATCATAAGGGAAAGGGCATTGAAGGCATCACTCCCGATGATGTGTTTATCGGAAACGGTGTCAGCGAGCTTGTTACAATGGCTCTTACAGCACTTCTTAATTACGGGGATGAAATTCTTGTTCCTTCACCCGACTATTCACTGTGGACAAATTCGGTACATATCGCAGGTGCAAAGCCTGTACATTATATCTGTGACGAGCAGAGTCTCTGGTATCCCGATCTTGATGATATCAAGTCAAAAATTACATCTAAGACAAAGGCTATTGTTCTTATAAATCCCAATAATCCCACAGGAGCTCTTTATCCCAGAGAACTTCTCGAAAAGATTGTTACCATAGCAAGAGAGCATCAGCTTGTTATCTTCTCTGATGAAATCTATGACAGACTTGTTATGGATGACCTTGAACATATTTCAACAGCAACTCTCTGTCCCGATCTTCTTTGTATCACAATGAACGGTCTTTCAAAGTCTCATATTGTCTGCGGTTTCCGTTGCGGTTGGATGGTAGTAAGCGGTGCAAAGGACAGTGCTCAGGATTTTATCGCCGGTCTTGTGCAGTTGTCAGCTATGCGTCTTTGTGCAAACGCACTTATGCAGCTTGTAATCCCCGCAGCACTTGACGATCCCGACAGTACAAGGGCAATGATAGTTCCCGGCGGACGCCTTTATGAACAAAGAGAAGCCTGCTGCAGAGAGCTTGATAAAATAGAAGGAGTTTCTTACGTAAAGAACTCAGCCGCCTTCTATATTTTCCCAAAACTGGATATTAAGAGATTTAATATAACAGATGACCAGCAGTTTGCAATGGATTATCTCCATTCAAAACACGTTATGATAATTCCCGGCAGAGGCTTTAGTTGGAAAGACCCCGACCATTTCCGTATAGTAATGCTCCCTGAAGCAGAGCAGCTTGCAAAAGCAATGCGTGATCTCGGCGACTTCCTTAAGGATTACAGACAGAACTGAGAGCTCAGAGTTTGCAAAAGTCTGTCGATAAGGATTCTTTTGTTTCAAAAAAACCGATAATATTAAAAGGCCTCAGGTTTTTGCCCGAGGTCTTTTAATATGCTTAATTATTATAAATTTTCTTTGTCCTGTAAATATCTTATTGCAACAATGTATTTTGTTGCTGAACGGGGATAGGGACTTCTTATTTCATAATAGCCCTTTTTTGTTACCAGCAGAAGATTCATTTTTGACGAAGTTTTAATTGACTCCACATCAGCTATGGGAATGATGATGTTTTCTTTGTCTGAAAGAAGTTCTACTCGGTCACCGTAAAGATGAATCTCTCCTTTCTCGGTGAGTGTAACACTGTCCGCATTATGCACTGAATATATCATCTGTTCCTTATCGCAGAAAACTTCTTCCGGAGAATTCCTCTTTTTGTCTGCGATTTCCTTCAGAAGGTTTTTTTGGAATTTATCCCAATCAACAATATTGTCAAATTTCATGTCATCGCTGTGCCAGAAGCCGTAGTTGTCTACCGTTGCTTCAAAGCCGCAGTTGCAGAAAATTTTATCTCCTTTTGTCCGTAAGAAGCCTACTTCTTTACATTTAGGACAGCCGTAAAGGATGATTTCTGCATGCTCTGCAGGGTCCTCGGTTATATATTCATGATGCTTGATACGCTGTTCGTCATATATGTTGAAATACAGGTCTTCTACAATATGCTTGTATAATTCTTCTTCGCTCATGGCACGTATCTGTTCTTTTGTGTAAACATTTACGACTTCACCGGAAATAGGGCCCTTTCGGCTGTTTTTTGCCCAACGGGGCTTTTTAAGATAGCCTCCCTTGCCGCGGTATGTGACAAAAGTACAGTCACATTCTTTGACAAGTGCTGCATTTCTCTTTGAAATATAACCTGTTTCTCCCGTGCTTGTCATGGCTCCCTCGGGATACATTGCAACGTTTATGCCTGCTTTGATGTTGTCAACAATAGTGTCATACAGAACATCGGTACCTTTTTCGCGTTCAAAGACAATGGGAGAATCTATGAAATTATATAACTTCCCGACAATGCCCATTCTCATGACATGGTCACTCATAACAAAACGGACATATCGTCTCATTGTTTTTATTATATATGCAGGGTCAATAATGTCACTGTGATTTGCAAATACAAGATAAGGCTGATCGTTTATCTTATGTTCGGTATCTGTAAACTTAAGTATTCTTACAGCAGGTCCTTTTATGATGTTTCTTAAGACAAAAATAAGAATTTTTCCTTTTAATACACCTTTTTTTATGTTTTTTCTCATTTTATTTGTTTCCCTTATACTGTTATGTTATAACCCGAAAAAAATCTTCAAATATATCGCTGATGCGGTTGAATACTGTTGTGATTATATCAAAAAATCTGTTAAAACAATAAAAATCAACAATTCTCAGAGTATCATGCTTTTCTTCGAGCTCGTAAAATACTGCGTGTTCAAAAACTCTGTTTTCACCTTCGCCTGAAGCACTGTTCGGAGTGTGCATGGATAGCATGAGTTTTCCGTCAAGAGTTTCAAACAGCATCGGATGTCCGCCGTCGAAGGCATTTTTCTTATTAAGGAAAAATGCTTTTGAGTAGAGTCTTGTCAGCTCCTGCTTCCAGTTGCCGTCAATTCTGCCGTTATCGCTTCTTGCTATGCCTACGCAATAGCCTTCGTGAGAAACGGTGGACCACAGCATCAGAAGTGAACCGTTTGAAGTTTTGTATAAAAACGGACCGTCAGTTACGGTAGATGCGGACCAATCGGGAGCATCGGCTCTGAATATTTCTTTGGGCTCTGAAATAAAACGGGAAAGGTCACTGCTTAATTGTGCCACAGCCATTCTGCCGATGCCGTCATCAGTAGAAGTCCATTCAGAGACATAAGCCATCCAGGGCTGTCCGTCTTCATCAATATAAAGAGTGCCGTCTATGTTGTCGGAAGTGTGGGACGTTATGTGTCCGTCGGATATTTCTTCAAACGGACCGAGGGGGGAAGAGGACTTAAAAACTGAAGTTCCTCTGAATCCGGTTGTTTTTGATTTGTATGTGGCGAGCAGATAAAAGCTGCCGTTATAGTAATGACATTCCGGTGCCCAGAAATCACCTGCGGCATCGAAATCGGAGCCGGCTACAAAAACATTGTGAGATTCTGACCAGTTTTCGAGGTCAGGGCTGACTCTGCAGCCGTAACCTGCCGTAGTGGCAAGACCGGTACCGTACATATAATAAAGTCCGTCATGAACAAGAATTGCAGGGTCTCTTACGAGGAATTCTTCTGTTTTATATGGATATTCGTTTGTTGCATTGGATATCATTGCACCGAAAGAAAACAGAAGTATTACTGATAATAATACTGGTAAAACTTTCTTCATTCGCATCCGCCTTTCAACATTAATGATAAAAATATTATTACATAATTATATAATGAGTGTCAATATTTTTTTATATTGAATTAGAATATAACTTATGATAAGATACATCATAAGGTGATTATATATGGATAAAATAATAATAAAGAATCTTAAACTGTTTGCCTACCACGGAGTGCATGAAGAAGAAAAGATAAAAGGACAGAATTTTATTTTTGATATTGCCGTGTGGCTTAATCTGGATAAGCCCTGTGAAAGTGATAATGTGAATGATACGGTAAGTTATTCCGAAATAATATATAAAGTCAGGGAAGTATTTGTTTCTGAAAAATATAACTTGCTTGAAAAGGCTGCACAAAAGGTCTGCGATGCTCTTTTTAATACGTTTCCCGAAATAATGGAATGTGAAATATGTCTTAAAAAACCCGATGCCCCCATAAATGCGGATTTTGATTATGTTGCAGTAGAAATCAGGAGAAAAAGAAATGGCTGAGACGGTGTATGTGGCATTCGGTTCTAATATAGGCGACGGTGTCGAAAATATAAAAGCGGCTGCTGCCGCACTTGACAGCGTGCCGGGGATAACATTGGAAAAGCTTTCAGATATATATACAACAAAACCCTGGGGGTATGAAGAACAGGCGGATTTTTGCAATGCCTGTGCAAGACTCAGTGTGACGCTTTCCCCTGAAGCCGTTCTCGGTGTATGTCTCGGTATCGAAGCCGGCATGGGACGGATAAGAGAATTCAGGAACGGTCCGAGAATAATAGATATAGATGTAATTATATATATAGGACAGGAAAGAAACACTGAGGAGCTTGTGTTGCCTCATCCTCGTATGAATGAAAGAGATTTTGTGCTGGTGCCTCTTCTTGATGTTGCAGAAGGCAGTATAAAAGACGGTATAGAAGAGTCAATAAAAAAACTGAAAGGTACATATATTGTGAGATAAACAATATATTGTGTTTAATTAAGAAAAAAAGTATATATATGGCAGATAGTACAAGAAACACCCGGATGCGTTGTAAAAAATGACGAAAAAAGTGAAAAATACTGTTGACATTTGGAGTTTCCTGTGTTAATATATCCAAGCACTCGGGAGAGCGACAGCGAGATAACGTGTCCACCGTAAAGAGTGTGAAAAAAATAAAAAAAGTGCTTGACAAAAGGTTTAAGATGTGATATCATTACCGAGCGTCAAAAAGCACTGTTCGGTTTCTTTGTTGATTCTGTTGAAGAAAAAAAGAAATCGAAAAAAATCAAAAAAAGTTCTTGACAAAGAGAAAGCGATGTGATATAATCACAAGGCACTCTTAAGAGAGAGCGAA